>NZ_JBDZDJ010000003.1:0-419198 GCF_040049135.1 Gordonia sp. VNK1 | reverse complement strand
TAAGGCCCCCTACAGACCATGGGGTTGATAGGCCAGAACTGGAAGCCTGGTAACAGGTGTAGGTGACTGGTACTAATCGGCCGAGGACTTACAACAACATTTCTTTAACTCACAATAAAATGTTTCGCATCCACTATGTACTTCTGAAATAGCACATCGCACAGGGGCTCCGCCCCCGTGTGCCCCCAAAAACAGGGGTGCGTCCCATGACGGGATGTATCGGCTAATTTCATAGTGTTTCGGCGGCTATAGCGGTGGGGAAACGCCCGGTCCCATTCCGAACCCGGAAGCTAAGCCCACCAGCGCCAATGGTACTGCACTCTGATCGGTGTGGGAGAGTAGGACACCGCCGAACTATCATTCCGGGATGCCCCGCGAAACCTTCGGGTTTCGCGGGGCATCACCGCATTCCCGGCCCTTTTTCGCGCATCCACCGGTCGTGTTCACGCGGGCGCTGCTCGGTCCCGCGGCGTCCCCACGTTCACGCTCTCAGTGCACCGAGCGCGTGAGCATGCAGGCACCGCGTCGACGAACAGCACCCGCGCCACGCCGGCCTTCGCGCGGGTCCTCCACGTTCGCGCGGCGAGCCCGTCTACGCGCGCTCATTGCACTGACCGCGTGAGCATGCAGACACCGCGTCGACGAACAGCACCCGCGCCACGCCGGCCTTCGCGCGGGTCCTCCACGTTCGCGCGGCGAGCCCGTCTACGCGCGCTCATTGCACTGACCGCGTGAGCATGCAGGCACCGCGTCGACGAACAGCACCCGCGCCACGCCGGCCTTCACGCGGTGCCTCCACGTTCGCGCGGCGTCCCCACGTTCGCGCGCTCAGTGCACTGACCGCGCGAGCACACACGCACCGCGTCGACGAGAACCGAGCGCGTCAGGCGTCTTTCGGCACGACGACCATCGGGACGGTTTCGAGCGTGCGGAGCATCTTCGCGGCGGTCGCGCCGAGGAAGAGCTGAAGCGGTTGGGCGAGGCGACTGGATCCGACGAAGACGATGTCGCCGCCGTGCCAGCCGACCTTGCCGGCGGCGTCCTCGACGTCATCGCCGGTGACGACCGCCGAAGTGATGTCGTAGTCGGCACCCAACGCCTGTTTCGCGGTCTCGACCAGTTCGGCGAGATGCTCGGCGGCAGCCTTCTCCGCGGTCTCGAGGTCTCCGGCCTGGCCGCCGATACCGTCGGGCGTCAGCAACGAGATGAGGCGCAGCGGAAATCCGGTGCGTTCGCAACCGTCGATCACCGCGCGCAGCAGTGGGGTGGCGCCGCTACGACGACCGACGGCGGCCGTGATGCGGGTGATGGGCGAGGCGGATTCGCGTGCGCCGAGTGGTGCGACGACGACCGGGGTGGTGGAGACGTGCATCAGATCGTTGACGACCGATCCCAGGGAGTTGCGGCCCCGAATGCCGCCGCCCGAGCCGCCGACGATGATGGCCGCGGACCCGGTGCGATGGGATTCGACGACGAGGCCTTCGGCGGCGTGGTCGTGGAAGGCGATGTGAGCCTCGGCGACCACATCGTCGGGGACGCGGGCGGCCGCGTCGGACAACCATTCCGCTGCCTGCGAATCGAGGCGCGCCGCCGTCTCGACGTCGGCACCATCGGGTGTGGGCGGCAACACCATGCAGACGTCGAGGTCTGCGTGAAAGGACCGCGCCAACTGCACGCCGAGCCCGAGGGCGTCTTCACCACCCGGTGTCGGTAGATAGGCGGCAAGCAGCGTACGTGGCGTGGGCATGTCGGCTCCCTCGGCGATATGTCGGCGATCTGTCGATGTGTGTCCCCAACGATGTTCTCACTGACGAGGCCTGTCCATCCGGACATCGGCACGCTCGCCGACGGTGAGTCACGACACCGAAGAGGGCGCCGTCGACGTGGGCGTGGACCGCGGAAGCGTCTCCCCACGGAAGAAGGCCGGGTGCCGTGCCCGGAGGTAGAGCATCACGAACACCCCGACGATCAACAGGCCGAACCCGATGTAGAAGACCAGCCCGATCCCGAATATGGAAGCGCCGCTGCCGTTGTCGGGGTTCATGCTTTCGCCCACGGAGATCAGGAAGACGATGATCAACGCGAGGCCGCCGAGGAACGGGCACAGGAAGCGGTAGATCACGTTGTGTGCCGAGGTGAACAGTTCATGCCGGAAATACCACACGCACGCGAAGGCGGTGATGCCGTAGTACCAGCAGATCATGATGCCCAGGGCGGCGATCGTGTCGATCAGGGTGCGTTCGGACAGGATCGTCACCACGGTGTAGAAGATGGCCGTCACGATGCCGGCGACGAGTGCCGCGAACGACGGTGACAGGAACCGGGGATGGATCTCGGCGACCTTCTTCGGGAACGCGCCGTAGGAGCCCATCGCGAGCATCGTCCGCGCCACCGGCAGGAACGTCGTCTGCAAACTGGCCAGCGACGACACCAGGATGGCCGCGAACAACATCAGGCCGCCCCACCGCCCGAGGACAGGTGTGGCCAGCGCGCCGAAGACGTTCTCGGCGTTGGCCTCGTTGCCCAGTCCGAGCCCCTCGGCACCCACTCCGGCGTACATCATCACAGCGACGGCGACCAGGAGATAGGTCAACAGGATCGACAGCACGCACAGCACTCCCGCACGGCCCGGCGTGCGTTTGGGGTCCTTGCATTCCTCGCCGAGTGTCAGACACGTATCCCAGCCCCAGAACGCGAAGATCGATCCCGTGAGTCCGACCGCGAAGGCGGAGATCGTCAGTCCGGTGAACGGGTTGAACCAGTCGATGTCGAAGGACAGGCCCGCGGGTGCGTCGCCGGCCGCGACCTTCACCAGGGCGATGATCGCGAAGGCGAACAGGACGATGAGCTGGAAGCCGACGAGGACGTACTGGATGCGTTCACTGGTCGAGATGCCCCGCATCGAAATCCACGTGGCCGCCGCGAGCAGCACGAGTGTGGTCACGATGTTGACCAGCTTGTTGGTGCCGAGGTCGGCGATCGACGGGCGGTCGGCGATCTGGGCGATGATCAGGTAGAAGAACTGCACACCGATCGCGGCGAGGTTCGACAGCACGATGATGGTCGCGACCACCATGCCCCAACCGCACATCCACCCGACGTACGGCCCGAAGGCCTTCGTCGACCAGGTGAACGATGCCCCGCAGTCGGGAGTGTCGGAATTGAGTTCGCGGTAGGCGTAGGCGGTGAGGAACATCGGGATGAACCCGGCGATGAAGATCGCGGGCATCTTGAGCCCGACGGCCGCCACGATCAGTCCGATGCTCGCGGTCAGGGTGTAACCCGGTGCGACGGTGGATATCCCGAGGATTGCGCCGGAGAGCACGCCGACCTTGCCGGCGGCGAGGCCCTTGTCGACGGGGATCTCACCGATGGGCGTCGGCACCCCGGTGGGTGCGTTCGGCGGTGTGGGTTGTGACGTCATGTGTGCGCTCCGGGTCGAGGGCGGGGGAGTCGAGGGCGGGTGGTCCGGTCGGCCGGGGAGATGCCGTCGGCGCTCAAGTGCTCGTGGGCACGACGATCATCGGGACCGACAGCGCACGAAGCATCTTGGCCGCGGTGGTTCCGAGGAACAGACGCAGCGGCTGGGCGAGTCGGCTGGAGCCGACGAGCACGATGTCGCCGTCGTCCCAGTCGAGGGAGATGACGGCGGTCTCCGTCGTCTTCGCGGCGACCACCGCGGAGGCGATCTGATGGTCGGCGCCGAGGCGGGTGTGTGCGTCGTCGACGAGGCCGTCGAGGAGTTCGCCGGCGGCGGCCCGGACGGCGGGGTCGGTGTCGTCACGACGCCACGGCAGCGCATCGTCGTCTCCGGTCACCAGCGACACCAGGCGCAGCGGAAGTCCGGTGCGTTCGCACAGGTCGAGGCCGGCGGTGAACAGGGCGGTGCTTCCCGGTCGGCGACCGATCGCGCAGGTGATGCGGCGCAGGGTGTGCGGGGCGTTCGAGGCGGCGCCGCGCGGCGTGAGGACGACAGGTACCGGAGACGAGTGCAGCAGATCGTTGACCACCGAGCCCAGGGAGTGGCGACCGGCGATCCCGCCGCCGGAGCCGCCGACCACGATGGCCGCGCATCCGGTCTGCTGTGCCTCGGTGACCAGGCCCTCGGCAACGTTGTCGTACAGTGCGATTCGGGCTTCGGCGACGATGTCGTCGGGGATGGTGGCGGTGGCCTCGGCCAACCACGTCGCCGCCCGGTCATCGACGAACCGGGTGTAATCGGCGTTGCCGGGCGCGGCCACCTGCTCGATGGGGCCCATCGGTGGGAGGACCATGGCGATGTCGAGTTCGCCGTGCAGCGCGCGTGCGAGATCGATGCCGAGCGACAGGGCGTCGGCGCCGCCGGGGGTGGCGAGGTAGGCGACCAGCAGTCGGGTGCGGGTGGGCACGGGCGGCTCCCATCGTCGGATCGCACCCGCCGGATTCAGACGAGGTAGGACTCGCGTGATCGGGTGACTGGCATCACTGTGCGCTCCGGGTGCGAACCGTGCCCATGGCCGAAGTGTCGAGGAGGTCGTGTCCCGATGGACAACATGGCCAGCCACCGAGTGGGTGCGAATGCACCCCGACGCCGGCGGCGCCGGGATCGATACACGATCCCGGCGCCGCCGCCTCGGCCCGGCACTCAGCTGAGGTGATGGACCTCCTGCAGGCCGTACACGGGTGTGTCGATGCCCTCGAACCGCGCCTTGAGCTGCAGGGCGAGGTAGAGCGAATAGTGCCGCGACTGGTGCAGGTTGCCGCCGTGGAACCAGAGGCCGGGCTGCTGGGTCGGCTTCCACATGTTGCGCTGCTCGCCCTCCCACGGCCCGGGGTCCTTGGTGGTGTCCGATCCCAGACCCCACACCTTGCCGACGCGGTCGGCGATCTCCTGGCCCATCAGATCCGCCGCCCAGCCGTTCATCGATCCGTATCCGGTGGCGTAGACGACGACGTCGGCGGGCAACTCGGTGCCGTCGGCGAGGACGACGCTGTTCTCGGTGAGGTGATCGATGTCGCCGTGGGCGAGCTTGATGGTGCCGTCGGCGACGAGGTCGCAGGCGCCGACGTCGATGTAGTAGCCCGAGCCGCGTCGCAGGTACTTCATGAACAACCCGGAGTCGTCGTCGCCGAAGTCCAGGTCGAATCCGGCGGCCTCGAGGCGGGCGTAGAACTCCTTGTCGCGTTCGCGGATCTGGTCGTAGAGCGGGATCTGGAACTCGTGCATGATGCGGTACGGCAGTGACGCGAAGGTCAGATCGGCCTTCTTCGTCGTCATCCCGCCGGCGACGGCCTGCTCGCTGTAGAGCGCGCCGAGGCCGATCTCCATCAGCGAATCCGACTTGACGATGTGGGTCGACGAACGCTGCACCATGGTCGTGTCGATTCCGTTGTCCACCAATGCTTTACAGATGTCGTGGGCGGAGTTGTTGGCGCCGATCACCACGACCTTCTTGCCGATGAACCCGTCGGGTCCCGGATGTCGGCTGGAGTGATGCTGCTCTCCGGCGAAGACGTCCTGGCCGGCGAAGGTGGGCACGTTGGCCTTGCCGGACATCCCGGTGGCCAGCACCAACTGATCGGGATGCAGGGTCAGATGCTCACCGTCGCGATCGATCTCGACGGTCCACTTCCCGCTCTTCTCGTCGTAGGTCGCCGACTCGCAGGTCGTCCTGCTCCAGTAGGGCACCTCCATGACGCGCGTGTAGAACTCCAGCCAGTCACCGATCTTGTCCTTGGGTGCGAACACCGGCCAGTTCTCCGGGAAGGGGAGATACGGCAGATGGTCGTACCACACCGGGTCGTGCAGGCACAGCGACTTGTAGCGTCCCCGCCACTGATCGCCGGGCCGATCGTGGCGGTCGATGACGATCGACGGAACGCCCAGTTGACGCAGCCGCGCACCGAGCGCGATGCCGCCCTGTCCACCGCCGACGACGAGGACGTACGGCTGGGTGCTGCGTCCGAGCGAGGCGTCCTCGTCGGCCTTGCGCTCGGCCCACGACCGTGTGTCGGGGTCCGAACCGTGCACCGCTCCCATGACGCGGGTGGCGCCGGAGCGCTCTTCGTATCCCTTGAGTTCCTGCAGCGTGGTGAGCAGGGTCCAGGCCTGGTCCTCGCCGCTGTGTTCGTCGCGACGCAGTCGCAGATGTCCGACGCCACGACCGGTGGCCGTCTCGAACTCGATGAAGGCCGACACGACGCCGTCGTCGTCGGTGGCCGGTTCGCTGGTGCGCAAGCCGCTCGGGTCGGTGTCGTCGAGGCGTTCGGTGAGCATCTCGGCGATCTGCTCACGGCCCTCGACGGTCTTGAGGTTCCAGGTGAACGACACGAGGTCACGCCAGAAGCTGTCGGTGGCGAACAGCGACGTCACCGCGGCGATGTCGCGCGCGGCGAGCGCGGTCTCGAATCGTGCGAGCCAGGCCTGCGCCCGGTCCTGTGGTGCCTCGTCGGTGGTGTGCGCCAGATCGGGTTCGAGTGTCTGGGTCATGGGTGATGCCCCTTTCGTGTGAGTGGGAGGAAATCTCGGTGCTCATGTGATCCACAGCACACGCCCCGGCGGTGGGTGCGGGCAAGGGTTGCAGCCCGTTGCGGGCCGGTGGCAGGTGGCTGCAACCCCCTGCAACGCCGGTGGCCCTTTGCCAGCGGGATGTGACCGGGAGCACAATCGTGGTCGTGGCCACCTCAACACCAGCCGGACTCGAACCCGCGGTCGCCGCCGGCGACGATCCGCGGCAGTTCGCCGCCGTCCTGCACGCCGTCTACGACGCGGCGATGGCCGGCGACAAGCCGCCGGCCCGGCCGCGCCAGGTGATCAGCGACTCCTGGGATCGGGTGCTCGACGCCGGCGTCGACCCCGACCACGGCTCACTGCGCAATCGCATCGGCACCGCCGAGGTCGCGTCCCGTCGCAGCGAGTCGGGCCTGCACGCGGTCCTCGACGAACTCACCCGCGGACTCGACGCGGTGATCGCCGACGGCGACAACATCCTGGTGGTCGCCGACGCACACGGCCACGTGCTGTGGCGCAGCGGCGCCAACCGCGTCCTGCATCGCGCCGACCGGCTCGGATTCGTCGAGGGGGCGTGCTGGGCCGAGGACGCCGTCGGCACCAACGCCATCGGCACCGCCTTGCAGTCCGGCCGGGCGGTGCAGGTGTTCTCCGCCGAACACTTCGTGCGCACGCATCACACCTGGACCTGCGCGGGTGCCCCGATCCGCAATCCGCGGACCGGGTCGGTCCTGGGTGTCGTCGACGTCAGCGGCCCGGCCGCGACGATCCACCCGACGACGCTGGCGCTGGTCGACACGGTGGCGCGGCTGGCCGAATCGCAGCTGCGTGATCACCACCGCCGGGTCCTCGATCAACTGCGTTCGGTGGCCGCACCCATCCTGGCGCGGACGGCGGGACCGGCCATCGCCGTCGACACCGACGGCTGGGTGGCGGCCGTCGAGTCGGTGGCGCCGCGCTCGCGGCTGACCATCCCGCGGCAGTTGCACCCTGGCCGGACCCACCTCACCGACCTCGGTGAGTGCGACGTCGAGCCCCTTCCCGGCGGATGGCTGATCCGCGTCGCCGACGCCGACCGGCCGTCGCGGCGGACCCGGGTGTCCATCGACTCCGACGACGCGGGCACCCTCATCCGCGTCTCCGGGGCCGCGGGCAGCTGGACCCATCGGCCGTCACCGCGTCACGATGAGATCCTGCGCGTCCTGGCCGCACACCCCGGCGGGCTGAGCGCCGCGGCGTTGTCGACGAGTCTGTTCGGGGTCGACGACCGAACCATCACGGTGCGCGCCGAGATCTCGCGCCTGCGAAGGCGATTCGGTGGGCTGCTGGCCGCCAACCCCTACCGGTTCAGCGACGGCGTCGACGTTCACCTCGGGTGAGGTGGTGGCATCGAGACGGTGATGCCATAGATTTCTTGACGTGCCGATCTCACACGTCGATGGCTATCTGCGCCACATCATGGCCGACTGCGCACCCGATCGTTCCGGTGCGGTCGCCGACTACATCCCCGAACTCGCCGCCGTCGACCCGGACGGCTACGCGTTGTCGATGTGTATGCACGACGGCAACACGTACTCCCTCGGTGATGTCGGCGTGGAATTCACCATCCAGTCGGTCTCCAAACCGCTGACCTATGCGATGGCGTTGTCGCGACTCGACATGGCGGCCGTTGACGCGAAGATCGGTGTGGAGCCGTCGGGGGAGGCGTTCAACGAGATCAGTGTGGATGCGCGCCGGCGACCCCGGAACCCGATGATCAACGCCGGTGCGATCCTGGCCGCGTCGTTGCTGCTGCCGCCGGTGCGGGAACTGCCGGAGAACGCGGTCGACACGGTCTTCGGCGAGGTCGTCGAGTTCTACTCGGCCTGTGCCGGGCGGCGGTTGACGATGGACGAGCAGGTCTACGCCTCCGAATCGGCGACCGGCTCGCGCAATCGCGCGATCGTCTACATGCTCGACAGCTTCGGCATGGTCGACACCGATCCCGACGCCGCACTCGACCTGTACTTCCGGCAATGCTCGATCCGGGTGACCGCCGATGATCTGTCGGTCATCGGGGCCACCATTGCCGGCGGCGGGGACAATCCGCGGACCGGACGCCGCGTCATCAGCAACGAGGTCGCCCAGCGGTTGCTCAGCGTGATGACCACTTGCGGGATGTACGACGGCGCCGGTGACTGGGTGACCTCGGTGGGGTTGCCCGCCAAGAGTGGCGTGGGTGGCGGCATCCTGGCCGTGCTGCCCGGACAGCTCGGCATCGGGGTGTACTCGCCGCGCCTCGACGAGCACGGGAACAGCGTGCGTGGCGTGGACACCTGCCGTCACCTGTCACGTGACCTGGGCCTGCACATGTTCAACGTGACGCGCGAGAGCCGGGTGTCGATCCGCTCGGTCTCCACCGCCGCCGAGTTCGAGGTCGGAACTGAGTGGCCCGAGATCGATCGCAGTTTCCTGCGCACCTGCCGTGATCGGGTGCGGATCTATGAGTTGCAGGGCGACCTGACGTTCGCCGGTGCCGAGCGGGCGCTGCGCCGGATCGAGAACGACATCGACGATTTCGACGTCGCGATCATCGAGATCTCCCGGGTCGGGGTGATCGACCCGGTGGCGCGCACCATGCTGCTCAGCGTTCGCCACACCACCGCGACGCGGGGGCAGCGGGCGATGCTGGTCGATCCCGACGGCGTGGTCCGGGCCAGCGTCGCCGCCCACCGCGATGACTTTGTCGTTCCCGATCTCAATGCGCCGGAACAACTTCGGGGCCTCGATCCGACCTTGCCCCATGTGCATTCGACGATGGTCGCCGCCGTACGCGACGCCGAGGAGTTCCAGCTCGAGCGGTACCGCGACAACGAGGTCTGAGTTCGCCCGACACCCGGCAGGTCACTGACCGAAGTGCCGAGGCGCATGCCTTAAGCTGCCGGGTGTGCGTCTGGTGATCGCGGAATGCCAAGTGGATTACGTCGGCCGGTTGACGGCCCACCTGCCGATGGCCCGGCGGTTGTTGCTGATCAAGTCCGACGGATCGGTGAGCGTGCATGCCGACGATCGCGCCTACAAGCCGCTGAACTGGATGAGTCCGCCGTGCTGGCTCACCGAGGCGCAGGTTCCCGACGAGGTCGCCGACGCCCACGATCACGTCGAGGCGTACTGGGTCGTCGCCAACAAGGCGGGCGAGGAACTGCGGATCACCCTCGCGTCGATCGACCACGATTCGTCGCATGAACTCGGCGTCGACCCGGGCCTGGTGAAGGACGGGGTGGAGGCGCATCTGCAGGAGTTGCTCGCCGAGCATGTGGACACCCTCGGGCCGGGCTACACCTTGATCCGCCGGGAGTACATGACCGCGATCGGTCCGGTCGACATCCTGTGCCGCGACGCCGACGGATCGACGGTCGCGGTGGAGATCAAACGACGCGGCGAGATCGACGGCGTCGAGCAGCTGACCCGTTACCTCGAACTGCTCAACCGGGATGCGACCCTGGCCCCGGTGAGTGGGGTGTTCGCCGCGCAACAGATCAAGCCGCAGGCCAGGACCCTCGCGCAGGATCGTGGAATCCGTTGCGTCGTCTTGGATTACGACGAGTTGCGGGGTGCCGAGAGTACCGAGTTCCGGTTGTTCTGAGCCGGGGGACCGCCGAGTTCAGGACGCGTGAGTTCAGGACGCGTGCTTGCCGACGTGCACCTGCGCGGCGTCGGAGAGCCGGCGGTTGAGCAACTCGACGTCGCTGTCGGCCGACGCGGTGGTCAGCTCGGCGTCGACCTCGGTGGACAACTGGCCGGGCAATTCGGCCAGCCGGTCGGCGATCCGGGCGAGTTCGCCGAGGATCTCGTCGCGTGCCGCGGTGGTCCGGGTGCCCAGGTCGCGTGAGCGGGCCACGCGTTCGGCGGCGATGTCGCGGGCGGTGGTCTCGATGTCGGCGGCCAGTTGATCGGCGCGCGCCCGTTGGTCGGCGAGGTCGGCGTCGTGGCTTTCCCGCTCGCGCTGCAGCGTCTGGCCGGTGCGCAGGGTGAGTTCCTCGGACTCGGCCTGCGCCTTGGCGACGATGCGTTGGGCCTCGTCGCGTGCGGCGGACATGGTGGATTCGTGTTCGGATTCCATCGCCGCGGCCCTCGCGGCCCGGTCCCGGGCGGCCTGTTCGGCGTCGGCCGTCGCGGTCGCGAGGACCTTGTCGGCCTCGTTGCGGGTGTCGGCGGAGTACGTGTCGGCGTCGCCGACGATCTTGGCCGCCTTGGCCCGCGCGTCGGCGAGGATGCGGTCGGCCTCGGTGGCGGCGTTCTGCTGGGTTTCGGCGGCCTCCTGCCGGGCCACCGACACCGTCTCGGCGGCCTCGGCGCCGGCGTCGGCGCGCATCTCGGAGGCCTCGTCGGAGGCCAGCTGCAGCATCCGCGACAGTCGCTCACTCATCCCCTGGACCGTCGTCGGGGGGACCGAGAGTTTGTCGACCTCGCGCCGGAGCATCTCGATCTCGTCGCGCGCGTCAGCCAGGTGGGCGGCCAGTTCGCGTGCGTTGGCAGTGGCCGCATCGCGGTCGGCGGCCAGGACCCGCATGTCGGCGTCGATGCGCCGCAATCGATCTGCGACCTGCTCACGGTCATAGCCGCGCATCACGACCGCAAAGGGTAATTGCTGCCTGGGGGCGGGAGCTGCCATGCGGCTCAGTCTAACGGAGGCCACCGACCGGACCGACCCGACGAATGTCCCGCCGGATCCGCGGGCCCCGGTCGGTGCCCGTCATGTGTCGTGAGGTGCCCGGTGGCGTGTCAGTGCGACGACGACGCGGCCGGCTCGACCAGTTCGAGGAGCACCCCGCCGGCATCCTTGGGATGGACGAAGTTGATCCGGGAATCGGCGGTGCCGCGGCGGGCCGCGGGGTACAGGACGCGCACGCCGGCGTCGGTGAGCCGGGTCATCACGGCGTCGACGTCGGTGACCCGCACGGCGAGCTGCTGCAGGCCGGGGCCGTTGCGGTCGAGGAACTTCGCGATCGTCGATTCCGGCGTCAGCGGGGCCAGCAGCTGGATCACCGCGCCCTCGGTTCCGGCCGGACCGATCATCGCCTCCCGCACGCCCTGCTCGTCGTTGGTCTCCTCGTGCAGGGTGACGAAGCCGAGGTGATCGGCGTACCACTGCTTGGCGTCGTCGAGATCGGCGACGGCGATGCCGACGTGATCGATGGCGACGACGAGGTCGGCGATCACCGAGGTCGGCGATCCGGGGGTGGGGTCAGCTGCTGATGCGCTCATGGCCTAACGGTAGCGTTGAGGGGGCAAAATTACTTCACCGACCGCTCGGTAGGCGCCGCGGTCGCCCTGTGTGGGAGGTCCCTCCATGTCCACGACGTCAGATCACGCCTCGGTCATCGTTGCCGGTGCGCGCACCCCGTTCGGTCGGATGCTCGGCTCGCTGAAGGATTTCAGTGCGGTCGACCTCGGCGCGATCGCCATCCGGGCGGCGCTCGAGCGCGCGAAGGTCCCGGCCTCGGCGGTCGACTACGTCATCATGGGGCAGGTCCTCACCGCCGGCGCCGGGCAGATGCCCGCGCGTCAGACCTCGGTCAAGGCCGGCATCGGCTGGGACGTCCCGGCGCTGACCATCAACAAGATGTGCCTGTCGGGTATCGACTCGATCGCGCTGGCCGATCAGCTCATCCGGGCGGGTGAGTTCGACGTCGTGGTGGCCGGTGGTCAGGAGTCGATGACCCAGGCCCCGCACCTGCTGCCCGGCAGCCGCAGCGGCTTCAAGTACGGCAGCACCGAACTCGTCGACCACCTGGCCTACGACGGACTCTTCGATGCGTTCACCGATCAGCCGATGGGTGCGCTGACCGAGCAGGGCAATGACACGAACGGGTTCACCCGCGCCGAGCAGGACGAGTTCGCCGCCGTCAGTCATCAGCGGGCGGCCGCGGCGTGGAAGGACGGGCTCTTCGGTGACGAGGTGGTTCCCGTCTCGATCCCGCAGCGCAAGGGTGACCCGATCGAGTTCGCGGAGGACGAGGGGATTCGCGCCAACACCACCGCCGAGTCGCTGGGTGGTCTGCGGCCCGCGTTCCGCAAGGACGGCACCATCACCGCCGGTAACTCCTCGCAGATCTCCGACGGTGCGGCCGCGGTGATCGTGATGAGCAAGGCCAAGGCCGCCGAGCTCGGCGTCGAGTGGTTGGCCGAGATCGGCCCGCATGGTGTGGTCGCCGGCCCCGACTCGTCGCTGCAGCTGCAGCCGGCCAATGCCATCACCAAGGCCTGCGACCGGGCCGGCATCACCCCCGCCGACCTCGACCTCATCGAGATCAACGAGGCCTTCGCGGCTGTCGGGCTGGCCTCGACCAAGGCGCTCGGCGTCGATCCCACGATCGTCAATGTCAACGGTGGTGCCATCGCCGTCGGCCACCCGATCGGAACCTCCGGTGCCCGCATCGCCCTGCATCTGGCGTTGGAACTGCAGCGCCGCGGTGGTGGCGTCGGCGCGGCGGCATTGTGCGGTGCGGGCGGGCAGGGTGACGCGCTGATCATCCGGGTGCCCAAGGCCTGACATGACATCCGGCGATGGGCCGTGGCGCCGGTCACGGCCCATCGCACACCCCTACTACGAGATGTCGTAGACCTGTCCGGTCTTCGGCACAATGGATTCCATGACGCGTATCTTCGATCTGTCCACACCCGCCAAACGCTTCCGCTTCGTCGCGATCCTGGAGGCGATCACCTGGGCGGCGCTGCTCGTCGCGATGTTCTTCAAGTGGGTGCTCGGGCATACCGAAGCGGTCGCGGTACCGGGGATGACGCACGGCATCGTCTTCGTCGTGTTCGTGGCGATCTCCCTGGTGACCGCGCTCTCGCTGAAGTGGAGCCTCAAGGTCACCGCCCTGGCCCTGGCGTCGAGCATCCCGCCGTTCGGCACCCTGGTGTTCGAGTGGTGGGCCGCCCGCAACGGCCATCTCGCCGAACTGTCGGTCGAGCAGAATCCCGCCGCCGAACTCGCGGCCTGAGAGGAATCCGCCGGTGATCGTCGCGTTCAGCATCTCGCCGTCCGGAGGTGACGCCGTCGACGCCGACGGCGGGATGAGTGCGGCCGTCGCCGAGGCCGTCCGGGTGGTGCGCGCGTCGGGGTTGCCCCATCAGACCACCGCGATGTTCACCTACCTCGAAGGTGACTGGGACGAGGTGATGGCGGTGGTCAAGCAGGCCACCGATGCCGTCGCGGCACTCGCGCCCCGCGTCGGACTGGTCCTCAAGGCCGATATCCGGGCCGGTCACACCGAGGGTGAGCTCGCGGGCAAGGTCACGCGGGTCCGGGCGCACCTGGATGATTGAGGAATGCACCGTCTGACGCGGGCGCGCGCGGCGGTCGCCACGATCTTCGGCCTCAACGGCTTCCTCGCCGCCCTCTGGGTCGCGCACATCCCGGTGATCACCGAGCACACCGGGACCTCGCACGGGCAGCTGGGCGCGATGCTGCTCCTGGTCGGTGCCACCGCCTTCGTCGGTATGCAGGTGTGCGGTCGTCTCATCGACCGGATCGGATCGCGGCCGACCACACTCGTCGCCGCGATCGTGCTGTGCGGCGCGATGCTCGGACCGGTCCTCGCCACCACGCCCGGGTGGTTGGCCCTGGCGCTGGCGGTGTTCGGCTTCACCAACGGTTCGCTCGATGTGTCGATGAATGCCCAGGCCGTACAGGTCGAACGTGCCTACCGCAGGCCGATCATGTCGGCCTTCCACGGATTCTTCTCCGTCGGCGGTCTGCTCGGTTCCGGTGTGGTCGCGGTGGGTCTGTGGATGGATTGGCCGGTGGCCGTCACCGTCGCCGTGCTCGGTGCGCTCGGGTTGGTCGTCGTCGCATTCGCGTCGGCGGGCCTGGTGGGACGTGACGTCGGGATGGCGGAGTCGTCGGCGCCCGACGCGTCGCACGAGGATGCGTCACGGCGGTGGTGGCGCGAACTCGACCTGCGGCGGCTGATACTCCTGGCCGCCGTGGCGTTCGCCGCGATGCTCGCCGAGGGCACCGCCTATGACTGGAGTGCCCTGCACGTCGTGGAGACCTTCGGGACGCGCGAGGCGATCGGGGCGATCGCGTTCGCGGGATTCAGCGCGGCGATGATGGTGGCGCGTTTCGTCATCGACCCGATCGCGGCCCGGGTGGGCCCGGTGGCGGTGGTCCGATGGGGAGCGGTGATCGGCGCGATCGGCATGCTGATCGCGTTGATACCGAGTGGAGAGGGCGCGCCCTCGGCGATCATCGCGATCCTCGGGTGGGCGGTGTTCGGTATCGGGCTGGCCGGGCTGATCCCACAGATCTTCACCGCCGCCGGAAACCTGACGACCCGGGCCGGCGGTCGGGCGATCTCGACGGTGGTCGGCTGCGGGTACCTCGGCATGCTGGCGGGGCCCGCCATTGTGGGGGCCATCGGTGGCGTCACCTCCCTGCGCGTGGGACTGATGCCGGTACTTTTCGCGCTCGCCTTCGCGGCGTGGGCCGCGGGCGTGGTGTCGGCCCCGCAGCCGGTCGGGAGTCGACGCCGACATGACACACTGGAGACGTGAGCAGACCTTCTTCCCGAGCGCAGGCAGCCGCAGCACAGCAGGCCGCCGCCACCGTCGCCATGGCCGGCGCCGTCGACCTGTCGGCCCTCAAGGAACGAGCCGAGGCCCAACGCGCTGCGGCGCAACGGCCCACCCGGCCCGCCGAGGGCGGGCAGCCCGCCGCGCCGCACGGTGGCGCCGCCGTCGTCGACATCACCGAGGAGACGTTCGAGACCGAGGTCCTCGAACGCTCGACCCGGCAACTGGTGGTCGTCGATCTGTGGGCCGAGTGGTGTCAGCCGTGTAAGCAGCTCTCCCCGGTACTGGAACGGATGGCCGCATCGTCGGGCGGTCGCTGGGTGCTGGCCAAGGTGGACGTGGACGCGAATCCGCGGATCGCGCAGGCCTTTCGGGCACAGTCGATTCCGATGGTGGTGGCCATCGCGGCCGGGCAGCCGGTGTCGGCGTTCAACGGGGTGCGCAGCGAGCAGGAGATCGCTGCCTGGCTCGACGACATCCTCACCCAGGTCGGCGACGCGCTGACCGGGGCGGCGGGTGCGGAGGCCGAGGCGACCGATCCCCGGATGGAGGCCGCCGAGGACAAGCTCAACGCCGGCGACTTCGACGGCGCGCTGGCCGATTACCGCGCCATCGCGGCGGCCGAGCCCCACAACATCGAAGCAGCCTCGGCCGCACGCAATCTCGAGTTCGTGCTCCGGGCGCAGGCACACGACCCGTCGATCGTCGACAACGCCGCACCCGGCGACGTCGACGCGCAGCTCGCGGCCGCCGACGTGCTGCTGCTCGCGCAGCAGCCCGAGGCGGCCTTCGATCGCATCATCGACGTCGTCCGGAGGACGGCCGGCGACGACCGTACCCGCGCGCGGACGCGCCTGCTGGAGTTGTTCGAGCTCTTCGATCCCGCGGAGCCCTTCGTGGTCGCCGCCCGTCGCAAACTGGCCAGCGCCCTGTACTGATCGGGCCTGTACTGATCGGGCCTGTACTGATCGGCCTGTCATGATCACAGGTCCGCTCGTCGCGTTCGTGTGACGGAATCCACAGTGCTCTCAGTTGTTCCTCAGGCTACTCGCCGGTAAGTTTCGGCTATCGCATCGCCGATTGCGGTGTGTGTGGGGGGATTTCTCTGGGGAGGGGGCTGTCGATGACGCATCGGCATGGGTCCACGGTGTCCGACAGCGGGACACGTGGGATCGGGAAGATCACGGCGCGGGTCGTGCGGCTGCTGGTGAGCGGCGTTCTGGTGATCGCGGCGATGGCATTGACCGTGCCCACCACCGCATGGGCCGACCCGGCACCGCCCACCTACGACGGTTCGGTACCCCTCGATGTCCCGAAGGCCTCCGAGGTCTTCAGTGGGTTCACGCTGGGCACGATCCGCGACGGTCGTGCCGCGACCACCGAGGAGAACTTCGTCGGACTGCTGGCCGACGACCCGTTCTACGCCGAGCCGCCCATCCCGGCGGGGGCCGCACCCGGAACGTTGTTGAAGGCCAAACGATTCGACGTTCTGTTCACCGGATATCGGCCCGGCAACATCGCCGCGTGGAAGATCATGTACGTCACCGAGGACGTCCGCGGCCGCAAGGTGATCTCCACCGGCGTCGTGATGATCCCGGAGGACGGCCGCCCCAACAGCACCCGCTCGGTGGTCGCCTACCAGGAGGCCAACGACTCGGTCGGGCCGAAATGTCATCCGTCGACCCAGTGGAGCGGCGGTGCCTACGGCGACGCGTCGGCGTGGTCGGCGCTCGGTCCGCTCGCGTTGATGTGGAATCGCGGTCTGGCGGTGGTGATCTCCGACATCGGCAACGATGCCGACCCGAAGCCGCATGGCGTCTTTGCCGGCCGGTACGCGGGAATGGCCCTGCTCAACGGGCTGCGCGCGGCGTACCACGTCGGGGCCGCCGGGTTGAACCCGGCCAAGCCGGTGGGGATCTTCGGGGTCGCCGGCGGTGGTGTCGGGGGTGCCTTCGCCGCAGAGTACGCGAATCACTATGCGCCGGAGATCAACCTGAAGGCGACGATGGTCGAGGCCCTGGCCGCCGACCAGAAGAACTTCATCACGTTCGCCGACGGCGCACTCGGGTCCGGTTTCGTGATGGCCACCCTGCTCGGGCTGGAAGCGCAGTATCCCGAGATGCGGATGAACAGTCATCTCAATCCGGCCGGGCGTGCGCTGGCCGACTACTACCGGGCGAGTTGCCAGACCTATGCCTACTTCATGGCGCCGTTCCTGCCGATGCGATTGCTGTTCAACGGAAATCGGTCACCGGCCGACATTCCGGCCTTCCAGCGGGTATACGCGCAGAACAACCTCGGATACGGCGACGCACCACGCGGCAAGATGCTGGTGACCTCCTGTGCCAGTGACGACTCGTTCATGGTGGTGACCCCGGCCTCCGACTCGAAGAAACTGGTGTCGCGCTACGCCGCCCAGGGAGCCGATGCGCAGTACTACGGGCTGCAGTGCGGCATCGACACCTTCATCACCGACATGTACAAGTGGGGCACCGAGCTGTTCGGTATGCACACCGTCGATTGGCTTGCCACCGAACTGAATTCGTGAATCTCCGTCGCCGACGGCCCGCTCAGTCACGCCGCCGGCCCGCTCAGTCACGCCGCCGGCCCTGCGGTCGCCGGACCGGTCACCACCGAAAGGAAATCCCATGCTCGGAGATCTCGCGCTCGACCCCGACACCATCGCCACCATCGCCGGTCCGATGGCCAACGGGGTGCTCTACATGTTCACCTGGGGAACCGTCTACAACTGGGGCGCCGCGCTGCACGCGATGGCGGTGGCGGCCGGCCTGGCGTGAGTTCCGGCGGGTGTCGTCGACACCCGCCGCCGGTCACGAACCGGACAGGCCGAAGGCGTTCAGGACCGTTGTGGCCCAGATCTTCTGGCCCTCGGCGTTGGGATACACGCCGTCGGACAGCAGCGCGTCGAGCTGTGCCTCGTCGGTGGGGAATGCGGAGTAGACATCGATCACCTGGATGCCCTGGGCGTCCATGGCCGCGGCGAATCCCTCGAGCTGGCCGGCGGTCGATCCGTCGGACTGCGGATTCTGCTTGAACGCCACGAGTTTCGCGTTCGGGTACTTCGCCCGGAGTGCGTCGATGAGCGGCTGGAGTTGCGGTGCGAGCGGCGCCGACGTGTTCTCGGTGTGGCCGAAGTCGAGCATGATCAGGTCGGGAGTGACATCGGGTGCGATCAGGCCGTCGAGGTGGTCCACCGCGTAGGCGGCGGTGAGTCCGGCGGCACTGCCGTTCCAGAACCCGACCTTGCCGTTCGGTCCGTTGCCGAGTCCGATCATCGGTCCGTATGACGAGGTCGACTCATCCCAGAACTTGGTGGCCACCCCCTTGTCGAAGGTGGTCGCGATCGCGGTGCCGAGTTGCGGGGCCCATCCGTTGGGATCGGAGCCGGTCGCATCGCCAAGGAGGACAAGGGTTTTCGACACGGCGGGATCGGCCTGCAGGCTTGCGGTGAAGGCGCGGGTGGCCGATTCGGTGGCCGGGGCGGGTGTCGGCGTACCGGACGTCGGTGATGCCGATGTCTCCGTAGCCGATGTCTCCGTGGCCGAGGTGGCCGAGGCGGATGTGGCCGTCGATGTCTCGGAGGCGGCCGTGTCGGTGCCGGTGTCCGGCGTCGCGACGTTGACCCCGACGATGGAGGCGACCACCACGGCGCCGGCCACCACGGTGATCGCCGGTCCCGCCCACTTGCGTGCCGTCGCCGACTTGTCGCCCTGCGACGCCCTGTCACCCTTCGAAGCCCTGTCACCCTGCGAATGTGTCACGAGATTCCCCCAACGGTCTCCGTCCCGCAACCGAGGTGGATGCGGGGCGAGATCACCCTAACGGCCATCGGCCGTTCGCGCGCATGTCGGCAGCCGTTCACCCGGAACGGCGCCGACAGCGGTCACGAAACAGGTTGTGCCATCAGGGTTTCTGGCACCAGCCGAGCGCGGTGGGCGCCGGGTGTGAGCTACCTCATAGGGGTGTGCCCGGGGTCAGTCGGCGGCCGCCGGCGCCAACCAGATCGCCGAGTTGGCGGGCAACATCACCGGCGCCGACACCTCTCGGCCATGCCACGGGGTGTCGTCGGTGACGACCGAACCGAGGTTGCCCTGGCCCGAACCCTCGTACGCCGCCGAATCGGTGTTGAGCACCTCGACCCACTCACCGGCCACCGGCAGGCCCACCCGGTAGTTGCTGCGGTCGGAGCCGGAGAAGTTGAACAGGCACGCCACCACCGATCCGTCCGAGCCGTATCGGAGAAAGCTGATGACGTTGTTGGCGGTGTCGTTCGCGTCGATCCACTCATACCCTGACGGTTCGGTGTCCTTGCTGTAGAGGGCCGGGGTCGCCTTGTAGATGCGGTTGAGATCGGTGACCAGCGCCGAGATACCCGAATGCAACTCGCCCTCCCATCCGGTCATCTGCTGCCAATCCAGGCTGCGGTCCTCCGACCACTCGCCGGTCTGGCCGAACTCCTGTCCCATGAACAGCAGTTGTTTACCGGGATGCGACCACTGGTAGGCCAGGAACACGCGCACACCGGCGGCCTTGGTGAACGAATTCCCCGGCATCCGGCTCCACAGCGTGCCCTTGCCGTGGACCACTTCGTCGTGCGACAGCGGCAGCACGAAATTCTCGCTCCACGCATACATCATCGAGAAGGTGATCTCGTGGTGATGGAAACTGCGGTGCACCTGGTCGCGTCCCAGATAGCCCAGGGTGTCGTGCATCCACCCCATGTTCCATTTCAGGCTGAACCCCAGGCCGCCGAGATCGGTCATCCGGGTCACCCCCGGCCACGCCGTCGACTCCTCGGCGATGGTGACCACACCCGGGAAGTGTTTGGCCACGGTGGCATTGGTCTCCTGGAGGAACTGCACCGCCTCGAGGTTCTCGCGTCCACCGTAGATGTTGGGTCGCCAGCCACCCGCCGGGCGCGAATAGTCGAGATACAGCATCGATGCGACCGCATCCACCCGCAGGCCGTCGATGTGGAACTCGGCGAACCAGAACAGGGCGTTGGCCACCAGGAAGTTGCGGACCTCGTACCGCCCGAAGTCGAAAATCAAGGTGCCCCAGTCGAGTTGCTCACCCCGCATGGGGTCGGCGTTCTCGTAGAGGGCGGTGCCGTCGAACCGCGCGAGGGCCCACTCGTCCTTCGGGAAATGGGCCGGCACCCAGTCGACGATGACCCCGATCCCCAGCGAGTGCAGATGATCCACCAGGTAGCGGAAATCGTCGGGCGTACCGAATCGGGCGGTCGGCGCATAGTACGAGGTGACCTGATAGCCCCACGAACCGCCGAAGGGATGCTCGGCGACCGGGAGGAACTCGACGTGGGTGAAGCCCTTCTCGATCAGATAGTCACCGAGCTGATCGGCGAGCTCGCGGTAACTCAGACCCTCACGCCAGGAGGCGAGATGCACCTCGTACACGCTCATCGGTTCGCTGTTCGGTGACGACGCCGCGCGCCGGGCGATCCACTCGTCGTCGGTCCACGTGTGGTACGACCGGGTCACCACCGAGGCGGTCGCGGGCGGCACGTTGGTGCCCTGTGCCATCGGGTCGGCCTTCTCCCGGATCACCCCGTCGGCGCCGTGAATCCGGAACTTGTACTGGGTGCCCTCACCGACGTCGGGCAGGAAGACCTCCCAGATACCGCTGCTGCCCAGCGATCTCATCGGCGCGGTGCGTCCGGTCCAGTCGAAGTCGCCGATCACGGCGATACCGTGCGCGTTGGGCGCCCAGACGGTGAACGCGGTTCCGGTCACCTCGCCGTCGGGCGTCGTGTACGACGCGTGCCGGGCCCCGAGGATCGTCCACAGTTCCTCGTGCCGGCCCTCACCGAACAGATAGGTGTCGGTCTCGCCGATGCTGGGCAGAAAACGGTATCCGTCGGCGACGACGAACTGGTTCGTGCCGCCCGCGCCGTCGGGGTAGTCGATGCGATACCGGTAGTCGATGAGGCCCTCGATCGGCACCGCCACCACGAACAGGTCATCGGTCTGTGCCGTCATCGGGTATTCGACACCACCGATGATCGCGGTCACCGACTCCGCGTTCGGCCGCAACGTGCGCAGGATGGTGAATCCGGTGCCCGTGTCGTGGGCGCCGAGGAACGCATGCGGATCCGGGTGCGTCAGCGTGTCGAGTCGGTTCAGATCGTGATCGGAGGCGAACGGGTCGGGCAGGCCGCAGGCGGGGGAGGCGTTGGTACCCGTCGCCGGTTCGGTGGTGGGGGTGTCCGGGTCTTCCGGGGTGTGGGTCACGGTGTCCTCATCGAATCCGGTAGGAGAGTTGTTCTGCGGCAGCATGATCGAGCGGTGGCAAGGCGAGGATGTGGGCGACCGCCCGGGACGGGACGAGTTGGACGAAGTTGGCCTGCCCCCAGGTGTACTCGTCGCCGGTGACCTCGTCGCGGACGTGGAAATGGTCCTGCCAGTCGAAGCCGAGAGCGGGCATGTCCAGCCACAGGGTGGACGACTCGGTGCCGAACGGATTGAGGTTGACCACCACCAGAACGCGATCACCCGAGACGGCATCGATCTTCGAGTAGGCGATCAGTGCCGGGTTGTCGACGTTGTGGAAGGTGATGTTGCGCAACTGCTGCAGGGCCGGATGCCGACGGCGGATCGCGTTGAGTGAGGTGATCCACGGTTCCAGCGACTCACCGCGCGACGAGGCCGCCTTGAAGTCGCGGGGGCGCAGTTGATACTTCTCCGAGTCGAGGTACTCCTCGCTGCCCTCGCGGACCGCCCGGTGCTCATAGAGTTCATACCCGGAATAGACGCCCCAGGTGGGTGCCATCGTCGCCGCGAGCGCGGCACGCAACGCGAACATGCCGGGACCACCGTGCTGCAGGCTCTCGTGCAGGATGTCGGGGGTGTTCACGAACAGGTTGGGACGCGCCTCGTCGGCACGTGCGGCCTGCTCGCGGCCGAATTCCTCGAGCTCCCACTTGGCGGTCTTCCAGGTGAAGTACGTGTAGGACTGCGTGAAGCCGAGACGGCCCAGACCGTAGAGGCGGGCCGGTCGGGTGAACGCCTCGGCCAGGAAGAGTACCTCGGGGTGGCGTTTCTTCACCTCGATGATCAGCCATTCCCAGAAGTTCGGCGGTTTGGTGTGCGGATTGTCGACGCGGAAGATCTTGACCCCCAAGGAAATCCAGTGCAGCGTCACCCGCAGGATGGCACCGTAGATCCCGGCGCGATCATTGTCGAAGTTGAGCGGATAGATGTCCTGATACTTCTTAGGCGGATTCTCCGCATAGGCGATCGTGCCGTCCGGGAGGACGGTGAACCAGTCGGGATGCTCGATCGCCCACGGATGATCGGGCGCACACTGCAACGCCAGGTCGAGTGCGATCTCCATGCCCAGTTCGTGGGCACGTCCGATGAAGTAGGTGAAGTCGTCGGTGGAGCCGAGTTGTGGGTGGATCGCATCGTGGCCGCCGTCGGCGGAGCCGATTGCCCACGGCGAACCCACGTCCTCGGGACCGGCGATCAGAGTGTTGTTGGGGCCCTTGCGATTCACGTGGCCGATCGGGTGGATCGGCGGCAGATAGACGACGTCGAAACCCATGTCCGCGATCCGCGGCAGATCCTGCGCGGCGGTCA
Source organism: Gordonia sp. VNK1 (assembly GCF_040049135.1). NCBI lineage: Bacteria > Bacillati > Actinomycetota > Actinomycetes > Mycobacteriales > Gordoniaceae > Gordonia > Gordonia sp. VNK1. The sequence goes on along the minus strand of NZ_JBDZDJ010000003.1, from coordinate 396,527 downwards.
GAAACGTGCCGTGGACCGGGTTGCCCTCGTTGTCCCAGCCGCCCGTCGACCGCGGGAACATCTCGTACCACGAACCGAACAGGGCGCGTCGACGATCGACCCAGACGCGGTGGTTGCGACTCTTGGTGACCATTTCGCGCACCGGATTCCGGTGCAGGAGCGTCGCGACCTTCTCCGACAGCGCCGGGCGCACCCGGGCCGCGATCTGCGGTTCGTCCGAGCGCAACATCCAGATCGCCTCTTCGAGGTGAACGCGATCCGACGGTGGGAGCTGATCGTGGGCGACGTCGAGAATCCGGGCGCCGATCTCCAGATCGTTGGCCAGATCGACGGTGCCCTGGCCGGCCTCGATCTTCTTGACGATGCCGGACTTCCAGGTGGTGAAGGGGTCGCTCCACGCCTCGATACGAAACGTCCAGAAGCCCTCGAGATCGGGGACGAATGCCGCGTTGAACTGATCCGGTTCGATCGACGGCGTCATCCGAACCTCGAAGATGCGTCGTCTCGGTCCTTCGATCCGCAGGGTGGCGCCGAGGGCGTCGTGCCCTTCGCGCCACGCCGTGGCGCTGACCGGAACCAATTCGCCCACAACGGCTTTGCCCGGATTCGCGCCTGCCGATACGAGTGGTTGGATGTCGTCGATGCCCATCCGGCCGATCACTCGCGGCTCCCTTCTCACGCAGGCCGCGACTCCGGCCGGATGCGTCGTTGCTGTTGAACACCGTGTTGGGCGCGCCCACCGGCGACCGCGCCTGAACTCATTGTGACGTGGTTGCGGGCCGTGCGTCCGGAGATCAGCGTACGGGCACCGCGGTCAGCCTGCCGAGTGCCGAACGCACCACCGCCGGATCGGTGGTCCGCCAGAACGGCGGCAGGGATGCGGCCAGGTATCCGCCGTAGCCCGCGGTGGCCAGACGCGAGTCGAGCACCGCGACCACACCCCGGTCGTCCACCGATCGCAGCAGCCGGCCGGCGCCCTGGGCGAGGAGCAGTGCGGCATGGTTGGCGGCGACCGAGAGGAAGCCGTTGCCACCGCGGGCGTCGACGGCGCGTTGCCGCGCGGTCGACAACGGGTCGTCGGGCCGCGGGAAGGGGATGCGGTCGATGAGCACCAGACTCAGCGACGGGCCCGGGACATCGACCCCCTGCCATAGTGACAGCGTCCCGAACAGGCAGGTCGCCGGATCCTCGGCGAAACGCCGCACCAGCGTCGAGGTGGTGTCGTCACCCTGACACAGGATCGGCACCGAGCAGCGGTCGGTCATGGCGTCGGCGGCCTCGCGGGCGGCGCGCATCGACGAGAACAGTCCGAGGGTGCGTCCACCGGCGGCGGTGATGAGCTGCTCCATCTCGTCCAGGGTCCGCGGGGCGAGCCCGTCACGCCCGGGTCGAGGCAGATGCCGGGCGACGTAGAGGATCGCCGAACGCGGATAGTCGAACGGTGAACCGGCGTCCATCCCGGTCCATCGCACCGGCCCGGAATCCGATGGCGCCGTCTTCCCGGTGGCGGTGACCTCCCGCGCCGAACCGGTCGATGCCCCGCCGTTGATGTTGCCGGCGTCGATCTTGCCTGCGTCGATCTTTCCTGCGTCGATGTCGTCGGCGGCCGGGGTGTCGGCGCCGCGCCCGGCCGCCGGCAGTCCCCAGGTGGCGGCGAGGGCGTCGAAGGAACCGCCGATCGTCAGGGTCGCCGACGTCAGGATCACGGTCGCGGTGCTGAACAGCGTGGCCCGCAGCAGACCACCCACCGACAGCGGGGCGATGTGCAGCACCGGACGTGTCGTCGCCGACGCTCCCCGTCCGACCCGTTCGGCCGCGACCCACACCACGTCGCGCCGCTTGGCCACGTCGGGTTCGCCGAAGGTGTCGAGCAGGCGGACGATGGTGTCGTGCAAGTCGTCGAGGCCGGTCAGGGCCGCCGACCGCGCGGCGGCGTCCTCACCGCTCATCCCGGTGCCGCGCACCGGCCCGATCGCCGAGCGGGCTGCCCACAGGCGGTCCCGCAACGCGGTCAGCATGGTGCCCGCCGACACCGGCAGTCGCGTCCACTCACCCGGCGGACACTCCTCGAGCAGCGCACCGACCTGGTCGCCGGCGCCGAGCAGTGCGTCGGTGGTCTCCTCGTCGATGAGTTTGCCGACGCGGCGCGACAGGTTGGCCACGGCCGCCGCCGACACCTCGGCGGTGCTGACGGCGGTGATCCGGTCGACGAGCTCGTGCGCCTCGTCGACGATCACGACGTCGTGTTCGGGCAGGATGTTGGCCGGGCTCATCGCATTGATGGCGAGCATCGCGTGATTGGTCACCACGACGTCGACCTGGCCGCTGGCGCGCCGCGCGCGTTCGGCGAAGCAGTCCTCGGCATACGAGCAGTTCGCGGCCCCCAGGCATTCGCGAGCCGACACACTCACCTGCCGCCATGAGCGGTCGGAGACCCCGGGGGTCAGGTCGTCGCGGTCACCGGTCTCGGTGTCGGAGGTCCATTCCCGCAGCCGGGTCACCTCGCGGCCGGTCCGCGACAGTTCGAACGCGTCGAACAGTTCGGTGTCCGGCTCCTCGACGGTGCCCGCGTGAATCTTGTGCAGGCACAGATAGTTGGCGCGGCCCTTGAGGATCGCGAAGGTGGGCCGCCGGCCGAGCGGACCGGCCAGCGCGTCGGCCAGTCGCGGCAGGTCGCGTTCGACGAGTTGGCGTTGCAGCGCGATCGTGGCGGTCGAGACGATGACGGTGTGCCCGCTGGCGACGGCATGACGGATCGCCGGGACCAGATAGGCCAGGGATTTGCCGGTGCCGGTGCCGGCCTGCACCGCCAGGTGTTCACCGACGTCGATGGCGTGATCGACGGCGGTGGCCATCCGCACCTGCCCGTCGCGTCGGGCACCGGACACGGCGGTGACGGCGGCGTCGAGAAGATCGGTCACCGAGGGGAGTTCAGGCATGAGTGAGTCTGTCAGGTGTGTCGCGGCGGTGGACGTCGATGACGGCGGGCTGTGGATGGATGATCAGGATCGGGCGCCACCGTAGAGCAGGTCGCCGGACACCTCGACGCCCGCCGCCCGCATCTCCGCGAGCGCGGCGGCCGCCGTGTCGGCGGCCACCGCGGCGGTGAAGTTCAGCAGCACTCGGGTGCGCAAACCGGCCTTCGCGGCGTCGAGGGCGGTCGCCCGGACACAGTGATCGGTCGCGATCCCGACCACATCGACGGACTGGATGCCCTTGTCGCGCAACCAGTGTTCCAAGGTCACGCCGTCGTCGTCGGCGCCCTCGAAGCCGGAGTAGGCGGCCGAGTACTCGCCCTTGGAGAAGACGTCGGCGACCGTCGAGGTGTCCAGGCCGGGGGAGAAGGCGACGCCGTCGGTGCCGACGCGGCAATGCGGTGGCCACGAGTCGACGAAGTCGGGTTTCTCGGAGAAGTGCGAGCCCGGATCGATGTGGTAGTCGCGGGTGGCCACCACCGTCGAGTACTCGCCGAGGATGGTGTTGATCGCCTGGGCGACGGCGTTGCCACCGGCCACGCCCAGTGCGCCACCCTCGCAGAAATCGTTCTGGACGTCGACGATGATGAGGGCGTCGGCGGCGGTGTCGGAGGTCGGGCTGGACATGGCTCTCCTCGGGGCTGGAGGTCGGACGTCGGACGGAGCTCACACGCGAGTGTGGCTCACCCGGGCGGCGTGGGGAGGACGAAACGGGTCGGGACGGCCGGATCGCCGTGGGACAACCCGAGACCCTCCCAGGGCAGACTCACCAGGCCCCGCGCGAGATGGTCGCGGGAATCGGTCAGCGTCGGCAGCTCGTCGACCGGCTTGCCGTCGCGGACCAAGGGGATCTGCAGATCCCGTGGTACCAGTCCGGGGGCGGCGGGAGCGGGTGTGCCGGTGCGATAGACGAGTTCCTCCACGATCGTCCCGCTGGGCCGGGCGATCCGGATCGCCGTCTTGGCACCGCCCTGCGATTCCTTGTGGCTGGACCGTTTGGCCACCGGGATGCCGTCGACCTCGACGAGTTTGTAGACCATGCCGGCCGTCGGTGCGCCGGAACCGGTGACCAGCGACGTGCCGACGCCGTAGATGTCGACGGGCTCGGCCCGCAGCGACGCGATGGCGTACTCGTCGAGGTCACCGGACACGACGATCTTGGTCTTCGTCGCGCCGAGCGAGTCCAGTTGCGCGCGGACCTGGCGGGCCAGGACACCGAGGTCGCCGGAATCGATGCGGACCGCGCCGAGTTCGGGACCGGCGACGGCGATCGCATTGGCGACGCCCTGGGTGATGTCGTAGGTGTCCACCAGCAGGGTGGTGCCGACGCCGAGCGCCTCGATCTGGGCGGCGAACGCGGCCTTCTCGTCGGGTCCGTCGGGGCCGGAGAATCCGAGGGTGAAGGCGTGCGCCGCCGTGCCGGCGCTGGGCACGCCGTAGGTCCGTGCCGCCTCGAGATTCGACGTCGCCGACAGGCCGGCGATGTAGGCGGCGCGGGCCGAGGACACCGCGGCTCGTTCATGGGTGCGCCGGGATCCCATCTCGATGATCGGCCGGCTGCCTGCCGCGCTCACCATGCGCGCCGCCGCGGAGGCGATCGCACTGTCGTGGTTGAGGATCGACAGGATCAGGGTCTCGAGGAGCACTCCCTCGACGAAGCTCGCGCGGACGGTGAGGATCGGCGAGCCCGGGAAGTACAGCTCGCCCTCGCGGTAGCCGTCGATGTCGCCGGAGAACCGGTAGTCGCGCAGCCAGGCGACGGTGTCGGCGTCGCAGAACTTCTCGATGACCGCGATCTCGTCGTCGCCGAACCGGAAGCGGGCGAGTTCGTCGAGGACGCGACCGGTGCCTGCGACGACACCGAACCGGCGGCCGTCGGGCAGACGCCTGGCGAACACCTCGAAGACACATTGTCGATGGGCGATCGGCTGGCGCAGCGCAGCCGAGACCATGGTGACCTCGTAGTGATCGGTCAGCAGGGCGGTGTTGTCCACGGTGGTGATCCCTTACCCTTGGAGGTATGGCGCCTGACGTATTGCGTGCGCACGAGGCTACTCCGGGTGGTGCGGCGGTCGCGGAACCGACCGTCGCCGAGAACGTCGCCGATCTCGACCGGCCCTGGATGACGATCGTCTGGGACGATCCGGTCAACCTGATGCGCTATGTGACCTTCGTGTTCCAGAAGATCTTCGGCTACTCAGAATCCCGGGCCAATCAACTGATGATGCAGGTGCACACCGAGGGCAAGGCCGTGGTGTCCAGCGGGGATCGCGACAAGGTCGAGTCCGACGTCCGGAAGCTGCATGCGGCCGGCCTGTGGGCCACGATGCAGCGCGACTGCTGAGCGCGGCCGGGATCACACGTGCGCACCTGGAAACGTCAGGGTCGTGGTTCGCGTATGCGGATCTGTTCCAACCTCGACCGCAACGAGGTCGAGCTGCTCACCTCGATGGTCTCGTCGATGATCGATCTCCTGCATGAGCGGGAGTCGAGCGCACCGACCGACGATCTCGCGGAGCTCACCGGAATCCGGACCGGGCATTCCGCGCCGCCGGGCGATGTGACCCTGGGCCGGTTGCTGCCGGACTTTCATCGGCCCGATCAGGAACGCGAACTGGCCGCCGACATGGTCAACGGCGATCTCAACGCGGCGCTGCGCAGCATCAACGAACCCAAGATCATCGACGCGAAGATGGCCGCGGCCAAGACCCTGCTCGATTCGCTCCCGCCCGGCGGTGGCGACATCGCACTGACCGAGGCGCAGGCGCTGGACTGGCTGACCGCACTCAACGACGTGCGACTCGCGCTCGGCGCGATGCTGGGGATCTCCGAGGACACCCCGGATCAGTTGCCCGAGGGCCATCCGCACGCCGCGCATCTCGACGTCTACCACTGGCTCACGGTGATGCAGGAACTCCTGGTGGAGTCGTTGATGTGAGTGCCGCGGCCCCTGCCGGTGGCCCCGGCGACGTGCCGGTGAGCCGTCGGGGAGATCGCCTCACCGACGTCGCCGGGATCACCGTCGGCCATCATCATCGCCTCGACGACGACGTCGTCGTCGGCGGAGATCGGCCCGGCGATCGGCCCGGGTCGGGCTGGGCCACCGGGACCACGGTCGTCCGCATCGCCGGTCCGGACCCGCGGGCCGCGGTGGACGTGCGTGGTGGTGGGCCGGGGACGCGTGAGACCGACCTGCTCGACCCGTCCAACACGGTGACCGTCGCCCACGCGATCGTGCTGACCGGCGGCAGCGCCTACGGGCTCGCCGCCGCCGACGGCGTGATGGCCGAGCTGGAACGTGCCGGTGTCGGACTGCCGATGGACATCCACGGCCACGTCGTGCCGATCGTGCCGGCGGCGGTGATCTTCGATCTCCCGGTGGGCGGCTGGGATCGTCGTCCCGACGCGGGATTCGGCGCGGCCGCGACACGCGCGGCGGCGCAGGGCTTCGCGATCGGAAGTGTCGGAGCCGGAACCGGCGCCCGCGCCGGCGGCCTGAAGGGTGGTGTGGGTACCGCGAGCCGGGTCATCGACGCGGGCCCGGCGGCCGGCGTGACGGTCGGTGCGCTGATCGTGGCCAATCCGGTCGGGACGGTGATCGATCCGGCAACGGGATTGCCGTGGGGCATCGGCGTCGCCGATCTCGAGCGGTTCGGTCTGCGGCAACCGACTCCGGCGGACATCGGTGCGGTGGCCGACATCGCCTCCAAGGCAACGGTTCTCAACACGACGATCGGCGTGGTGGCCACCGATGCGGCACTGAGCCCGGCGTCTCTGCGACGGATGGCGGTGGCCGCGCACGACGGCCTGGCCCGCGCGATCGTGCCGGTGCATTCACCGCTGGACGGCGACACCATCTTCGCGGTGTCCACCGGGGCCCGCCCGGTGGAACCGTCGCCGCTCATCCCGCCGGGGATGAACCCCGAGGCCGCCGTGCTCACCCAGGTCGCCCAGGTGGCGGCGGAGGTGACGCGCGATGCGGTCTGGCAGGCGGTGATCGCCGCGCGGCCGGTGGCCGGCATTCCCGCCTACGCAGACGTGGTGCCGTCGGCATTGCGCTGACGGCACCACGAGTGCTGGATGGGTCGGGGAGTGTCAGTCGTGCCCGGTGGTGCACACCCAGGTGTAGATCTCCCCGCCGCCCGCGGCGTAGAGCGCGTTGGACTGGGCGGTGTAGAGGCTCGAGCCGCGTCCGTAGCCCCAGTAGTCCGGCGACGAGGCGACCGCGCCGCAGCCGTTGACGAAGTCGACGACGACCTTGCAGCCGTACCCGCACGCGCCGAGCGCAGCGGCGTCGGCCTCGGCGTAGGAGTCGTAATCCCAGGCGCGGCCGACGGTGCCGTCGGAGATGTTCAGCGCGATGGCGCCGTAGTAGTTGCCGTACGCGTGGGCCGGTGCGGTCTCCAGCGCGGCGGGGGCGACGACGGCCGCACCCACCGCGCCCACTGCGGCCGCAGCGGCGACGAAGCGCTTGCGAATGGTCATGGCTTTCTGCCTTTCGTGGGTGGGTGTCAGGCCGGCACGCGGGAGGCGTCGGCCGGGTTCGGCGGTGTCGAGGCGCTCGGCGTCACGATCTGCGACGGCTTGCTCACTTCGACGGTGTCATTCCACTTCGACAGCGTGATCGTCATCGACGAGTTGGGGACCGGCGTGATGGCCACCCGGGCGAGCTGATTGTCGGCGGTGATCCACACGGTGATCGGGACCTGCGCATTCTGATTGGCGGTCACGTTGACCCCGGTCAGCGGTGCCAGGGTCATCGCCGCGACGGTGCCGGTGACCTGGGTGGCCTGCACCCCGTCGACCTCGGCCGCACCGGTCTTGGTCGGGTTCTGGATCTGCCGGAGAAGATTCGCCAGCCCCTTGTCCGGATCCAGTACCACCGACACGTCGTAGATGGACCGGCCATCGCCGTAGTCCACGAATCCCTCATCACCGATATCGGCGTAGAGATGCTCGTCGACGTAGACGAACGGGGCCTTCACCTCGGTGGTACCGAGCAGCACGGTCGCGGTGCCCTTGGCCGCCATCTGCGGCTTGGTGGTGACGTCGGCCTCGACCGCCTTGGCGGTCAGATTGGGGATGGTCCCGGTCACCACCAGGTTCAGGTGGGCGCCGGTCAGGGCGGCGGTCGAGTCGGCGGCGGCACTGACCAACGCGGCCGGATCGGTGATCGTCGAGGTGGCCGTCGTCGAACCCGACGAACCACTCTCGGAGCCCGACGAACATCCGGTCAGGGCGAGGGCGGCGGCGATACCCGCCGCGACGGCTGCAGTGGCAACACGCTGGGCACGTTGCATGAAATGGCACTCCTTTTCTGTGGTCCCCGAGGCCGGTGGTCGATGTGAGAATCCGGCACCGCAGATCGAGGTAGGCACACGCTACAACGGGCCCCTGCAGGTCAACCCCCTTTGTGGATCGGATGGATGACATGCGTTCGGAGGACGGGTCGGCGAGGTGATCGGAACGGGTGATCGACTCACGCGGTGACGTCGAGAGGCCGTCGATTCGTGGTCGCACGGAATAGCCCGGTCGCCGGCGTCGTTGATGTCCGGCGGACATTGCCTGCCCGCCGGGGCGGGCCCGGAGGATCGCGGCGGAGGACGAGTCGGTGTTGAGGATCGGTCGGGACCTGGTGGATCAGATGATCGCGCACGCGCGCGCCGATCACCCCGACGAGGCGTGCGGCGTCATCGCCGGCCCCGAGGGTTCCGACGACCCGCAGCGGTTCATCCCCATGGTCAACGCGGAGCGCTCGCCCACCTTCTACCGATTCGATTCGCTCGAACAGCTCAAGGTGTGGCGCGAGATGGACCGCAATGACGAGGAACCGGTGGTCATCTACCACTCACACACCGCGACCGAGGCATATCCCAGCCGCACCGACATCTCCTACGCGAGTGAACCGAACGCCCACTACGTCCTGGTGTCCACCCGGGAGCCCGATACCGCGCAGGTGCGCAGTTACCGGATTCTCGACGGGGTGGTCACCGAAGAAGAGATCGAGATCAGGAGCTGAAGAACATCATGGCCGTCACCGTTTCCATCCCCACGATCCTGCGTACCCACACCGGTGGTGAAAAGCGGGTTGACACAAGCGGATCCACCTTGTCGGAGGTGTTCGACAATCTGGAGTCGGCCAACCCCGGCATCCGCGACCGTCTCGTCGCCGACGGCAAGCTGCACCGTTTCGTCAACGTCTACGTCAACGACGAGGACGTCCGTTTCTCCGGCGGACTCGACACGTCGATCGACGACGGCGACGAGGTGACCATCCTGCCCGCGGTCGCCGGCGGAGCCGGAGTGCGGTTTCCGGCCGGCGGAGCACGCTGAGGCGTGGCGCGCTACGAGTCGCTGATCGCCTCGGTCGGCAACACCCCGCTCATCGGTCTGCAACGGCTCTCGCCCCGGTGGCACGACTCCGACGACGGCCCGCATGTGCGATTGTGGGCCAAACTCGAGGACCGCAATCCCACCGGTTCCATCAAGGACCGTCCGGCGTTGCGCATGATCGAGCAGGCCGAACGCGACGGTGTGCTGACGCCGGGCGCGACGATCCTGGAGCCGACGAGCGGAAACACCGGGATCTCGCTGGCGATGGCAGCGAAGCTCAAGGGCTATCAGCTGATCTGCGTGATGCCGGAGAACACCTCGGGGGAACGTCGATCACTGCTGCGGATGTACGGTGCGCAGGTCATCTCCTCGCCCGCCGCGGGTGGTTCGGACACCGCGGTCCGGGTGGCCAAGGAACTCGCGGCCGACCACGACGACTGGGTGATGCTCTACCAGTACGGCAACGAGGCCAATTGGCTCGCGCACTACGAGGGCACCGGTCCGGAACTGTTCGCCGATCTGCCCGAGATCACCCACTTCGTCGCCGGTCTGGGAACCACCGGAACCCTCATGGGGGTGGGGCGGTATCTGCGTGAGCGGGTGCCGGGCGTGCAGATCGTGGCGGCCGAACCCCGCTACGGGGACGAGGTCTACGGCCTGCGCAACATCGACGAGGGCTTCGTCCCGGAGTTGTACGACGACACGGTGCTGACGCGTCGGTTCTCGGTGCAGGGTGTCGACGCGGTGGCGCGGGTGCGCGAACTCATCGACACCGAGGGGATCTTCGCGGGCGTCTCCACCGGCGCGATCCTGCAGGCGGCGCGCGGCGTCGCACGGCAGGCCATCAAGAAGGGCGAACGCGCCGACATCGGGTTCGTCGTCCCCGACGCGGGATGGAAGTATCTGTCGACCGGGGCGTACGACGGTAGCCTGGAGGAGGCCGAACAGGCCCTCGAGGGGCAACTCTGGGCGTGAGTCCTGTGATGGCCGCCCGCAATCGGTGAATGAGGAGGACATGACCGTCACACCGCCGACCGCGACCCCACGCGCAGGCCGACCGCTGTGGCAGCGATCGGCCATCGTCATGGCGGCCATCGTGGCCCTGCTGGTGGTCATCGAGGCCATCGACGCGGCCACCCGCTATCAACTCGATGATGCGGGTATCGAGCCGCGGCAGATCGACGGTCTCGACGGCATCCTGTGGGCCCCGTTCCTGCACGCCGATTGGGAACACCTGTGGGCCAACCTCATTCCGGGCATCGTGCTCGGCTTCCTGGTGCTGATGACTCGGCGGTTCCTGATCGTGACGGCCATCGTGTGGGTGATCTCGGGACTCGGGGTGTGGCTGATCGCGCCGCCGTACACGATCACCGTCGGTGCGTCGGGGATCATCTTCGGCTGGCTGACCTTCCTGCTCGTGCGCGGCCTGTTCAACCGGGACTTCTGGCAGGTGTTGCTGGGTATCGGTCTCTTCCTCGTCTACGGCTCGGTGCTGTGGGGAGTGTTCCCCGGCACGTTCGGGGTGTCCTGGCAGGGGCATCTGTTCGGGGCCATCGGCGGTGTGGTGGCCGCCTGGTACCTCGCCGACCGTGACCGCCGACGCCCGAATCGTGGTGCCGGGACCACACCGGGGGTGACGTCATAACCGCATCATCGACGCCCGACGCTCCGATCGGCATCTTCGATTCCGGCGTCGGCGGGCTCACCGTCGCCCGCGCGATCATCGACCTGCTGCCCGACGAGGACATCGTTTACATCGGGGACACCGCCAACGGCCCGTACGGTCCGCAGACCATTCCGCAGATCCGCAAACACGCTCTCGCGATCGGCGACGACCTCGCTGAGCGCGGCGTCAAGGCCATCGTCATCGCGTGCAACACCGCGTCGGCGGCGTGCCTGCGTGACGCCCGGGAACGCTATGCCCCGATCCCCGTCGTCGAGGTCGTGCTTCCCGCGGTACGACGTGCGGTGGTGGCCACCAAGACCGGGCGGATCGGGGTGATCGGCACCGAGGCCACGATCGCCTCGCGTGCGTATCAGGATTCGTTCGCCGCGGCCCGCGACGCGCAGATCACCGCGGTCGCCTGTCCGAGATTCGTCGACTTCGTCGAACGCGGCATCACCAGTGGGCGACAGATCCTCGGTCTGGCCCAGGGATATCTGGAACCGCTGCAGGAGGCCGACGTCGACACCGTCGTCCTGGGGTGTACGCACTATCCGCTGTTGTCCGGGGTGATCCAGTTGGCGATGGGTGACGAGGTCACGCTGGTGTCGAGTGCGGAGGAGACGGCCAAGGATTTGTTCCGGGTCCTGACCGAGGGTGACATGCTGCACCCGCATTCCGATCGCGAGGCCGAGCGGGTCTTCCAGGCGACCGGTGATCCCGAATCGTTCGCCAAGTTGTCCAGCCGTTTCCTCGGTCCCACCATCGGGGCGGTGGCTCGCATCTGAGGAATGTCGACACCGATTCGCCGGCCCGCAACCGACTTGTGCCCGATACCTGATCACCATGCCATGCGCGCATGGCATGGTAGGAACATGCGTCTCACGGTCCTCGGGTGCTCGGGAAGTGTGGGCGGGCCGGGGGCGGCCTGCTCGGGGTACCTGTTTGCCGCGCCGGGTGAGCAGCCGGTGCTTGTCGACTGCGGGCCCGGGGTGTTCGGTGAACTCATGAGGGTGGCCGATCCCGACAACATCGCGGTGGTGCTCAGCCACATGCACGCCGACCATTGTCTCGATCTACCCGCGATGCTGGTGTGGCGTCGCTACGCCCCACCCGGTCCCGCACCGGAGAAGGCGCCGCTGTACGGCCCGTCGGGTGTTGCGACGCGCATCGGTGCGGCGTCCTCGGAATATCCGGGCGAGATCGACGACATCAGCGACACCTTCGACGTGCACGAGTGGAGCGACGGGATGGAGATCACCCTCGGTGGCCTGCGTATTCAGGCGCTCGCGGTTGATCACCCGCCGGAGACCTATGGGATGCGGATCACCGGACCGGACGGGCATGTGGTGGCCTTCAGCGGTGACACCGGCCCGTGCGACGAACTGATCGACGTCGCCACGGACGCGGACCTGTTCCTGTGCGAGGCGTCGTGGACCCATGACCCGGCCACCCGTCCCGAACACCTGCACCTGTCGGGTATCGAGGCGGGAGAGGCCGCGACGAAGGCCAACGTGAAGACGCTCGCGATCACCCACGTCGCGCCGTGGTGTGACGCCGAAACCATTCTCGCCGAGGCCCGGAGCACGTTCTCGGGACCGGTCGAGCTGGTGCGGCAGGGCCAGATCTTCCACTTCTGAGCCGGCGCGTGGGGGGCGTCGTCGGTGTCTGCGGCGATGTCTACAGTTGGTGAGGTGACCACACGCGCTGACGGCAGGGCCGACGACGAACTCCGACCGATCACCATCACCCGCGGATTCACCAGCCATCCGGCTGGATCGGTGCTCGTGGAATTCGGCGAGACCCGGGTGATGTGCACCGCGAGCGTCACCGTCGGCGTGCCGCCGTGGCGGCGTGGGTCGGGACTGGGGTGGCTCACCGCGGAGTATTCGATGCTGCCCGCGGCCACCCACGAACGGTCTCGCCGGGAATCAGTCAAGGGCAAGATCGGTGGCCGCACGCACGAGATCAGCCGGCTCATCGGACGCTCCCTGCGTGCCTGCATCGACCTGGCCGCGTTGGGTGAGAACACCATCGCCCTCGACTGCGACGTCCTGCAGGCCGACGGCGGTACCCGCACCGCGGCGATCACCGGCGCCTACGTCGCCCTCGCCGACGCGGTCACCTGGCTCGGTGCAGCAGGCAAACTCAGCGATCCGCAGCCACTGTCGTGCATGATCGCCGCGGTCAGCGTCGGGGTCGTCGACGGCCGGGTGCGTCTGGACCTTCCCTACGAGGAGGATTCCCGCGCCGAGGTCGACATGAATGTGGTCGCCACCGACGCCGGCACGCTGGTCGAGGTGCAGGGCACCGGCGAGGGTGCGACCTTCCCGCGGGCCACCCTCGAGAAGTTGCTCGACATCGCCGAGGTGGGTACGGCCAAGCTGTTCGAGGCCCAGCGGATCGCGCTGGAACAGCCCTACCCGGGCGAGCTCCCGACCTGATGGCGAATCGGATTCTGCTGGCGAGCCGCAACGCCAAGAAGCTTGCCGAACTGCAGCGGGTCGTCGACGCGGCGGGGATCGTAGGACTCGAGGTGATCGGACTCGACTCGGTGCCCGACTACCCCGAAGAACCCGAGACGGGCGCCACGTTCGAGGAGAACGCGCTGATCAAGGCACGTGCCGGGGCGCGGGCCACCGGCCTGGTCTGTCTCGCCGACGATTCGGGGCTGTCGGTGGATGCGCTCAACGGGATGCCCGGGGTGCTGTCGGCGCGGTGGAGCGGCCGCCACGGCGACGATGCCGCCAACAACGACCTGCTGCTGAATCAGATCGGTGACGTGCCCGACGAGCGTCGCGGTGCCGCGTTCGTCTCCGCGTGTGCACTCGTCGCGCCCGACGGTTCCGAAACCGTGGTGCGAGGGGAGTGGCGTGGCACGATCCTGCGTGTCCCGAGGGGCGCCAACGGCTTCGGTTACGACCCGCTGTTCATCCCCGACGACGCCGTCGCGGCCGGCCGATCGTCGGCGGAACTCTCTGCGCAGGAGAAGGATTCACTGAGCCATCGCGGAAAGGCGTTGGCGCAGTTGGTTCCCGCGCTACGAGGCCTGGCCGCCGACTGATCTCTACAGCGTCTCGCCGCCTATCCCGTACTGCGCCTTCACTTCCTTGGTCCGGATGTGTTCGACGTAGAAGGACAGGAACGGGATGGTGCCGGCGATGGCGGTCACCAGGATCTTGCCCAGCGGCCAGCGCACCTTGATGGCCAGGTCCACCGCCAGGATGAGGTAGACGAAGTACACCCACCCGTGCACGATCGGGACGAAGTCGAGGGCGGCGACGTCGAATCCGTACTTGAGGATCAGTTCTGCGACGAGTAGCAGCAACCACAGACCGGTGATCCAGGCGAGAATGCGGTACCGCAGGAGCGCTCCCTTGACCTTCTCGATCGGTGCGGCCGCTGGTGCGACGTCGGTCGCGGATTTGTCGCTCACTGAAATGGGATCCTCACTTCTCGGATGTGTCGGTATCGGCCGGCGGCACGGTCTCGCGCAGGGCGGCGTGGGCGTGGTCGGCGGCGTTGAGTTCGGCCAGGTATTGGTTGTACTCGCGCAGCGACGGATCGTCGTCGTCGGCCCGGTCGCGCTGCAGGGTCGACGCACTGGGGATCGTCGGACGCTCGGGCAGGATGCCCTCGGGGATCTCGGTCGCGGCCTTGTTCTCGGCAATCTTCTGCGCCTCGTCCGGATCGCTCTCGAGGACCACGAAGCGGCGGTACGCCCAGACGAAGGCGAACCCGAAGGCCGGCCACTGCAGCGCGTATCCGAGATTCTGTTCAGTGCCACCGCCGGACTCGTAGGTGTCCCACTGCCACCAGGCCAAACCCAGGCAGGCGATTGCCGCGGCGACCGCGAGCACCAGGAGTGCGGGGCGGTGACGACGACGGCCGGACTGCGTAGACATACCTACGACGGTACCTGGCCTGCGCCGATGCTCTGCCGGGCGGTCGGGGTGATCTGCGTCAACGGTGACGCCGACGCTCGGGCTGATGCGGTTCGCGGGAAGTGCAGACGGTAGGCTGTGCTCGCAGCACGCGCGAGTGGCGGAATTGGCAGACGCACTGGATTTAGGTTCCAGTGTCTACGGACGTGGGGGTTCAAGTCCCCCCTCGCGCACCAGCATTCACCTCGGTCGGTGACCCCTATGGCGAGGAACCTCGGCGTTGGTCTCAGTGCGCCGCGTCGTACGCGTCGACGACGTTGCGAGGTAGGCGACCCCGGGCGGAGACGGAGTATCCGTTCGCAGTGGCCCACTCCCGGACCTGCGCCGGGTCCGGCGTGGTGGATTGGCGTCGGGTGGGCGGATCGATGCGTGTCGCGGTGGGGTGACGTCGACCCCCGACGCGGGTGGAGACGGCGAGCAGTTTGGCGAGCGGGACCCGTCCGTCCTCGATCTTCGCGAGGTTCACCTTCGAGGTATCGAGCCGGTAGACGACGCCCGCCCAGGACCACATCACACTGCGTGCATCGTCGACACCGAGGGGTTTGCCATCGAGGTCGTCGACGAACGAGGTCACCTTCACCCTTGCCACGTGATGCACGTTAACACATGGATAATCCGATGTCGCGAATCCGGGAAAGGAATCGACGTCAGCCTCACGTGAGGCGACGCGGCTCCGTCGCCTCAGGTGAGGCTGGTGTGCCCGACGACGCGCCATTCGCCCGCCGCCTAGTAGGTCGTGTACCCGTTCGGTTCGACCACTTTGAGCACCCCGCCGTTCTCGATGGTCAGGTCCGCGGACTCGTACTCGTGATCGCGGCCTCCGGTCAGGACGAGCTTCACATTCTGCGCCATGGCAGTCGAGCCTAGAGTGACCGATGGTCGCCCGCCCTGCGAGCGAAC
This sequence comes from Gordonia sp. VNK1, assembly GCF_040049135.1. NCBI lineage: Bacteria > Bacillati > Actinomycetota > Actinomycetes > Mycobacteriales > Gordoniaceae > Gordonia > Gordonia sp. VNK1. Next base: position 380,712 of record NZ_JBDZDJ010000003.1, on the reverse strand, counting down.
GGTTTTGTCGGTGGCCGTCTCTACAATGATGGTCAGATCGAAGAGAGCTTCGACGGTCATCTTGTTCGAGGGGGCGAGGAGTGAGCAGCATTCCATGGAGCGCGCGGATTCGTGGGGATGTGCGCGATGCGTTGCTGAAGCAGGGGCCGTCGCCGTGGCCGGGTCTACCCAGCTCGTTTCTGTTCGGGGTGGATCCGGATCGGTTGGATCAGCATTCGATCAACGAGGTGCTGGTCGCGATGACCGAACTGGACCGCTGCCGTTCCTATATGGCGTGGCTGGACTCCTACTTCACCGCGTATGTGGTGAGGTGTCTGACCGACCGCCCGTTGGACGAGTCGGCGGAGTACGCGCAGATCACGGCCGAACACATCTCCCGGACCCGGAATCTGGCAATGGTGACCACCCGCAGGCTGGTGGATGAGGCGATCGTGATGGCCACCCGCCTGCCCAAGACGGGGCGGGCATTACTCGAAGGCCGGATCAGCCACAGTCAGTTCCGGACCCTGATCGATCGCACCAACCTGCTCGATCCGGGACCGGCCTTGCATCCGAACACCGCCCTGGTGGACGCGGCGATCGCCGAGCGGTTGTTCAGCCGCCAGGGGCAGTGGCCGGCGACGAGTTTGCGGGACATGGTCGACAAGATCGTCTTCCAACACGCCCCGGACGCTGTCCGGGAACCGCGGAAGCGGAACCTGGACAAGCGGGCTGTGTTCACTCATTTCGAGGGCGACGGGACCGGGGAGATCACCGGGACCATGTCCGCGGAGAACATCACGATCGCGGAGAAGACGATCGCCGCCCTGGCCGATTGTGCCTGCCGGAAGGATCCGCGGACGCGGCGGCAACGTCAGGCCGATGCCATGTACTCGTTGTTGTCGGGGACGCAGTTCGCGTGTGAGTGCGGGCGTGAGGACTGTTCCGCGGTGATCCCGGAGCCGGGCTGTATTCCGGATGTGCAGATCGTGTTGCACGTGATTGCCGATGAGACCACCGCTGCGGCGATCGAGGAACGCCAGCGACAACAAGAACAGCACGAGCAGGAGCAGTCTGCGGCCGCCGACAGCGAATCCGATAGCAGTGCAACCGAATCCGTGGTCCAGTCACGGCGTCCGGAACCGGAACCCGAGTCGATGCCCACACCTGAGCCGGTCGTGGAGGCCGACGCGGGTGCGGCACAGATGTCGCTACTCGACGAGAGCGGTCCCTCTGACGCGGACACTGCAGACGTGGAACAGGCACCAGAACCCGAGTCTCGCACCGAGCCCGAGCCCGAGTCGGACGCCGACGTGGGCGTGGCGCGGATGTCGTCGCGTATGGAGAGTCCTGAGGTGAACGCTTCTGACGGCGAGGGCACTCCCGATGCGGCCGTCGTCGACACCGGCGGCGACTCATGCGGTGAGTCGCCCTTGTCCGGCGCTCAGAAGTTCATTCAGCGGTTGCGCCGCGATACCGCGCGCTCCAGCGAGGACGCCATCGAGTGGTTGGTGAACGCGGAACGCCGAGCACAGGAAACGGCGGCCACCGGCGCGGACACCGCACCCACCGACACCGAATCAGGCTCTGCCGAAACAGTTTCGGCCGACGACACGCCTCTCGGCGGCAACCTCGGCTACCTCGTCGGGCAGGGCGCGGTCATCCCCGAACAGTTCCTCGATCTGATCAGCCGATACCCGACCACGATCCGACGACTGGTGCCCAAGGGCGTCGATCCCGAGGACGTCGAACTCCCGTCGGCGTTGCCGTCAGATCCGTACCGACTGTCGACGGCATTGGACACATTCATCCGCATCCGCCACGGCGAATGCGTCATCCCCACCTGCCGGGATAGTGCCTTCGACGGCGACTGCGATCACGTACACGAGTACGACCACGAGCACCCCGACCGCGGTGGGCAGACCACCCCCGACGGGCTGAACGCGAAGTGCCGTGGGCATCATCTGCAGAAAACGCACTCCCGGTGGCTCGATGACCAGTACCGCGACGAGAACGGCCGACTGGTCACGATTTTCACCACCCCGGAAGGACTCAACATTCCGGGGCCGGCGGAAACCCTCGAAGACTTCTTCGGCGGGCTACGCCGTTACCGGTTCGCCGATCCACCCGCGGCGCCACCGACACCTCGGGAACCGGGAGTCATCCCGACCAGCAAGCGGGATCGGCTCGCCGCGAAATACGAACGGCGACGCCGTGAACGCGAACGCAACCGGGCCCGCATCACCGACGGCGTCGACCCGTTGAACCCGCCACGCCCGAGACGACGCAAGAAGCGATACCCCGTCGTTCCCGATGACGGCGCACCACCACCCTTCTGAGCGTGGGGCCGCAACCGCGGTCGGTTCGGGGTGTGGTTAGCCGATCCCCGGAATCTGAATCGGCAGACCGGGTATCGGCTGCCGGGTGGTCGTGGTCGACGCGGCGCCGCGGTTCGGCGTGCCCGACGGCCGAGTACTCGACGGCGTGCTCGCACGGGAGCCCGCACGCCTGGTGGCGGTCGGCGTCGTCGTGCTCGCCGACGGCAAGGTGGCGTTGTCGCGGTTGAGCTGCGCGCCGCGCCCGGTGCCGGTGGTGTCGTCCTCGGTGAAGCACATCGAGCGAATCACGTTGTGGAAGTTGACAAGTCCATAGGTCAGCGGGAGCGCGGCGACGGCGCCGATGGCCCGAGTCGGGGAGAGGAAACCGACGGTCGGACTGCCGAAGATCTCACCTTCGGCGAGACCGCCCACCGTGGTGAACAGATACAGCGACAGGTAGTACGAGTAGTACGCGGCGGTCAGCGACTTGGTGACGGTGAGGTCGGCAACACTGACCGTCTCCAGCGGGTTGTCCCCCTGGTCGAGGTTGTGCTTGAGGCCGATGACGATGTCCAGTGGTGCACCACCGACGTAGGGGATCAGGCTGCCCAAGAGTGAGGCAGCGCCCTCGAGCTGTGTGAAGTCAGCGGGATCGGCAGGAATCAGATTGTGCGGAATCCGAGTTGCCTTCATCCGCGCCAGGATCGCATCGGTTTCGTTCGCTATCTGCGCCTTCTGTGCCTCGGTGGTCGCGGTGCTCTGCACGTAGTCGCGGGTGCGGGTCACGATGCGGCTCAGTGGGACATTGCCCACGGCATCACAGGTCTCGTTGTCGGCCAGCGAAAGCTGATTGGCCACGCTTCGCACGACGGTGGGGATGTCGATGTCGTAGGTGACGTCCTCGCTCGGACGGCCGGCCTCGGCTCGCTGGTCCTCGGTCACCCGAGCCACGCACTGGTTCATCACCATGTTCGAGATGGCCTGATAGACGTACTGCGCACCGAGGGCCCCACCCTGGACCGCGATCTGCAGGATCGTGTTGTAGGTGAAGTACCCCTGGAAGCTCTCCAAACCGCTGATCGACGACAGCGGGCTGCCCAGATACGGCGTCAACTGCAGCGCGAACTTCGTCGGCGCGATCACCGTCGCGAACAGGTACAGCCAGGCCGTCTCAACCGCCTGGGCGAGAGTGATGTTGCCGACCGGAATGGCCTCACCCTCCCGGCCGTCCTTGATCTTCAACAGCTGCATGACCATCCACTGCGAGATCGGTCCGCGGTACTTCAGCGACGGATCGTCGGTGTCGGCGCCGAGCGCCATCGGGTTGTCGGAGATGGCCAGGGTGGAAACGTTGAGCCGCTTCATATCCCGATGCGCGGCATCGCGGGCGGCGTAGGCATTGGCCCGCAACTGTGGCGGCAACGAGGGGAGAAGTGACTCGAAGAGCGAGTCGTAGACCACCGACATCGTGGTGAACTCGCCGCTCACGCACACGGTGGCCTGACCGCGGTTCTCATCCAGCGGCCGCAGCAGTGACCGCGGGCTCGCCGCGATCCGATCGATGCGCTCCTGGAAGGTCTCGGCGGGTTTGGGTACCGGCGCCTTCGGCGGTGTGGTCTGCTTGGCGACCGGCGTGGGGACCGGGGCCAGGGCCGGGCTCAGGACGGCGGCCGACCCGTTCGACGTGAATGCGCCGGCCGAGAACACCGTCAACGTGGCAACTGCGGACACCCGGACAAACCACGTCTTGCCCCGCCCCGACCGCTGACTCTGCGTCGAACCCACCACTGCCACCTGCACTCCTCAGCCTCCCCGGTGCGCTGGGAGGACACCGGACGAGCCGTCCACGCGCACCACGACACCGTCGCCACGCAACCTCACGACGGTCACAATCTGAGGGAAAAATTAGCATAACCTTGCCTAAACGAAAGGATCGTGAGCAGGATCACTGTCGCAACCGGTAACGCCGACCGTCAACGTTGGTTGACGGTCAGGGCCGAGACGTGCAGGATGACAGTCATGCAGACAGGAATCGATGCCGGGGATTCCGGCGACCCTGACAATCCGGTATCGGCGTTGGCCGCGGTTGCCGACCGTCGCCGGCAACTCGCGCGCGACGAAGAGGTCGCCGTGCGCCGCGCTCGGACAGCAGGTCTGTCCTGGGCGGAGATCGGCGTCGTACTCGGTGTGTCCAAACAGGCGATGCACAAGAAGTATCGGCGGGTCGGCTGATGAGTGATCTCCCGCTGCAATCGAAATCCGTCGTCGATGCCCTGGGTGCCGACCTGCGACGGGCGGGGTACACCGCCGACGGGGTGTCGGAACTGCTGGGCGCAGAGGCGAATGAGGCATTGGGTCGCGGAGTCTGGTGGCCCGCGCTGCGTGCCACCGGTGCCGGGAACGGACGTCCCTCGCTCGCTGCGCTGGTGCGACTGTTTCTCCTGGGATCGGATGAGCCGGAACCTGCTATGGCACAGGCTTGTCCGACGACAGGCGTCGAGGGTCTCATTACCGCGGGCGTGATCGAACGCGTTGCCGACGGCCGCGTGCGTGCAGTCCTGGACATCCGGCCGCACGCCGACGATGTCCGGGATTATCTGGTCGTGTCCGACCAGGATGCGGCCATGCGGTCCGGGCCGGTGGCACACGACCACGTCCTGGGGATCGGTGGTGCGTCGATCTCGTTGGCGCGTGCGGTGATCCGTGATCCGGTCGAGACTGCGCTCGACCTCGGTACCGGGTGTGGGATTCAGGCACTGCACCTGGACGCGCACTGCGAGTCGATCGTGGCCACCGACACCAACCCGCGAGCGCTCGCCCTGGCCGCGGCCACCGCGCGTCTCAATGGGATGACCTGGGACCTACGGGCCGGCAGCCTCTTCGAGCCGGTGGCCGGTGAGCGATTCGACCTGGTGGTCTCCAATCCGCCGTTCGTCGTCGGGGCGGGTGGCCAGGACTACATCTACCGTGATTCGGGAATGGCCGGAGATGCGCTGTGCGCAGAACTTATTCGGCAACTCCCGGACCATCTGACCGACGGTGGCACGGCACAGCTGCTGGCGAACTGGATTGTCCGTGACGGTACGGACTGGCGCGACCGGATCGTGGGCTGGCTCGACGGGACCGGACTCGACGCCTGGGTGGTGCAGCGTGAACTCGCCGACCCGATCAGCTACATCTCGCTGTGGCTCTCCGATGCCGGCGAAGACCCGGAGCAGATCGCGCGCCGCGGGTCGGACTGGCTGGACTGGTTCGCCGAGGAGAAGATCACCGGGATCGGGATGGGCGTGATCACCCTGCGCCGCAACGGTCGTCGCACTCCGGATCACACCATCGAGGAGATCACCGGCGCGGGTGAGGAGGTGACCGGCGAGGAGGCGCGTGCCTTTCTCGATCGGCGCGACTACCTGCTCGGGCACGACGACGCGCATCTGCTGGCGGCGCGGTTGCGGACCGCGCCGATCTTCCTCGAATCGCAGTCACTACCCGGCGACGACGGCTGGCAGGAGATCGGGTCGTCGGTGCGGCGGCCCGGCGGGCCCGGTGCCGTTCTCGGCGTCGACGAGGTGTCCCGCGCACTCCTGGCCGGGTGTCGCGGACAGGTACCCCTCGGCACGCTGATCGATCTGCTCGCCGGCGTCCACGACGTCGACGCCGACGCGCTGGCGCAGGCGGCGCTCCCGGTGATCCGCGAGGCGATCGGCCGCGGAATCCTCTTCGAGACACGCTGATCCGCCGGCCGACACTCTGGGCGGAATGTCGTGTTCGGCGGCAATGGTCACCCAGTGTTCACTTCGTGTGCGACCGCCTGATGCCGAGTGATCCATCGCGCTTCGTGAGGTGAGTGCGACAGCGGTACGACGGGTCGATCGGAGGAATCATGGTGCGTCCGAAGTGGACAAGGATCATTGCTGCGGCGGTGGCGGCGGTGGCATTGGTGGCGCCGACGGCGGCGACGCACGCCCCGGCCGCCGCCGCTCCCGCATGCACGTTCACCTCGACGGCCGTCCCGATGTCGACGGGATTCACCGCGGCACAGAAGTCCGACCCGTTCACCACCGCGGCACCGGCCAATCACATCGCCATCCTCGACGGGTTCTCGCACACGTCGCCGCTGATCCGGCAACAGAACCTCGCGGAGACGGTGGCCGTCAACACCACCGCCTCGCCCGCGACCGCGCGGTATGCCGTCGACGACAACTACGCCATCGAGGGTCCGGCCATCTTCAACGCCCTCGGATCGCAGCTGGCGCCGGCCTTCTCGGCAGCGCTGCGGGCCGGACAGCTACCCAAGACCTCTGAACTGCTCCTGGGTGAGGAGTCGATCGCCGGTGAACGCATCAGCACCACCAAGGAGAAGAAGTACTTCCAGTACCCACGCCCGTTCGAGGTTGCGCCCCAACTCATTCGACGGTACGGGGACGGTCGCCCGGACCTGTACACCGCGGTCAAGGGCAGCGGCTCGTATCCGTCCGGACACACGACCTGGGGATACACCCAGGCCTTCCTGATCGCCTCGATGCTGCCGGAGGTCGGTCCGCAGATCCTCGCGCGCGGCGCGGAGTACGGCTATCACCGCATCGTCCTCGGCGTGCACTACCCGCTCGACGTGATGGGCGGCCGGATGCTCGCCCAGGCTACCGCCTCAGATCTGCTCGGCGATCCCGGATTCGCCGCCCTGTTCGCCGCCGCCCGCACCGAACTGCGTGGCGTGCTGCAGGCGCGGGTGGGCGCACCGATCGGCTCCATCGCGGCCTGCCAACAGCCGTGGGAGCCGACGGCGACGGCGCTGGCCGACTACCGGCAGCGGGCGAGCTACTCGTTCCTGCCGACCGGTGACACCGCATCCGCGCTCACTGTGCCGGCCGGGGCGGAGAACCTCATTCGTGCCGCACATCCCGGGCTGAGCACCGCCCAGCTACGAAACATCCTGGCCCGCACCGCTCTTCCGGCAGGCTATCCGCTCGACAAGTCCGGGCCGACCGGAGGGTGGCAGCGTCTGGACATCGCCCGCGCCTGGGTCGCCCGCTGACGCGCGCTACCCGAAGGTGGCGTCGAGAGCCCCGACGAGATCGGCGATCAGATCGTCGGCGTCCTCGAGTCCGATCGAGAACCGCAGATGCCCGAACCTGCGGAACGGCTCCGGATAGGCGGCCACCCGTGGGCCATCGGTGCCGACGTGAACGATGAGCGACTCGTCGTGGCCCAGGGAGACCGCCGAGGTGATCACCCGGAGGTGGGAGACGAAACGATTCTGGGTGGCCGGATCGCCGTCGACCGCGAACGCCATCATCGCGCCGAATCCGCGGCCACCGAACTGGCGTAGGGCGAGCTCGTGCTGCGGGTGCGACGTGAGGCCGGGGTAGGCGACGAAGGCCACCCGGGGATCACTCGCGAGGACCGCGGCGACACGCTCGGCGGTGCGCTGATGCTGGCCGAGCCGCAGCGGCAACGTGATCGAGCCGCGTTCGATGAGCCAGGCGTTGAACGGGGAGATGACCCCGCCGACGTCGACCATCGCCTCGCGTTTGATCTGCCCGATGCGCTCGGCATCGCCGATCACGGCTCCGCCCATGGCATCTCCGTGCCCGTTGATGTACTTGGTCAACGAATGCACCACCAGGTCGGCGCCGTCGTCGAGCGGGCGATACAGCGGCGGCGGGGTGAAGGTCGAATCAACCAGTAGGACGGCGCCGGCGTCGTGGGTGAGCGTCCCGAGGGCGCAGATGTCGGCGACCTTGGTCGTCGGATTGGCGATGGCCTCGGTGATCACCATCCGGGTCCTCGGCCGCATCGCCGCGGCCACTGCGTCGAGATCGGTGATGTCGACGAAGCTCGCCTCGATCCCGTACTTGCGGGGGAGTAGTTCGGTCCACAGCTTCCACGTCGCCTCGTAGGTGGTGTCGGACACCACGACGTGGTCGCCGGCGGCGACGAAGGTGAAGAACACCGCATGCAGCGCCGCGACACCCGAGGCGAGGGCCACGGCGTCCTCGCCGTGGTCGAGGACCGCCAGTTTCCGTTGTAGGGCAATCTGATTGGCGCCCGAATTGCGGGTGTAGAGCAGGTCATCGGTGCCCGACCAGTCGACCGCCTCCGGATTCGGGGGCAGGTGATAGGAGTTGGCCATGGTGATCGGTGTGCGGATCGCGGCGCCCCGGGTGTCGTTGCCGGCGTGGACGGCAGTTGTCATGTCACCGGCGGTGGCGATCACCTCGTCGCGCCCGCCGTTCATGACGGAGATCCGGCGGAGACCGAGCGGCGAACCGACGAATGTGTGGCGGCGGACGCGACACCGACGGGCCGCACCGCCGGTGCGGGCATCTTCCGCGCGATGGCCGTGGTGATCGGCGCGGCGAGAATCGCCGGCAGACGATGCAACTTGTCGACGTGGCAGGCGCGCCGGAACTCCGCCCACGCCCAGCACGCTCCGAACACTCCGACGGCGATCACCGTCATCGACCACGTCGACCACGGCCGATCCAGGATCATGATCGGCACGACGACCAGACCCAACGACTGGATGACATAGGAGTCCAGACTCCGGGAACCCGACAACGCCAACGGTCGCAGCCAGTCGCGATGCCACTGGGCGAGGAAGACGCGGAAGACGCCATAGACCACAGGAACGACGACCCAGGCGCCGACGACTCGCGCCACACCCAGGTCGAGCTTGTCGCCCAGCGCCGGTTCGAAGGCGGTGAGGGGGCCGTCGATCACCAGGAAGTGCATCGCCGCGGCCACTGTGGCGGCCACCAGGACCAGCAGTGGCAGGTGTCGTTCGATCCTGGTCGCGAGGTGCCACCGCCGCCAATTCCACCCGATCGCGAGGGCGGGCACGAACAAGACCTGCCAGGCCGCCCAGTTCTGGATCCGGGGCGCGGTCATGTCGGCGGTGAGATAGAACCAGTCCGGCGGATTGGTCTGGGCGAGTACGTACAGTCCGATCGACGCGGCGACGACCGCCGCCCACCACCCGCGCGCCAGCAGCGGCAGGACGGCGAAGGCGGAGGCCATCAGGACCATGTACATCAGCAGGATGTTCCCCCCGCTCGGCAGGTACGCCATGGTGACCGACGCCCAGATGCCCTCGGCCCACCCATCCACCGGCAGCAGCCAGGTGAGGCGGAAGTAGCCGGCCATCCCCGCGGCCACCGCCACCAGCGCGATGGTGAGCTGGCAGACGTAGAGGACCGCGAGGCGCGCGGCGAGTTTGCCGAAGGCGAACCGCATGCCGTGTGCGTCGATCCAGCCGTGATGGACCAGCCCGAGGATGAACCCGGACACGAGGACGAACACACTCATGCCGTCCACATAGGGGAAGGCATGGGTGGGCATGGCGATCTTGGCGCCGTCGGCGAAGTGGGCGGTGATCATGCTCCAGATCGCCAGGCCGCGCGTCACGTCGATGGCGAGGTCCCGGTTCATCGCCCAGAGATTAGGTGGGCGCACCGCCGTTTCGACGACGGCGCGCCCACCGAGTCCCAATCGTCACATTTGCCACTTCGGTAACAGGAGTCTCACGTGTCCCACGGATGCGGAACCGACCGACGATCAGGTGTACAGGTCGGCGATCGCCATCTTGTAGGTGTCGCTGATGACGTTGCGCTTGAGCTTCATCGTCGGCGTGAGCTCGCCGGATTCGATGGTGAAATCGGACGCGAGGATTTCGAACTTCTTGATGGCCTCGGCCTTGGACACCTTCGAATTCGCCTCCTCGACGGCAGCGTCGATCTCGGCGCGCAGCGCCTCGTTCTTGATGAGGTCGGCCATCGGGGTGTCGGCGGGCAGGTGGTGGCGCTCCAGCCACCCCGGCGCCGCCTCCGGGTCGATGGTGATGAGTGCGCCGATGAACGGCTTGTTGTCGCCGACCACCAGGCACTGGCTGACCAGCGGATGCGCGCGGATCGCGTCCTCGAGCTGGGCGGGGGAGACGTTCTTGCCGCCGGCGGTGACGATGATCTCCTTCTTGCGGCCGGTGATGAACAGGAACCCGTCGTCGAGATGTCCGATGTCGCCGGTGTGGAACCAGCCGTCCCGGATCGCGTCCGCGGTGGCCTGGGCGTTGTGCCAGTAGCCGGTGAACACCACCGGACCCTTGAGCAGCACCTCGCCGTCCTCGGCGATGGCGACGCTGACGCCGGGCACCGGCCGCCCGACCGAACCCACCTTCTGGTGGTCCTCGTTGTTGGCGGTCACCGCGGCGGTCGTCTCCGAGAGTCCGTAACCCTCGTACACCGGGATGCCGACGCCACGGAAGAAGTGACCGAGCCGGGCGCCGAGGGGGGCGCCGCCGGAGATGGCACCCTCGCAGTTGCCGCCCAGCGCGGCGCGCAACTTCTTGTACACCAGCACGTCGAACAGCTTGTGCTGCAACGACAACACCAGTCCGGCCGAACCGTTCTCGGTGGCCTTGCTGTAGGCGATGGCGGTGTCGGTGGCCCGATCGAAGATCGATCCCTTGCCGCCGTCGTAGGCCTTCTGCTTGGCCGAGTTGAAGACCTTCTCGAACACGCGAGGGACCGACAGGATGTAGTTGGGCTTGAAGACCGCGAGGTCGTTGATCAGATTCGGGATGTCGTTGGTGTGGCCGAGGATCACGCCGTTCTCGACACACCCGACGGCCACGACGCGTGCGAAGACGTGGGCCAGCGGCAGGAACAGCAGGGTGGACTTGCCCTCGACCAGACCGGCGCCCACCGCGTCGCGGGTGGCGGCGCACTCGGCCAGGAAGTTCGCGTGGGTGAGCACGACGCCCTTGGGCCGGCCGGTGGTGCCCGAGGTGTAGATCAGGGTCGCGGCGTCGGAGGACAACTGGTTCGCGTGTCGCTCGTCGAGAACGTCGTCCCCGAGCTTCTCGCCCCGCTTGCTCAGCTCGGCCAGTCCGTGGCGGTCGATCACCAGGGTCTCGCGCAGCGGATCGGGGGCGAGGATGACCTCCTGATGCTTGGTGAACTGCGCCTCGGATTCGATGATCAGAAGTGTGGTGCCGGAGTTCTCGACGATGTATTGGACCTGATCGGTGGCCGAGGTCTCGTAGATCGCGACGGTGACCGCGCCCGCCCGCCAGATCGCGTAGTCCAGGACCGTCCACTCGTAGCGCGTCGACGACAGGATCGCGACGCGATCACCGGCCTGCACACCCGAGGCGATGAGTCCCTTCGCGACGGCATCGACCTCGTCGGCGAAGTGCTTGGCCGTCACCGTGATCCAGGTTCCGGACGCGCGCTTCTTGAACAGCGGCATGGTGGGCCGCTGTTCGCGGTAGCGCAAGATCGCATCGACCGTCGTGGCCTTGTCGTCGATGGCGAGGTCGGACGGGGTGGTGTATTCCTGCATGACGCTCCTGGGTGAATACGTGTGGTCGAATACGGGTGATCGAATGCGGGCATTTCGGGCAGACGGTGCGAGTCACATGACCGCTGCGTAGTGGTGAGTGGCACCGAGGGTATCAGTAACCCGGTGGCGCCGATCACAGTGCGCATCGACCGTCGCGAACTCGGAGAAAACCGATGTCAGCACGGCCAAACCGCCGCAGATAAGGACTCTGGCCGTCGCGCGCATTACAGTTATCTCGATGAACGGGACACGCAGACCATGACCGATCAGCCCGACACCGATTCGCCGTCGATCAGCTTCGACGACCTCGACATCGACGACCGCGTACGCAGCGCGATCGCCGAGGTCGGCTATGAGACCCCGTCGCCGATTCAGGCGGCCACCATTCCACCGCTGATGTCCGGCCGCGACGTCGTCGGACTCGCCCAGACCGGCACCGGCAAGACGGCCGCATTCGCCATCCCGATCCTCTCGCGGATCGATCCGGCGCTGCGCCGTCCCCAGGCACTCGTCCTGGCGCCGACGCGCGAACTCGCGTTGCAGGTCGCCGAGGCATTCGGCAAGTACTCGGCGCACATGCCCGACGTCCGGGTGCTACCGATCTACGGCGGCCAGAGCTACGGCGTGCAACTCGCCGGGCTCAAGCGCGGCGCCCAGGTGATCGTCGGGACCCCCGGCCGCGTCATCGATCACCTCGACAAGGGCACCCTCGACATCTCCCAACTCGAGTACCTGGTGCTCGACGAGGCCGACGAGATGCTCACCATGGGCTTCGCCGAGGACGTCGAACGCATCCTGGCCGAGACCCCCGACGACAAGCAGGTGGCGCTCTTCTCGGCCACCATGCCCAGCGCCATCCGCCGGCTGGCCCAGCGGTACCTGCACGATCCGCAGGAGATCACCGTCAAGGCCAAGACGGCGACGGCGCAGAACATCACCCAGCGCTACCTACAGGTGTCCCATCAGCGCAAACTCGACGCGCTGACCCGTTTCCTCGAGGTCGAGTCCTTCGACGCGATGATCGTCTTCGTCCGCACCAAATCGGGCACCGAGGAACTCGCCGAGAAATTGCGCGCACGTGGCTTCTCGGCCGTGGCCATCAACGGCGACATGGTGCAGGCGCAGCGTGAGCGGACCATCAATCAGCTCAAGGACGGCACGATCGACATCCTGGTCGCCACCGACGTGGCCGCCCGCGGACTCGACGTCGAGCGCATCTCCCATGTCGTCAACTACGACATCCCGCACGACACCGAGTCCTATGTGCATCGCATCGGCCGCACCGGACGCGCCGGCCGATCGGGCAACGCGCTGCTGTTCGTCTCGCCGCGGGAACGTCACCTGCTCCGGGCGATCGAGCGGGCGACCCGGCAACCGCTCACCGAGATCGGATTGCCGTCGGTCGAGGACGTCAACGCCCAGCGGGTGGCGCGCTTCGCCGACTCGATCACCGAGAACCTCGGTTCGGACAACCTCGACATGTTCCGCAAACTCGTCGAGGACTACGCGCGTGACAAGGACGTGGCGATGGCCGACATCGCCGCGGCGCTGGCGCTCGAGACCCGCGACGGCGGCTTCCTGATGGCACCCGACCCGCCCGCGGGAGAGCGGCCCGAGCGCCGCGAACGCGCCCCGCGCAAGGGCGGCGGCGGATTCGCCACCTACCGCATCGCGGTGGGCCGCAAACACAAGGTGTCGCCCGGCGCGATCGTCGGCGCGATCGCGAACGAGGGCGGACTCACCCGGGGTGATTTCGGCAACATCAGCATCCGCGACGATTTCTCGCTGGTGGAACTGCCCGACAACCTCGATCGCGAGACGCTGGAGTTGCTGCGCAACACCCGGATCGGCAAGAACCCGATCGATCTGCGCAAGGACATGGGCCCCCCACGTGGTCGGGGCGGCAACAAACGCGCAGGTCAGGGGCAGCGTGGGCGCGACGGTCACAACTCCCGCGGGGACGGCTGGGGTAAGCGGGGTTCGCGTCACGTCGCCGGACGGCCGCGGAACTGACCCACTGACCCGGCGATCCGCCACCGGCGGCTCCGGCGTGTCCGGGTTGAGGCGATGTTGGGCGTTTCGAGATTTTTCCGTAACCTTTGTCGGGGGATCGCGGGCGACCGTGTTCGCGCCCCCCGGTCTGATACATCTCAGCCGTACACATCTCAGCAACATCAGGAGTGAGTCCCCAGTGTCAGTGGTGGATCCCATCTCGGCAGCCGAAGCCATGTCCCACACCCGCCGCGGCGATGCCGTGGTCCTCGACGCGCGCCCGCAGGTCGTGCGGCATCAGGGGAGCCTGCCCGGAGCGGTCGTCGTCGAGCCGACCGACGTCCGCGAGCGCCTCGCGCCCACGCCGTCGGGCACCTTCCCGGTGATCGGTCACCCCGACACCGAGATCAACGTGGTGTCGGTCTCGTCACAGGCGCCCCGCATCGCCGAACAGATCGCCGACCTCGGCTACACCAACGTCCACTACATCGACGGTGGCTACCGGGCGCTGCGCAGCAACCCCGGATCGTAATCGCGCGTCCTGCCGCCCCGGCGGCGGCTTGATAGCGTGATGGGTCAGACCCGACCGGAGGTGACCGACGGCCAGACTCGCCCGGTCATCGGCCGGTCGGACGATCTGCGCAGGAGGACACCACGCTCATGACCGAGGAGGAGCATCGCGCGCACCGCCGCGATCAGGTCTTCGGCCTGCTCGGTTTCTTCCGTGACCTGCTGGCCTCCCGCGGTCATGACGTGCGCGACGTCGACGAGCATCCGGCGGTCCTGCCGGTGGGGACCGGCACCCCGATAGCGGTTCGGTCCGGCGCGGCGGCCGGTCAGCTCGTCGTCGAACTCGGGCCCGATCACGTCGGATACGACAGTCTGTCGGCGATGGTCGACGACCTCACCGAGTCGCCCCAGTCCCGGGAACTCGTGCTGGCCGCCGGCCTGCTGACCGTGTCGTCGCCGGATGCGGCGGATGCGGCCACCCCCACCACCACCACGATCCGCGAGTACCTGCTGACACAGCCGGTGGTGGCCGAGCGCGACCCCGACCGGGGCACGATCCGCGTCGCGGTGGCGGCCGGATCGGTCCCGACATTGCACGACGCACGGCTGTTGTCGTCGGTCGAGGGCATCGACTTCGAGAACACCGCGAAGGTGCGAGCGAAGATCGAGTCGCTGCCCAGCCCGATCCATCCGAAGGCCGACGATCTCCTGCACGATTGGGTCTCGCGTGTACGCACCGACGCGGCGGTGTCGGTCGAGGTGGAGTTCGTCGGAGCGCTGGTGTGCCGGCGACGCAGTCCCGACGCGCTGCTCGACTTCTACGAGACGATCCTCACCGACCTGCGCGATGCGCCCGAGGCGGACATTCCCATCGGGCTGGCCCAACTGGTGGCGCCGATCGAATCCGACGAGCGGCTGGCCGCGCTGGCCGCGTCGGGTGCGATGCCCGCCGAGGATCTCGTCGGCGATGCGCTCTTCCCGCTGCCCGCCAACGTCGAACAGCGCGATGTCTTCGCCCAACTCGGTGTCGACAGCGGTGTCGTCGTCGAAGGGCCACCGGGCACCGGGAAGACCCAGACCATCGCCAACGTCGTGTCGGCGCTCTTGGCCAAGGGACAGCGCGTCCTGGTGACCAGCGAGAAGCCCGGAGCGCTGGCCGTCCTCCGCGACATCCTGCCGCCGGAGTTGCGGGCCCTGACGGTGTCCACCGCCGACATCACCCGCGACCGCTTCGAATCGATGGTCTCGGGTGTCGAGGAGATCGCCGAACGCAAGGCGACCTACGTCGACGGTGTCGGCACCGCCGAGATCGATGACCTGACCGCCCGCCGGGAGCAGGCCATGGCCCGCCGGGAACGCGCGTTGCGCGGACTCTGGGAGCTGCGCCGTGCCGAGACCGAGATCCACGAATGGGTGGCCGGCGACTACCGGGGCACCGCCGCGCAGGTGGTCCGTGACTGCAACGCGCACGCGGCGCGATACGACTGGCTGCCGGGACCCGTCGAGGGGGCACTGCCGCCGCTGGAACCCGCCGAGTTCACCCGGGTGCTGGAGATGTTGCGCACCACCAGGAATCAGCCGTCCCGGCAGGCCCAGCGCTTCGTCGACCTCGACGACTTCCTGCCCGATCCGGCCCGGATGGATCAGATCTGCGCGCGTATCGCCCGTCGCCCCACCGAACCCATGGTCGGCACCGGCTCGCTGATGTCGATCCTGTCCGGCGTCGACAGCGCCCGGCTGATGCGGCTCAAGGGGGTCTGCGATCGCCTCGGCGTGGCCGCGACCGAGGTGGCGGCCTTTCCGCCGGCCATGGTCGACATGGCCGATCGCCTGCTCGCCGGTGAGGCCGCCCATCTGTGGTCGCGCGTCACCACCCTGTCGCCGGTCATCGCCGACGCCGCCCGCCGGGATCGTGATCTCGGCGCGCAGGCGGTCTCGGTCGACGGTGCACGCCCCGGGGATGGCGAATTGTTTGCCGCCGCAGCCGCTTTCCTGCGTGACGGGGGCCGCTGGCGTGGTCGCATGCGGCGATCGGAGGCGCAGCGGGCCGTCGAGGAGTCCGGGGTGGCGGCCACCGTCGACGGTCGGGTACCCACCGACGAACGGTCGTTGCAGGCCGTCGCCGATCACCTCGCCGTGTTCGACGCGGTGTACCACGCGCAGCGGGTGCTCGCCGATCTGCACGTTCCGGTCGACGTCTCGGGAAGTCGGTCATCGCAACTGAATCGGCTGGTCGGACTCGACGAGCGCCTCGGGTGGATCTCGACGTTGTTGTCCGAACGCGACGCGCTGGTGCGCGAACTCGAGGCGATCAGCCCCGGCGGACCCCGACCGCGCAGTGTCGCCGAGGCGGTGGCCGTGGCGCACGACGCCGGTGCCATCGCGGCGGCCAACGATGCACTGCTGGCAGAGAAGGAACTCGGTGACCACGTCTACGCGCTGGCCCCCGAACTGGAGCGTGGGCCGTCTGCGGAGGGGGATGCGCTCATCGCGGCGCTCGCGAGCGCGGACGCAGATGCCATCCAAGCCGCGCGACGGGCCGTGGTGGCGGCCCGGACGCAATGGGAGGACCAGTCGGCCCTGGACCTGCTGATCCTTCGATTACGCAGCAAGGCACCGGAATTCGCGGTCATGCTGGCCGAGACGGCCGACGATCCCGGGTGGGACGGGCGGCTGCGTGAGGTGCGTCGGGCATGGGACTGGCGTCGGGCGCGGACGTGGGCGGAACTGCGCAGCGACCCCGACGGCGAACGGCGCTGGTCGGCGGCGCTCGACGAGTCCGAGGCCGATCTGGTGCAGCTCACCACCCAGTTGGCCGCGGCCCGCGCCTGGCGGGCGTGCCTGTCGCGGGTGACGGTCGCGCAGATCCAGGCGCTGCAGTCCTACCGGGACCACATGATCAACCTGGGCAAGGGATCGGGGAAACACGCACACCGCTTCCGGGCCGCGGCGAGGGAAGCGATGACCGAGGCCGCCGCCGCCGTGCCGGCGTGGGTGATGCCACTGGCCCAGGTCGTGGAAATGTTCCCGGCACAACAGAATTCCTTCGACGTCGTCATCGTCGACGAGGCCAGCCAAACCGATGTCACGAGCGCCTACCTGCTGTGGCTCGCGCCCCGGGTGATCGTCGTCGGTGACGATCGCCAGTGTGCGCCCACCGGCCTGTCGGGCACCACCCTCGACGACGCCTTCGCCGGCCTCGACGCCCACCTGCCCGACCTGCCGCACTACCTGCGTGACGGGCTGACCCCACGGTCGAGTCTGTTCTCCTTGCTGCGCAGCCGATTCGGGCATGTCATCCGGCTGCGCGAACACTTCCGCTCGATGCCGGAGATCATCGGGTACTCCTCGGCACAGTTCTACTCCGACGCGCCGCTGATCCCGGTCCGCCAGCACGGCGCCGACCGACTCGACCCGCTGCGGACCCAACGCGTCGACGGCACCGCGTCCGGGCAGGGCAACACACTGGTGAATGAGGCCGAGGCCGCTGCGCTGGTCGAGGTACTCGTCGAGTGCCTCGCCGACAGTGCCTACGACGGACTGGATTTCGGCGTCATCGCGCTGCAGGGCACCCGGCAGACCGAGGTGATCACCCGGCTGCTGCGTGAGCGGGTGGACGATGCGCAGTGGCGTCGCCGACGGATCCGGGTGGGGACACCCCCGGATTTCCAGGGCGATGAACGACGCGTGATCTTCCTGTCGATGGTGGTCTCCGATCCCGGCGCCATCGCGGCGCTGACCCGGGCCGAATCCCAACGTCGCATCAACGTCGCGGCCTCGCGCGCGATGGACCAGATGTGGTTATTCCACTCCATCGCGCTCGACGACCTCGGCGAGGGCGACCTGCGCAGATCGCTGCTCGGTTACCTCGAGGCCAACCAGGGCCCCGCGATCGATCCGATGCCCGTCGACATCCCGGACGACCGGCGGGTCGAACCGTTCGAGAGCCTCTTCGAGCAGAAGGTGTTCAACATCCTGTCCCGTCGTGGGTACCACGTCACGCCGAAGGTGGTGGTGAACAACCGATGTATGGATCTGGTGGTCACCGGCGCCGACGGTCGGATGGCGGTGGAATGTGACGGCGACGAGTTCGTCACCACCGGTGCGCAGGCACGCTCGGACATGGAACGCGAACGCGAACTCCGCCGGTGCGGGTGGGAGTTCTGGCGCGTGCGTGAGTCGGAGTTCGAACTCGATCCCGACACCGCCCTGGCCGGACTGTGGGATGCGCTCGACCGTCGCGGCGTGAAGCCGGGGTCGGTGCCAACCGGCCCGGTGCGATCCGAAACCTCTTGGCAGCCGATCGATCTCGCGTCAGGGGAGTAGTGTGGGGTCGGTTCTCTCACCGCTGGGACAGGGCGCTCACCAGCGCGGGCAGGGCGGTGGCGGCGGTGGCCCGCAGATGATGTGATGCCAGCGCGGACAGCGCCGAGGGCTCCGGATTGATCTCGACGACCGGCACGCCGGCCGCCGCGGCGCGCTCGGGCAGCGACGCGGCCGGATACACCACCCCGCTGGTTCCCACCACGATCACCAGATCGGCTGCGCGGAAGGCACTTTCGGCACGTTGCCAGGCGTCTTCGGGTAGGGCCTCACCGAACCACACCACGCCGGGGCGGATCCGCCCCCCGCAGACCGGGCAGGACGGCGGTGTCCTCCGGGATGTCGGCGGGGTGTCGGGATCGGAACCGGGATCGGAACCGGCATCGGACCCGTCGAGCATGGCGTCGGGGTCGTACGGCGTGGCGCACTCCGAGCACCGCGGTGCGAAGAGGCTGCCGTGCAGGTGACTGAGCACCGGGGTGCCGGCGCGCTCGTGCAGATCGTCGACGTTCTGGGTCACGATCATCACCGCACGTGCCTCGGGATCGCCGGGATCGTCGAGTCCCGCGGTCGGCAGATCGGCGAGGGCGTGATGGCCGGCGTTCGGCTCGGACCGTCGCACGAGCCGGGCGCGCCACCGATACCAGGCCCACATCAGGTCCGGGTCGGCCTCCCACGCCTCGGGGGTGGCCAGGGAGGCCGGGTCGTAGTTCTCCCACAGCCCCACCTGCGCATCGCGGAAGGTCGGGATACCGCTCTCGGCGCTCATGCCGGCGCCGGAGAACACGGTGATCCAGCGGGCCCGCGCGGTGAGGGCGACCACCTCGTCGAAGGCGGCGGCAGAGGTCGTCACGGCAGGGTGCCCATCGCCTCGCGCAGGATGGCGGCGGTCTCGTCGGGGTTCGGATCGCGGCGCACGAGGAGTCCGCGGACGAATCGGATACGGTCGCCGTCGGCGCGCGGAAGCACGTGCAGATGGGTGTGGAACACCGTCTGGAACGCCGAAGAACCGTCGTTGAGGGCGAGGTTGATGCCGTCGACCCCGAGGTCGGAGACCTTCATCGCGGCCGCGATCCGTCGCCCCGCGGCCCACATCCGGGCGCCGTCGTCGATGCCCAGGTCGGCGAGTCCGTCGGAGTGGGTGCGCGGCACGACCAGGGTGTGTCCGCGCATGATCGGGCGGATGTCGAGGAAGGCGACGACGTGGTCGTCGGCGTAGATCTGTCGTGCCGGCGCGGCGCCGGTCACGATGTCGCAGAAGACGCAGTCGGTCATGATCACCACACCCTACGGGGCAGTCTCTTCGGACATCGGAGGTGGACGCTCGACCCACTCATACGACAACGCGCGCGGACGTGTTTCACCTCACATAACGATTAGATAACAGGGGTGCCCTGACCTGCGGAACGCTCGCTCGGTGCGGCAAAAGCGCCCGTGAACTGCCGCAACCCACGGGGGTGTGGCAGGCCACTCGGTGTACGCCTGTGTTACCCGCGAGATTACCGACCGGTATACCGCGGGGTCAGTTCCGAACATGAGGAATCCCTCACTTTTGTGTGCCATGATGGGTCCCACGAACACGTCGACGGTGCTTCACCGATGAAAGCCGTCGCCCCAAAGGACTTGTGGTGCAGGCGTGTTCAGCACAACAGAGCGACGCGAGGCCAGCCCGAAAGCCAACGGGTGGTGGTCGCGATGACGCACGCCCTGACTCGGCGTCGCCATCGGTCGCACCCCAATCCGGACACAACCCACAGGAGTTCATGTGACCGTCGATCACCACCGCACCGGAAACGCCCGCGCCCAGACCGGGCCCTCGGAGAGCCTGATCGATCGGCTCGAGAACGGCGAGGCCTACGCGATCAGTTTCGGCGGGCAGGGCTCTGCGTGGTTGCCGACGCTGGCCGAGCTGGTGATCGACGCCGATCTCGAACATCGGGTGTCGGCCGTGGTCGAGGCGGCCGAACGACTCGTCGAACCGGTCGCCGACGCGATCACCATGGCGCGCCCCGACGGCTTCCATCCGCTGTCCTGGGTGCACGCCGTCGACACCGGTGAGCAGGTCCCCGCCGACGCCGAACTCGCCGACTTCACCCTGTCGGGTCCCGGTGTGCTGCTGACCCAGCTGGCCGCCATCGAATCGCTGAAGAAACAGGGCCTCGACACCACGAGCGCTGCACCGGTCACCGTCGTCGGCCATTCCCAGGGCTCGCTGGCGACCGGTGCCATCGGTGCCGACGGTCACGTCGCCGAGTCCGGGCAGGGCCTGCTGCTGGCCATCGCCCACCTCATCGGCGCGGCCGGAACCATCATCGCGCGGCGCCGCGGACTCGCCACCACCGGCGAGGGCTCACCCATGCTGGCCATCACCGGTATCCGCCCCGAACGGATCGACGCGCTGCTGCAGGAGTACCGCGCGAACCTCTCCGCCGGTGAACTCGCCGCCGCTCCCGTCGTCGCGATCCGTAACAGCCGCACCTCGGTGGTGCTGTCCGGCGCACCGCGCCATCTGCGCGCCTTCGCCGAGCGCTGCGAGCAGGTCGCCGAGGCCGAGGCCGCCGACCGCAAGCGCAAGGTGATCGGCGGCGCGCCGTTCGATCCCACCACCGACCACCTCCAGGTCAGTGTCGCCTTCCACCACCCCGGGATGGCCGACGCGGTCGATCTCGTCGGCGAATGGGCCGCGCTGTGCGGAATCGACGTCGACCTGGCATTGCGGCACGCCCGTTCCATCCTGGTCGAGCCGGTCGACTGGGTCGCGACCGTGGATTCCGTCATCGACGCCGGCGCCCGGTGGATCCTCGACTTCGGCCCCGGTGACCTCGCCACCCGACTCTCGGCACCGCTGGTCCGCGGTCAGGGTGTCGGGCTCGTGGCCGCGGCACTGCGTGGCGGTCAGCGAAATCTGTTCAGCCCCGGCGGTATTCCCGAGGTGGCACGCCCCTGGTCCGAGTTCGCGCCGACCATCGCCGAGCTGCCCGACGGCCGTCGCGTCGTCGAGACATCCTTCACCAAGCTGACCGGCCGCTCGCCGATGCTGCTCGCCGGCATGACCCCGACCACCGTCGACCCCGCCATCGTCGCCGCCGCCGCCAACGCCGGCCACTGGGCCGAACTCGCCGGTGGTGGGCAGGTCACCGAGCAGATCCTCGCCGACAACGTCGCCACCCTGACCGACCTCCTCGAGCCGGGCCGGCAGGCACAGTTCAACGCACTGTTCCTCGATCCCTACCTGTGGAAACTGCAACTGGGCGGCAAACGCCTGGTGCAGAAGGCCCGCGCCCAGGGCGCCCCGCTCGATGGTGTGATCGTCTCCGCCGGTATCCCCGAACTCGACGAGGCCGTCGCCCTCGTCGACGAGTTCGTCGAGGCCGGACTGCGTTTCGTCGCCTTCAAGCCGGGCACCGTGGAGCAGATCCGCTCGGTCATCCGCATCGCCGCCGAGGTGCCCCACCACCCGGTGATCGTCCAGATCGAAGGTGGACGCGCCGGCGGCCATCACTCCTGGGAAGACCTCGACGACCTGCTGCTGGCCACCTACGGCGAACTCCGGGCCCGCCCGAACATCGTCGTCTGCGTCGGCGGCGGTATCGGCACACCGGAACGTGCCAGCGCCTACCTGACCGGCGCCTGGGCCACCGACCACGGCTACCCGACGATGCCGCTGGACGGCATCCTCGTCGGCACCGCGGCGATGGCCACCCTGGAGGCGACCACCGCACCCGAGGTCAAGCAGTTGCTCGTCGACACCGTCGGCTGCGACGAATGGATCGGCGCAGGACACGCCACCGCCGGAATGGCTTCCGGCCGAAGCCAACTCGGCGCCGACATCCACGAGGTCGACAACGCCGCGTCGCGCTGCGGTCGCCTGCTCGACGAGGTCGCCGGTGACGCCGACGCCGTCGCCGACCGCCGCGACGAGATCATCGCCGCCATGGCGCCGACGGCCAAGCCGTACTTCGGTGACGTCGCCGAGATGACCTACCGGCAGTGGCTGGAGCGTTTCGCGACGCTGTCGGTCGGCGCGGCCGACGCCGATCAGCTGCCGTGGGCCGACATCACATGGAAGCAGCGCTTCGTGGAGATGCTGCGCCGCACCGAGGCCCGAATGAACCCGCTCGACTCCGGTGAGATCCCGACGATGTTCGGCGACGTCGCCAGTGTCGAGGATGCGCATGCCGCGATCGATGCCGTCATCGGCGTCTACCCGGCCGTCGAGGTCGACATCCTGCACCCCGCCGACGTCGCCTTCTTCCTCGATCAGTGCCGCACCCCGGGCAAGCCGGTCAACTTCGTCCCGGTGATCGACAAGGACGTCCGCCGGTGGTGGCGCAGCGACTCACTGTGGCAGGCGCACGACGCGCGCTACGGCGCCGACGCCGTCTGCATCATCCCGGGTCCGGTGGCCGTCGCCGGTATCACCCGGGTCGACGAGCCGGTGGGCGATCTGCTCGACCGTTTCGAGGCGCAGGTGGCCACCGACCTCACCGACGCCGGCGCGCAGCCCGTCGCGATCGACTCGCGCCATCGGGCCGGGCTGGTCGCCGACGCCGGCTCGATCACCACGGTGCTCGAGGCCGACGACGTCAGCTGGGCCGGCCGCATCGTCCCGAGTCCCGTTGCCCGCCTGGGTGATCGCGACCGGTGGACCGTCGTGTCGCCCGAGCGCGCCGAACACGAGACCTCCGGTGCCGTGTTGGAGAAGGTCGACGACGAGCGCTTCGACCTGATCATCCCGATCTCCTCGGCCGCGGTGCGCATCCCGATGCGGATCGACTCGTCGGTGCGCGACGGGGGCAGCCCGCTGGTGCTCGCCGACGATGCCGCCGCCGCGATGCGGGAGATCTTGACCGTCGCCGCCGGTGGGTCGCTGGCACAGGTCACCGACGGTGCCTCCACCACCACCGTGTCGTGGAACCCGGATTCGGTGGCCGACCACGCCGCCGTCACCGGTTACACGATGCCCGCGCACCTGCATCCGACGACGCCGTCGGAGCCCTTCGGTTTCGCGCTTCCCGATACCCTGGTCGGCGCCTGCTGGCCGAGCGTGTTCAGCGTCATCGGCGCGGCCACCACCGACGAGGGCTGCTCGGTCATCGAGGGTCTGCTCGACCTCGTCCATCTCGACCACGTGGTCCGTCTCGTCGGCGACATCCCGACCACCGCAACTGATCTGACGGTCACCGCGACCACCGGAACCGTCGCCGACACCGAGGTCGGACGCGTCGTCGAGGTGGCCGTCGAGGTGCGTGCCGGCGATGCGACGATCGCGACGATGGATGAGCGCTTCGCGATCCGCGGACGCCTCGGCGCCGCCGAACTCACCGACCCGGCGCGGGCCGGCGGAGCGCTCGACGACGAGGGTTCGGCCACCCGCAAGACCCTGCGCGTGGTGACCATCACCGCGCCGTCGCGGATGACCGGTTTCGCCGGCGTCTCGGGCGACCGCAACCCGATCCACACCGACGCCTCCGCGGCCCGTCTGGCGGGTCTCGGCGACCCGATCGTGCACGGCATGTGGTTGTCGGCGGCAGCCCAGCAGGTCGTCACCGCCACCGATGCGAAGAACCCCATCCCGTCCCCGCGTCCGCTGATCGGTTGGACCGCACGGTATCTCGGCATGGTCCGTACCGGTGACGAGATCAGTGTCCGCGTCGACCGCGTCGGACTCGACGCCGGCCGCGAGGTCGTAGAGGTCACCGCCAAGGTCGGCGACGACCTCGTGATGAGCGCCACCGGACTGCTCGCCGCGCCGCGTACCGTCTACGTGTTCCCCGGCCAGGGCATCCAGAGCAAGGGCATGGGGCTCGACGCCCGCTCGCGGTCGAAGGCCGCACGCAAAGTGTGGGATCGCGCCGACAAGCACACCCGCAAGGCGCTGGGCTTCTCGATCCTCGCGGTCGTGCGGGACAACCCGACCACCCTGATCGCCAACGGCACCACCTACAGCCATCCCGACGGTGTGCTGAACCTGACGCAGTTCACCCAGGTCGCCATGGCGACCCTGGGCGTCGCGCAGATCGCCGAGCTCAAGGAGTCGGGCGGTTTCGTCGAGGGCGCCATCACCTGCGGGCATTCCGTCGGTGAGTACAACGCGCTGGCCGCCTGCGCCGGAGTGCTTCCGCTCGAGGCCGTGCTGGAGGTCGTCTTCCAGCGTGGCGAGGCCATGCACCATCTCGTTCCCCGAGATGAGCAGGGCCGCAGCGACTATCGGATGGCCGCGATCCGGCCGAGCCAGTTCGGTCTGGCCGACGAGGATGTCGCCACCTGGGTGAGCGAGTTCGGTGACTCGGCGGGCGAGTTCCTCGAGGTCGTGAACTTCAACCTGCTCGGCTCGCAGTACGCGCTCGTCGGTACGGTGCGTGGCCTCGAGGTGCTCGAGGAGGAGATCGAGCGCCGTCGTCTCGAATTCGGGGGCAAGCGCTCCTTCATCCTGGTGCCCGGCATCGATGTTCCCTTCCACTCCACGGTGTTGCGTGCCGGTGTCCCGGAATTTCGCGGCAAACTCGACGCGCTGCTGCCCGAGGAGTTCGATCCGTCGATCCTCATCGGCCACTACATCCCGAACCTGGTGCCGCGGATGTTCAACCTCGGTCGGGACTTCGTCACCGAGATCGCCGAGTTGGTCCCCTCCGACCCGCTGAATGCGGTTCTCGCGGATTGGGATTCGTGGTCCGCGCAGCCCGCCAAGCTGGCCCGCGTCATCCTCATCGAACTTCTCGCATGGCAGTTCGCCAGCCCGGTGCGCTGGATCGAGACGCAGGATCTGCTGTTCTCCGGCACCGAACGTGACGGCCTGGGCATCCAGCGCTTCGTCGAAATCGGACTGAAGGGCGCGCCGACCCTGTCGGGACTGGCGACCAACACCCTCAAGCTCGATGCCTACGTCTCGGCCACCACCGAGGTCGTCAACCTCGAACGCGATTCGGATGTCATCCTGGCCAAGGACTCCGGCCCCGAACCGGAGGACGAGGCCGACGAGCCGGCCGCCGATGCGGGTACCGAGAGTGCCGCCCCGGCAGCGGCCGCCGCACCTGCCGCCGCGCCCGCCCCGGCCCCGGCCGCGGCTTCCGGACCCCGTCCCGACGACATCTCCTTCGGCCCGGCAGATGCGGTCAAGGCCGTCATCGCGCTGTGGACCAAGATGCGGGTTGATCAGATCGGTGGCGCCGACACCATCGAGGCGTTGTGCGACGGGGTGTCCTCACGCCGCAATCAGCTGCTCCTCGACATCGGTGGTGAACTCGGCCTCGGTGCCATCGACGGTGCCGCCGAGGCCGACATGGGCGCGCTCGCCTCGACCGTGGAGAGCCTGGCCCGCGGCTACCGCCCGCTGGGCACGGTGCTCACCGACGCGGTCGGCGACCAGATCCGCAAGGTCATCGGCCCGACCGGCAAGCGCCAGTCCTACATCACCGACCGGGTGACCGGTGTCTGGCAGCTGGGCCCCGGCTGGGCCCTGCACACCCAGGTCGCGCTCGCGTTGGGCAGCCGCGACGGCGCCAGCGTTCGTGGCGGTGACCTCGGCGACCTGCTCGACGGCGCGGTCGCCAACACCGACGCGCTCGACGGCCTGATCGACCGGGCCGTCGTCGCCGCCGGTGCCGCCCGCGGGATCGCGGTGGCCAAGCCGGCCGCCGAATCCGGCGGTGGGGCCACCGTCGACGCGGCCGCGCTGGGCGAGTTCACCGAAGCGATCACCGGCCGCTCCGGGGCGCTGGCCTCGGCCGCGAACACCCTGCTCGCCAAGCTCGGTCTGATCGAGGAGGTCTCCACCCCGGAGGCCGCCGACGATCCCAATGCCGTGGTGGCACAGCGGGTCAGTGACGAGCTCGGCTCGGATTGGGCGCGCACCGTGGCACCGGCCTTCGACGAGGCCAAAGTGGTGCTCATCGACGACCGCTGGGCCACCGCGCGAGAGGATCTGGTGCGTCTGTGGCTGGCTGACGAGGCCGACCTCGATGTCGACGCGCAGGTCGCACGTTTCGTCGGCGCCGGTCACACCGTCGCCGTGCACGCCGGCTGGTGGCAGTCCAAGGCGGCCGCGGAGGGGCATCCGGTGCATGCCCGCCTCTACGGTGCCATCGCGGCCGCCGCCGAGGAGCCCGGTCAGGGGCAGTTCGCCGATCAGGTCGCCGTGGTGACCGGCGCGAGCAAGGGATCGATCGCCGCATCGGTCGTCGCGGGCCTGCTGGCCGGCGGCGCCACCGTGGTGGCCACCACCTCGCGTCTGGACTCGTCGCGACTGGCGTTCTACAAGAAGCTCTTCCGCGACAACGCCCGCCACGACGCGGCGCTGTGGGTGGCGCCGGCCAACATGGCCGCCTACACCGACATCGACGAACTCGCGGCCTGGCTGGGCGGTGAGCAGACCGAGAACCTGGGCGGGACCACCGCGGTGGTCAAGCCGGCGATGAAGCCGACGCTGCTGTTCCCGTTCGCCGCTCCGCGGGTGGCCGGTGACCTCACCGACGCCGGTGGCCGTGCCGAACTGGAGATGAAGGTGCTGCTGTGGTCGGTCGAGCGACTGATCGCGGGGCTCTCGGAGATCGGTGCCGACCACGACATCGCCGCCCGCCTGCACGTCGTGCTGCCGGGCTCGCCCAACCGCGGCATGTTCGGTGGTGACGGCGCCTACGGCGAGAGCAAGGCTGCCCTCGATGCGCTCGTGACCCGTTGGGGCGCAGAGGAATCCTGGGGCTCGAAGACCACCCTCGCGCACGCTCTGATCGGCTGGGTCAAGGGTACCGGTCTGATGGGCCACAACGACGGCATGGTCGACGCCGTGGAGGCCGCGGGTGTGCGCACCTGGACCACCGATGAGATGGCGGCCAACCTGCTCGGACTGTGCGACTCCGACACCCGTGTCACGGCCGAGGAGGCGGCGGTCATTGCCGACTTCACCGGCGGCCTGGACCCGTCGATCGACCTGAAAGCCCTTGCCGGAGCGGCAGCCGACGCGGTCGAAGAGGCCGACGAGGATGCGGCCGACGCCCCGGTCACCGTCGCGGCCCTGCCCGCACCGGCACGCGCCACCGCGGGGATGACGCCGCAGTGGCCGAGCATCGACGCCCGGCCGGAGGACATGGTCGTCATCGTCGGTGCCGGTGAGCTCGGACCGTACGGCTCGGCGCGCACCCGATTCGAGATGGAGGTCGACGAAAAGCTCTCGGCCGCAGGTGTTCTCGAACTCGCTTGGAACACCGGCCTGATCACCTGGGACACCGCGCCCAAGCCGGGCTGGTACGACACCGAATCCGGTGATCCGGTGGCCGAGGCCGACATCGCCGAGCGCTACCACGACGTGGTCGTCGAACGCTGCGGCATCCGTCGCTACGCCGACGACGGCGCCATGATCGACAACACCTCACCGCTGCTGACATCGGTGTTCCTCGACGAGGACCTCACCTTCTCGGTGTCCTCGGAGGCCGAGGCACGCGCCTTCGCCGCCGCCGACCCGGAACGCACCCGCGTCGTGGCCGACGAGGAGTCCGGCGAATGGCAGGTCACGCGACTGGCCGGCACCGAGATCCGGGTGCCGCGCACGTTCACCCTGACCCGCACCGTCGGTGGTCAGATCCCCACCGGATTCGATCCGACCCGCTGGGGCGTCTCCGCCGACATGGTCGAGTCGATCGACCGGGTGGCGCTGTGGAATCTGGTCGCCACCGTCGACGCGTTCCTGTCGTCGGGCTTCACCCCGAGCGAACTGATGCGCTGGGTGCACCCCGGTCTGGTGGCCAACACCCAGGGCACCGGCATGGGCGGCATGACCTCGATGCGCGAGCTCTACATCAACACCATCCTCGGTGAGTCCAAGGCCAACGACATCCTGCAGGAGGCCCTGCCGAATATCGTTGCCGCCCACGTGGTCCAGTCCTACGTCGGTAGCTACGGTGCGATGATCCACCCGGTCGCCGCGTGCGCCACCGCCGCGGTGTCGGTGGAAGAGGGCGTCGACAAGATCCGGCTCGGCAAGGCACTGTTCGCGGTGGCCGGCGGCTTTGACGACCTCGGTATCGAGGGCATCGTCGGATTCGGTGACATGTCCGCGACCGCGGAGTCGGCCAAGATGGCCGCCCGCGGAATCGACGAGCGCCGCTACTCGCGGGCCAACGATCGCCGACGCGGTGGATTCGTCGAATCCCAGGGTGGCGGAACGATCCTGCTGGCCCGCGGCGACGTCGCGGCGCAGATGGGTCTGCCGGTCCTCGGTGTGGTGGGCTGGGCGCAGAGCTTCGGCGACGGTGTGCACACCTCTATCCCGGCCCCCGGCCTGGGTGCGCTGGGTGCGGCGCGCGGTGCGCTGAGTTCGCCGCTGGCCAACGCGCTCAATGCATTGGGTGTCTCCGCCGACGACGTCGCGGTGGTCTCCAAGCACGACACGTCCACGCGGGCCAACGATCCCAACGAATCCGAACTGCACGAGCGGCTCGCGGCGGCGATCGGCCGGAGCGAGGGCGCGCCGCTGTTCGTGGTGTCGCAGAAGTCGCTGACCGGCCACGCCAAGGGTGGTGCCGCGGCCTTCCAGCTCATCGGGCTGTGCCAGGTGCTGCGCGACGGCGTCATCCCGCCCAACCGCAGTCTGGACTGCGTCGACGAGAAGATGGTCGAGTACCCGCATCTGGTGTGGGCACGGGAGACCCTGCGTCTGGGAGATCGCTTCCCGCTCAAGGCCGGTCTGCTCACCAGCCTCGGCTTCGGTCACGTATCGGGACTCATCGCGGTCGTCCATCCGGAGGCGTTCATCGCCTCCCTGGATCCGGCCGAGCGGGATGAGTACCGTCGCCGGGCCGCCGAGCGGGAGCGCAACGGCAGCCAGCGTCTGCTGCAGGCGATGTGCGGTGGCGAGGCCGCCTACCGTCGTCCGCCGAACCGCCGGTTCGACGAGGCCCGTGACGAGCACGACGCCGAGGCCGACCTGCTGCTGGATCCGGCTGTGCGCCTGGGCACCTCGGGTGCCTACGGCGATGCCGTGTCCGGATCGGGCGTGAGCTGAGACATGGCCGTACTGGGAGTGGGGATCGACATCGTGTCCGTCCCCGAATTCGCCGAGCAACTATCCCAACCGGGTACCACGTTCTCCGACCGTTTCACGGTCGGGGAGCGGCGGGACTCGGCCGCGGGAACCGGCGAGGATGCCCGTCACCTCGCCGCCCGCTGGGCCGCCAAGGAAGCCGTCGTCAAGGCGTGGTCGGTCAGCCGCTTCGCGCGGTCGCCGCTGCTGCCGCTGATCCGGCACAGCGACATCGAGGTGATCACCGACAACTGGGGCCGTCCGGCCATCCGGCTGGCCGGCGAGATCGCCGAGCACCTGCGTGACACCCTCGTGCACGTGTCGCTGACGCACGACGGTCCGTCGGCGGCGGCCGTCGCCATCATCGAGGGAGCCGGCTGAGTAGCGGGTCCATCACCCCCGACGTCCGGGCCGCCACACCGCTGTGGCGGCCCGGTCTTGTCTCACCGTCTCGCCTCACATGGTCGAGGTGGATTCCTCGAGGAGCAGGTATCCGGCGAGCATCCGTTTGAGTTCGCTGACGGTCTCCGGATGATCGTGACCGTCCTGCACGGAGAAGCTCAGCAACGAGTACGCGGTGTGGACGAGGACCTGCGACATCATGTCGCGGCGATCGCGCTGTGACGGGGTCAGCGGCGCGATCAGCCGCGCCACCTGCTCGGCGAGCACCCGCTCGTTCTGCGACGCGGTGGCCCGGGTGGCCGGGGTGGACTGCACTGCGAGCCACACCGCACGCCGGGACGGATCGTCGCGCCACAGTGCGGCGAGGTGATCGAGGAACTTCTCGAGTAGCACCGGCCACTCCAACGACGGGACCTCCGAGGCGAAGGCTGTCAATTCCTCGCGGACGGCGACCGTGTCGAGCCGGTCGAGTTCGCAGACGATGACGTACTTGTTGGCGAAGTACTGATACAGCGTCCCGATGGGAACCTCTGCGCGGGAGGCGATTTCCTCGCACGTCAGTGATTCGAACCCGACCTCGGTGAGCAGATCGCGCGCGGCCGAGAGCATCGCGGAGAACTTGCGTTTGCTGCGTTCCTGAGTCGGCCTCTTGCGGGGGATCAGCGGTTGCGCGGTCATCGTCGGCTACGCGGTCAGTCCAGCTTCATGTCGCGACGGAGTTTGGCGACGTGACCGGTGGCGCGGACGTTGTACTGGGCCAGGGCGATGGTGCCGTCGGCGTCGACGACGAACGTCGACCGGATGACGCCGGTAACGACCTTGCCGTAGAGCTTCTTCTCGCCGAAGGCGCCCCATGCGGTGAGCACCTCCTTGTCCGGGTCGCTCAGCAAGGGGAACGTGAGGCCCTCGGCCTCGGCGAACTTCGCGAGCTTTGCCGGTTTGTCCGGTGAGATTCCGATCACATCGATGCCGGCGCCGTTCAGCTCGGACAGACTGTCGCGGAAGTCGCAGGCCTGCTTGGTGCACCCGGGGGTGGCGGCGGCCGGGTAGAAGTACACAATCACCTTTCGCCCTGCGTAGTCGGCGAGCGAAACCGTATTTCCCTCTGCGTCCGGGAGTGAGAAGGCGGGTGCGGGGTCGCCGACGGCGAGGCGATGTGACTCGGACATGACGCCAGGCTAGCCGATCAACGTCCATGCTCAGCAGCGGTCATGGCGTAGCCTGAGATGGCGCTCACGCCGCAATCGTCCGCGCCGGGAACTTCATCCGGGTGCGGGCGCGTTGTGTCAGCAGTCCCGAACCCGGCCCGGTGCCGGTGTCGGGTGCTGTTCGTTGGGCAATTTTTCCGTTGGTGAGACGTTTTGGAGGACCACGTGGCCGGGGATACCGACCGTATCGAACAGGACATCGCGAAGGCTCGCGAGGAACTGGCCAGCACACTCGACACCCTGGCTGCTCGGGCGAACCCGCAGCGCCTGACCGAGGACGCCAAGAGCGCGGCTCTGGCGTTCGTGAACAAGCCCGCGGTGAAATACGCCATCGCCGGTGTCGGTTCGGTTGTCGTCATTCTCGTCATTCGCAAGGTCATGAGGTGACCCGGGTGCGGGGCGTCAACGCCCGACACGCACTCCTCCTACTCACCGCCGGCGCCGTTGTGACCGTTTTGCCAGGTTGCACGGCGTCGTCGTCGTATTCCGACGCTGTCGGGAATGCGCCGGCGCTGAGTTCGTTGGGGCAGCCGAACATCGCCGTCACCGGGTGGGCCGACCGCCCGGTGAAGGACAACGCCGTGGGGGTGATGCCCGGGGCGCCGCTCACGGTGACCGCCCATGACGGAAGCCTGAAGTCGGTCGTCGTCACCGGCGATGACGGGCCGGTCGCCGGCACCGTCTCCGCCGACGGCTCCACGTGGACCGCGACCAACGCCCTCGACTTCGGCGCCGACTACACGCTGACCGCGGCGGCTCAGGGCATCGAGGGTGCCGGGGCCAAGAAGCTGACGTTCAGTACCGCCTCGGCGGAGTCGACCGCGTCGGCGTCGAGCGTGACCGCCGAGGGGGAGACCGTCGGCATCGGGCAGCCGGTGATGATCAACTTCGATCAGCCGGTCACCAACAAGCTCAACGCGCAGCGGGCCATCCAGGTCACCACCGACCCGCCGGTCGAGGGTGCCTTCTACTGGGTCAACGACTCGATGCTGCGGTGGCGCCCGGAGCACTATTGGAAGCCGGGCACCAAGGTCGGCGTCAAGGTCAACACCAAGGGAATCGACCTCGGTGACGGCGTGTACGGCGACAACAACCTGAGCACCCACTTCACCGTCGGACGCAGCCTCATCGCGTCCGCCGACGACAACACCCACCAGATCACCGTGTCGATCAACGGCAAGGTCGTCCGCACGATGCCCACCTCGATGGGCAAGGACTCCACCCCGACCAACAATGGTGTTTACATTGTGGCCGAACGGGATCCGAGCGTGATCATGGACTCGTCGACCTACGGGGTGCCGGTCAGTTCGCCCGGTGGCTACCGCGAGACGGTGTATGACGCGACCCGGATCTCCTACAGCGGCATCTACGTCCACTCCGCTCCCTGGTCGCTGGGCGACCAGGGCGTCGACGACGTCAGCAACGGCTGCCTGAACGTCAGCCCGGACAACGCCGAATGGTTCCTCAACACGGCACTGCGCGGCGACATCGTCACCGTGAAGAACGCTGTGGGACCGATCCTTCCGGGTGACGACGGTCTCGGCGACTGGAACATCCCGTGGTCGGTCTGGAAGAAGGGCAACGCCTGACGATCGGTGCGACACCGAGCGGAATACGCTCCTGACCAGCCGATTTCATTTCTGGGGCACCGGTCATGTAATGTTTCCTCTCGGTTCGCCAAGCGCCATTAGCTCAATTGGCAGAGCAGCTGACTCTTAATCAGCGGGTTCGGGGTTCGAGTCCCTGATGGCGCACAAAGAGAAGCCAGGTCAGAAGAAATTTTCCTCTGACCTGGCTTTCTCGTTGAGTGGCCGGGTGTGCCAAGAGCGGCGAACGCCGCCCAGGACCTCGGACCGGCACATCCGATAGATCGACTCCGGCGCAACGAGATCCAGGCGCACGCTGAGGGCCGATCGGGCGTCCCGGTACACCAGCCCGCCGCGATCTACCGGCTGGTGACCGGTACGGCGTGGTCTCGCCTGTGTCACCCGATGCGCGAGCAACCAGACGGCCCCGATGCCCGCGTGAGAAGCCCTGGGGATCGTTCGCGACGCTCCTGTCGTCGGATGGGTAGCCTTGCCGGACACCCACCCGGGAGGAGGACCCCATGAGCAGGCAGGATAGGCGTGCCGACGCTCTACGGAGGTTGTCTGCGCGCTACGGGGAGAAGGGCGACGATGCTGCGCTGGCCCGAGCCGCTCTCGATGCCGTCTACGGCAAAGTCCGTGATCGGGGCGAACTGCTTGAGGACACGGCATTCGAGGAAGTCGAAGCCGAAACCGAGCGTATCCGGCGGGAACGTCGTCAGGGCGTACATGCCGGTTGGCCGGAGGTAGCGGATAGTTGACCGTTGTCCTCGTACTGGACACCAACGCTCTCATCGGTGCAGCCGAATCTCGCTCGTCATGTCGGATCAGGGGATGTCGCTCTGCCCGCAGACACGATCTTCGCCACGATGCAGCGGTGCCCAGATCTCGATGATCTTCCCGGTGCCGAATTCGATCACTGGCGTGTGTTCGGGATCGGCGGCGCTGTCGAGCCTGAACGTATTCGGCCGCGGCCCACGCTAGGGCAGTGATTCTTCGGTCGGTGCCTCACGAGGGTGCGCGGGCCGGCAAGGCGCCCAACAGGGTTCAGTGGCGATCGTTGGTCCCCCGGGGCTTCACAGCCTCGCGTTTGCGAACGGCAGGCGACCGTGGCGTTTGCGGAACGCGGCGATCATGGAACTTTCGGCTTCGGCGGTGTCCGCGTCGGGTGTCTCGCGCCACGCGACGAGCAGATCGGCGTGATCGACGAGCTGCCAGATGCGACGCCCGCCTGAGTGCGCGACAGTCTCACCGGCTCCGTACCGGCGGTACTCATCAAGCCGCCGTCGCAGCCCGCGTCGACCCCTCCTGCCGACGTTGGCCTTGCCGATATAGATCACACGGCTCGCCGGTACCCAACGGTCGCGCAGGTCGGCGATCGGTTCGGTGGGGTCGCGGCCCTTCCAATGCCCCGCCGGCGACACGTCGAGGAATTCCGGGGGCACGTCGGTGTCGCGCACCACGACGTAGACGCCCGGCCCACGAGGCACGTCAGCGCTCGGCAGATCGTCGAATCGGACCCAGCCCGAGAACAGGGAGAGATCGATCTCGGGCGGAAGGTCGCCGCCATTGTGGAGCGCGCACATCTGATCATTGAACAACTGGCAGCCGCAGCCCGGGACCGCGGCTCAGATCGCCCCGCGCGGGGCAGTCGGTCAAGGGGGGCCTCTGTCCCGAAGCACGACCGATGGTGGCGTCGCGGCGGCCTCGAAGTCCCGACATCATTGGTTCGATATCCTGCAGCGACGGGTTGGAGTCGACAAAGGGGTTCGGGGTGCTCAGCAAAGCCATCAGATGGTGTGCGCTCCTTCTCGCGGTCGTGTCGCCGGTGGTCTTCGTCGGTTCCCTCATCATGGGCGAGTGGTGGACCGCCGCGATGTTCGCCTTATTTTCTTTCTACGGCGTCCGTGAACTGCGCAACGAGCGGAAGCGGCGCGCGAGACTGGCAGAGTGGCCCCGGGACCGCGTTGCGTCCGCGGTCGGTGAGGTCGACGACCCGATCGAGGCGGCCCGGCAGTTGCGCGAGATCGACCATCGGCTTCGCCTTCTCGACTCGCTGGAGTTGGTCACCCGGGCGAGGTCCTGATCGCTTTCCCGCGGCTGGTCTCCGGTCGCGCGGGTCCTCGTGGCTCAGGTGAGCCGTCGACGGCCCGCGCGAGCATCGACGGTCTGCGCGAAGCGCGAAGGTCGATATCGAAGCGGTCACGGTGTCGTGCCGAGGTTGGCAATCGGCCGATCCGGTCACCACGATGTGGTCATGAGCGACAACGCGAAGACACCGGTCAGCCCGGCGGCCTCCTCGAACGGACTGCCCTCGTGGGCGTGGAAGGCGATCGCCGTCGGCATCCTCGCGGTGCTGCTGGTGATCACCTACTTCATCCTCGCGGCGTTCGCGCCACGGGAGTGGGCGCAGCACATCGGTTCGATGGTCGACGGCAGCATCACCTCGGGCACCGGATACGGCCTCGCGTTCGGATTCGTCTGCACGTTCGTCTCACTGTTGTTGCTGGTGCCGATCTGGTGGACTCGTCGTTGGCGTGGCGGACGGTACTGGGCGATCGGGCTGATCGTCCTCGCCGTGGTGGTGTCGATCCCGAATCTGTTGACGCTGTCGATCGTGGCCGGCAACAGCAGTGCGGCACACGCGGGCGAACGCATCCTCGACGTGGACGGGCCCGGTTTCCGCGGCGCGACCCTGGCCGGCGTGATCCTCGCGGTCGCGGTGTTCGCCGTCGTGTTCGTCCTCGTCGTCCGGATTCGCCGCCGCCGGAACGCGCCATCGGCACCCACCTCGGGGACCGCTCCGACGACGGGTCCGGGCGCCGCCTGACACCGCGTCGCGCTGCGCCTGGGTACCCGGCGAATTTGGTAAGATCGCCCGAAAGCGACATGGACGTCCCGCTCGGTGCGGGGCGTTCATTCATGTCGAGGATCTCTCATCGCGCGAGCACCTCTCGGACGTCATTCGGCCGACAGCGGCGGGCGCGTGGGTGGGACTCCGACATATCCGGTATCTCGTACACTTGGTGCGGGATTGCGGGGATTCCTTCGCTGGTGGTCATGGTTGCAGGTGGGAGAGTTATGGGGATCGGTCGGAATCGCTCGCGGTCATCGGTCGCGGTCGGTGTGCTGTTGCTGGCGATCGTCGCCTTGGTGACGTCGTGCTCGTCGGAATCGAAGTATTCGTCGAACGTCGGCAGTTCGGTTCTGTACGACGAACTGCTCAAGCCCGGCCTCGAGATCACCGAATGGGGCAACAAGCCCCTCGCCAACGATGCCGTCGGCGTGCAGCCCGGCGCCCCGATCACGGTGGTCGCCAGCGAGGGTGCGCTGACCAACGTCCGGATCAACAAGGCCGACGGTTCCGCCGTGGGCGGGGAGTTGAGCGAAGACGGAACCCGTTGGGTCAGTAGCGAACCGCTCGGCTACAACCGCACCTACACGCTGACCGCGGATGCGACCGGCGTCGGCGGTGCCACCACCCGCGAGGTGTCCTTCACCACGCGCGCACCGAACAATCTCACCCAGGCCTACCTCACCCCCGACAACGGCGAGACGGTGGGCGTCGGGCAGCCGGTCGCGGTGAAGTTCGACGAGTCGATCACCAACCGTCGTGCCGCGCAGGACGCCATCAAGATCACCACCGACCCGCCGGTGCAGGGCGCCTTCTACTGGATCAGTGACACCGAGGTCCGTTGGCGGCCGCAGGAGTACTGGAAGCCGGGCACCACGGTCAACGTCGCGGTGAACACCTACGGGATCGACCTCGGTGGTGGCCTGTTCGGTCAGGAGAACGTCAAGTCGACCTTCAAGGTCGGACGCTCGATGTTGATCACCGCCGACGACAACACCAAGCAGGTGACGTTCGTCCAGGACGGCAAGACGATCCGCTCGATGCCGACGTCGATGGGTAAGGACGCCACGCCGACCGACAACGGCATCTACCTGGTGTCGGACAAGCACGACAACATCATCATGGATTCGTCCACCTACGGTGTCCCGGTCGGTTCGGCCGACGGCTACCGCACGCCCGTCGACTACGCGACGCGAATGTCCTACAGCGGCATCTTCTTCCACTCCGCGCCCTGGTCGGTGTGGGCACAGGGCAACACCAACACCAGCCACGGGTGCCTGAACCTGAGTCCGGACAACGCGCTCTGGGTCATGCGCAACACCCTGCGCGGTGATCCGGTGGTCGTGAAGAACACCGTGGGCGGCACGCTTCCGGGAACCGACGGACTCGGTGACTGGAACATCCCGTGGGCGGTGTGGTCGAAGGGCAACGCCTGACCGGCCCGTCCGGACGCTGCCACTGAGCACTGATACGATCGTCGCTGACATGTTCATGTGACGATGGGACACACACCATGGTGGAACGCTCTTCCTGGGAAGACGACGATCTGACCGCACTGCGCGACCTTGCTCGCAACTTCTGCGAGAAGGAGATCAAGCCGAACATCGACAAGTTCATCGAGCAGCACCACGTCGACCGCGACCTGTGGAACAAGGCCGGCGAACTCGGACTGCTCTGCATGTCGATCCCCGAGGAGTACGGCGGCGGCGGGGGCACCTTCGCCCACGAGGCCATCCTCATCGAAGAGCAGGCGCGCGTGGCCGACTCGTCGTGGGGCGCAAGCCTGCACAACGGCATCATCGCCCACTACCTGCTGTCCTACGGCTCGGAGGAGCAGAAGAAGACCTGGCTGCCGAAGATGGCCAGCGGCGAGGTGGTCGGCGCGATCGCGATGACCGAACCCGGTACCGGATCGGATCTGCAGAACGTCAAGACGAAGGCGATCCGGCAGGGCGACGAGTACGTCATCGACGGATCGAAGACCTTCATCACCAACGGCGCTCAGGCCGACCTCATCATCGTGGTCGCCAAGACCGACGCGAGCGAGGGCGCCAAGGGCATCTCGCTGATCCTGGTCGAGGCCGATCGAGAGGGTTTCCGGCGGGGCCGGGTGCTCGACAAGGTCGGGCAGCGCGGACAGGACACCTCGGAACTGTTCTTCGAC
This sequence comes from Gordonia sp. VNK1, assembly GCF_040049135.1. NCBI lineage: Bacteria > Bacillati > Actinomycetota > Actinomycetes > Mycobacteriales > Gordoniaceae > Gordonia > Gordonia sp. VNK1. The sequence continues at coordinate 343,020 of NZ_JBDZDJ010000003.1, read as the reverse complement.
GGGGTACGCGTGCCGGTCGAGAACCTTCTCGGCAGTGAGGAGGGGCAGGGCTTTATCCAGCTGATGCAGCAACTCCCGCAGGAGCGGTTGATCATCGCGGTCGCCTCGGTGGCCGGCATGGAAATCGCACTGGCGCACACGCTGGCCTACACCAAGGAACGAACCGCGTTCGGCCGTCCCATCTTCGGGTTCCAGAACACCAAGTTCAAACTCGCCGAGGTGGCCACCGAGGCCAAGATCGCACGCGTCTTCGTCGACGACTGCATCACCAAGCATCTCGACGGCAAACTCGACATCCCGACGGTGGCGATGGCCAAGTGGTGGACCAGCGACCGGGCCATGGTCGTCGCCGACGAGTGCCTGCAGCTCTTCGGTGGCTACGGCTACATGAACGAGTACCCGATCGCCCGGATGTGGGCGGATCAGCGGGTGCAGAAGATCTACGCGGGCACCAACGAGATCATGAAGGAGATCATCGCGCGCACCCTCTGAGAGGCTGTGCGCGAGCGGTAATTCGCTTGCGTGCCGCGATAGCTTCGACGGCATGACCAAGCACGACAATGCGGACTTCCGGCAGATCGCCGAGCACGGCCTGATCCTTCGGGGTCAGGTCGGCTCGGGTCTGCACGGCGTGACCACCGGTGGCGATGACCGCGACGAGATGGGTGTGTGCATCGAAGGGCCCGAATGGGTTCTGGGCCTGCAGAAGATGCCGTTCGAGCAGTACGAGTACCGCACTCAACCCGACGGGAATCGCTCGGGCGCCGGGGATCTCGACCTGGTGGTGTACTCCCTGCGCAAGTGGGCGCGACTGGCCGCCGACGGCAATCCGACGATCCTGTTGCTGCTGTTCATCCCGGAGCAGGAATTGGTGCACCGCAACGACATCGGCCGGGAGCTACAGGAGTCGGCGTCGATGTTCCTGTCGCGGCAGATCGCCGCACGCTTCGTCGGCTACCTCACCTCGCAGAAGGAGAAGCTGCTCGGCATCCGAGCTCGGCGGACCAACCGGCCCGAGCTGATCGAGTCCTACGGGTTCGACTCGAAGTTCGCATATCACATGGTGCGCTTGGGTATTCAGGGTGTCGAGCTGCTGACCACCGGTCGGATCACGCTGCCCATCGCCGAACCCGACCGGACGTGGCTGACCGAGCTCCGGCACGGACGGCACACCAAGGCGGAAGCGCTGGATCGGGCGGACGCGTCGGTGGCGGAGCTGACCCGATTGGCCGCGCACGCCGACCTGCCCGAGTATCCCGATCGACGTCTGATCAACCGACGGCTGCTCGACTGGTACGGCCGCAGTTGGGGAGCGCCGTTGTCGGATGCGGTCCTACAGTGATCCGCTGATGTCCGCCGCGGACACCAGCGCCACCAGCGTGGGAACCACATGCGTTGCGGCGATACCGTATTCGTTGCGTCCGAGCTTGCTCGCCACTCCTGCCGCGGTGAGGATCTTCAGGTGGTGGTAGAGCTGGCCGGACGTCCCGAAGTCACCGGCCGCCTGGAGATCGGTCACCGAAGCGTTGCCGCGCAGCAGGATTCGTACGATCTCCAGGCGGGCCGGGTGGCCCAGTGCGGCAAAGACCGCCGCGGTCGATTCGGTGGGGAGGTCCAATGCCGCGGCGGCGTCGTAGTGGATGTTCCACTGCACCGGACCGGCCAGATCGACGGTGCCGGAATAACGTACGGTCTGCGCGCCGGTGGCGGTGTCGGACGTGTCGGTGCCGGGAGGGCCCGGACCATCGGAAGGTTCGGTGACCGGTCGTGGCGAACCACCGCCGCGTAGCGTCTCCTCGAGCCGGTCGACCCGCGCGGCGAGCTCGTGCAGCTCGGACTCGAGGTCACTCACACCACGCATCGTAGTGCAGCGGTCACCTGCGGATCGGTGAGCGCGCCGAGAAGCAGGCGCTGGTGGGCGAAGTCGTTCCGCGCGGCGTCGTCGGGGGAGAGGCCGCGGACCATCAAGGTGCCGACCGCGATCCGGCCGTCGGCGAACCGGTACTCGAACACCTCGGTCAGGATTCCCGGCAGGCTTCCGCCCTTGAAGCCGAGCGTCCCGCCGTCGGGTGACACGCCTTGGTACTCCAGGACGTTCCGTGCGATCGCCGCACCCGGCCCGAGGGTCCCACGGGCGATCGCGGACATGAGCGCATGCAGTGAGCCGGGCGTTGCGCCGATGGTCGAATCGGTGGCGACCGTCAGCGGCGGGGCCGTCGCGGCCAGGGAGAGCATGCGTGCCGCGTAGGCCGGGTCGTGCTGATAGCGATGCGCCGCCGAATCCCGTTGGGCCGCAGTGTGAACCGCCGGATCGAGGAGGCCCAGGTACAGACCGAGGAGACCGGGGGCCTCGTCGCCGAGACCGTAGGTGCGCATGATCGCGAGCAGTGCGCCGTCCCCGAACCGTTCCCGGAGAACGTCCGGTGCGGCGGAGTCGGAGAACCGGATCATCACGTCGACCAGCTGCCGGTAGCTCACCCGACGGGTCTGGTCGACGGCAACCCCGTTGACCTCCGGAATCCCCAAGTACCGCAGTGACTCCCGATGCGCACCTCCGTCGAGCGGGAAGTACCACCGCTCCCACTTGTCGACACTGACGGTGTCCTCGGCATGCAGGTCTCCACGCGCGACGGCCTGCGCGTAGGCGGCCAGGTGGACCAACTTGATGGCCGACGCAGTCGGGAACCGCACGCCGATGTTGTGGCCGAAGTCCTGCCCGTCGGCGGTGGTGATCGCCAGACCGTAGTCGTCGGGATGGGCTGCGAGGTAACCGATCCATCCCTGCGCGGTCGAGACGTCGGGCGGTGGGGGCGCAGCGCACCCGGCCGTCGCCGGTGCTGCCTCGGCGTGTGGTGACTCAGATGCCGTCGGGACGGTCGCGACAACGAGGCCGGCGACGGCGAGGACGACGGTTGCCCAGATGCGCATGCTGTTCCTCTCCAGATCCGTAACTACGTAACAACGTAATATCTAGAGTAGGTGAAGGTAGGGATCGGCGCCAGGGTGAGGGCGTCAGTCAGCGAAGTGCGCGCAGTCCGGCTGCGCCACGACGCAACTCCGACGCGCGGTCATGAGCGCCGGCGCGTTCGTGGGTGGCCGCGGCGGAGTCGAGGTCGGCGATCTCGGCGTCGACCAGGGCCTTCATCTCTGTCTCGGTGAGGGCACGACGTGGCGCCTCGGCGGCGCCGACACCGAGGGCCGCGGACTCGATGGCGCCGGCCCGTCCGGCGGGTATGCCCTTGGATTCGGCGTTGTCGATGGCGCCCAAGGTGGCACGGATCGCCGAGACCGCGGCGCGATCTCGTGCGCGCATGGCAGCTCGCAGAGCGGTCCGGAGACGATCGCGAATCGGCTCGGCCGCGGCGGGTTCGGATGGGCCGGATTCGGTCGGTGTCATGACGTCACGGTAGGCAGTGGGCGGTTTTCGGCGCCACCGATTATCGATCGCACCCCCGGTGCGTCGATGACGTGAGTTGCAGGAGAACCGAAGTTACTTGCGATCCTTGATGATCGACTTCACCTCGTCGGCGTCGATGTTCTTCGCGATGAGCTTGCCGGTCTTGACCTTGCGGACCGAGAAACGGTCCTTCTTCTTACCGGGGGCAACGTTGAGGCCCACCTTCTTGGCTGCCTTGTTGAGGTCCTCGAGCATGACGCGCAGATTAGAGCATGAAGATGAACAACGACGAATCGGAGAGGTCCGCACAGTCCTCGACCGGCAGGAGTGGGCGCGGTGCGTCATCATCGAACGATGCCGGCACCGTCGCATCACCGTCCGAGCCGCTCGTGACGGCCTTCGGGAGACTGATCTTCTACCACGGTCCGATGGGTGCCGGGAAGTCGACGTTCGCGCTGCAAACACACTTCAACCAGGGACAACAGGGGCGCCGCGGAGTCCTCATCACCACCCTGGACCGTTCCGGCGAACCCAGGGTGACCAGCCGTATCGGGCTGGCCGCCGACGCGGTGGTCTTCGGCGACGGGGTGGACCTGCATGCCGTCCTGACCGCACGCGCCCGCGACGGCCTGGACTACGTGGTGTGTGACGAAGCACAATTCCTGACCACCGACGACGTCGAGGCGCTGGCCCGTCTCGTCGACGACGCCGCGATCGACGTCTTCGCGTTCGGTCTGCTCACCGATTTCCGAAGCGTCCTGTTCCCGGGTTCGGCGCGACTGGTGGAACTGGCCGACGAGGTGCACCGCATGCAGGCCATCGTCCTGTGCTGGTGCGGGCGGCCGGCTTTCCTCAACGCGCGCGTCATCGACGGGGTGGTGGTGCGCTCGGGCGAGTTGGTGGCGGTGGGTGACACCGACGACGCGCCGATGATGTATCGGGCCCTCTGCCGGCGGCATCATCGCGATGGTCGTGCGGCCGGTTGAGCTCCGCATACGACGAACGCCCCGCCGGTGTTCCGGCGGGGAGTTGGTCTCGGGGTGGATGACGGGACTCGAACCCGCGACAGCCAGGATCACAACCTGGTGCTCTACCAACTGAACTACATCCACCATCGGCGTCGGGAACCAGGGATTTCTCGCCGGGTTCCAGAGCCAGGCTCATACTCTAGCGAATAGTGGGCGTCGAATACCAATCGCTTTGTGACCAGCGTGTTCAGGCCGGGCCGAGGTCGGCGACGATGCGGCCGAGCTGCTCGCTGTCGGGGCCGGGTTCGGCCACGAAGGCCGCCGCGCGGTAGTAGCGGAGCTCCCGGATCGACTCGCGGATGTCGGCGAGCGCACGATGTGCGAGCCCTTTCTCCGGCTGACCGAAGTAGATCTTCGGGTACCAGCGGCGGCACAGCTCCTTGATCGAGCTGACATCGACCATGCGGTAATGCAGGTAGGCGTCGAGGTCGGGCATGTCGCGGGAGATGAATCCACGGTCGGTCGCGATGGAGTTGCCCGCGAGGGGGACGGTGCCCGCGGTGCTGATGTGGCGGCGCAGGTAATCGAGGACCTGCTTCTCGGCCTCGGCCAGGCTGACGGTGGAGCGACGCACCTCGTCGGTGAGCCCGGATGAGGCGTGCATCTTCTGGACCACCTCGGGCATCGCCGCGAGAGCCGCGTCGTCGGCATGGATGACGACGTCGACACCCTCTCCGAGGATGTTGAGGTCACCATCGGTGACCAGCGCCGCGATCTCGATGAGTTTGTCCGAGTCGAGTCGCAGCCCCGTCATTTCACAATCGATCCACACCAGTTTGTCCTGCACCCGTCAACCTTAGCCAACGCGTTCATCGCGGCTTCGCGATGCGCGATGGGTAGGGCCCTAGGTCCCGGTTTGCGCGAACAGCCAGTTGCGGGCGGAGGTGAGTCGGTACGCGGGTTCGAACGACGCCATGTGTTCCATGGAGCCGGCGCCGGGGTTGGCCTGTAGCACGGTTCCGGTCGTGAAGGTGACGAAGTAGTCCGTCGCCGGTTGGGAGAACAGTTCCCGGGATGCGGTGGCGGTCTGCTCGCTGTTCCACGTCGCATCCCAGGTGGCCGCCGCGAACGGCACGTTGGCAGCCGTCAGCATCTGCTTCACCTCTGTTTGACCTTTGGTCGCCTTGGTGTCTCCGGCGGCGGTCGCATAGAAGAATCTGCTCCTGGTCAGGCCCTGGATCTCGGAGATGTCCCACTGACCGGACACGATGTACTCCGCAGCGAACAGGTCCGGGTTCTGGGCCGCCATGTACAGCGACATCATCGCGCCCATTGATTGCCCGGTCGCATAGACGCGGGTGGAGTCGACGCTGCTGGTCTGCTGGATGTGTGACACCAGGTCGGTGGTGGTCGTGATCCAGTCGCTCGTCGTCTGGGAGTCGTTGTTGTCGTCGATGGTCACCTCCGGGTACTCGGGGACGACGACGATGCTCGGATGCCTGGCCTGCTCCTGCGGGCTCGCCCAGATCAGCGCCCCGTACTGCGACAACGGTGCGGTGACCTCCTTGCCGACGAGACTGGAGTCGGCGATGTAGAGCACCAGCGGATACTTCTCGGACGAGTCATAGCCATCGGGCAAAAAGATGTTGTAGGGCAACGTCTTTCCGGTTGTGGTATCGGTGTAGCTCGACTGTGTGAACTTCCCGGCCACCTCGCTGCTCAGCGATGCCACCGAGGTCGTGTCCAGGCCGGCACTCAGGTCTGCCGCTGAAGTGGCCGAACCAGCCGGTGAACTCGACGCCGCCGAGGGGTCGGAGCCGTCGGTCGAACACGCAGCCGTGGTGATCGCGGCGGCTGCGGCCACGCTCACCGCAAGGATTCGGATGGTCGGACGTCTCCGGCTGCTCATGGTCTCCAGCATCGACGATGCACCTGTGCGGCGAGTCGGAACCGACTGGAAGTGGCTTGGCAGTTGTGGCCGTAAGGTGGCACCGTGACCGACGCACAGTCTCCGGCCCAGACCATCGCCAGCGGCTACGCCTTCACCGGCCCGGCCCTCGAAGTGGGGGCGGTGAGCGTCGACGGGACGGTCGATCCGAGCGCGCGGGTCCGCATCCCGTTGTCGATGATGAATCGCCACGGGCTGGTGGCCGGTGCCACCGGTACCGGTAAGACCAAGACGCTGCAGCTGATCGCCGAGCAGTTGTCGTCCAACGGGGTGCCGGTCGTCATGGCCGACATCAAGGGAGACCTGTCGGGACTGAGCAATCCCGGAACCGGCAACGACAAGATCACCGCGCGTGCCACCCAAACCGGTGACGACTGGCAGCCCGCCGCTCATCCGGTGGAGTTCGTCTCGTTGGGTGCCGACGGGATCGGCGTCCCGATCCGCGCGACAATCACCTCCTTCGGTCCGATCCTGCTGTCAAAGGTCCTCGGGCTCAACGACACCCAGGAGTCGGTGCTGGGCCTGATCTTCCACTGGGCCGACCAGAAGGGTCTGCCACTGCTCGACCTCAAGGATCTGCGGTCGGTCATCGCCTACCTCACCAGCGACGAGGGCAAGCCCGAACTCAAGGCCATCGGTGGCGTCTCCACCCAGACCGCGGGCGTCATCCTGCGCGCGCTGACCAACCTGGAGGCCGACGGCGGGGACACCTTCTTCGGTGAGCCGGAGATCGAGCCGGCCGACCTGCTGCGCACCACACCCGACGGGCAGGGCATCATCACCCTGTTCGAACTCGGTGCGCAGGCCGCACGTCCGGCACTGTTCTCCACCTTCCTGATGTGGATTCTGGCCGACCTCTTCGAATTCCTGCCGGAGGTCGGCGATCTCGACAAACCCAAACTGGTCTTTATCTTCGACGAGTCGCACCTGCTGTTCGCGGATGCCTCCAAGGCGTTCAAGGAGCAGGTCGTGCAGACCGTCAAGCTCATCCGGTCCAAGGGCGTCGGCGTCTTCTTCTGCTCGCAACTGCCCACCGACATCCCCAGCGAGGTGCTCTCCCAACTCGGCGCCCGCATCCAGCATGCGTTGCGCGCCTTCACCCCCGACGATCAGAAGGCGCTCGCCAAGACCGTGAAGACCTACCCGGTCTCGGAGGTGTACAAGCTCGATCAGGTCCTGACGTCCCTGGGGACGGGCGAGGCGGTGGTGACGGTGCTCTCGGAGAAGGGTGCGCCCACCCCGGTGGCCTGGACCGTTGTCCGCGCACCCCGATCGTCGATGGAAGCCGTTGGCGCCGACGGTATTACCGCCGCTGCGAAGGCGAGCCCGCTCTATGCCAAGTATGGTCAGGCGATCGACCGGGAATCGGCGTACGAAAAGCTGGCGGCGAAGACGCTCGCTCCGGGGGAGTCGCCGGATGCTCCCGCGCCCGCGCCGGTTCCCACACCGGCCCCGGCACCCGTTCCGGCGCCGAAGCCACAACCCGAGGAGCCGGGCATGCTGACCGAGGTGCTGACCAGCAAACCGATGCAGAGTTTCCTGCGGTCGGCGGCCAGTGCCGCCGGCCGGGAGTTCAGCCGGGCCATCTTCGGGACGGGTCGGCGCCGGAGGTGAATGTTCCGAGCGTGGTCGGCCCTTACCCGATTTCAGGTGCCCAGTCACCGATCGAGATGGATTCCCTGACCGAATCCCAGTAGGTGCCCGCGCGTGCGGCGTCCTGATCGATTCGTGCGACCGCTGTGATCATCACGTCGGCATCGTGCTCCCACTGCGTCGGAGTCGTGCCGCCCGGGCCGGAGATCACGAGTCTGCGGTGACTGCGGATCTCATCACCGAACCCCGCCGGGACGCCCGATGTGCACAACACCTCGACCGTTGCTGTGCCACAACCGATGTCGAGGAGATACTGACGTGACTCGGGATAGGCGACGGTGGAATCGCTCATCGGCGGTTCAGCCGTCTCCGAGCTTCCGATAGAACGTTCCCACGATCGGAGCGACCACGGCCCGTGGGCTGTACCCGCCTGCCACCGACATCGCCTTCGACAGCGTGCCCGGAACCACACGCATCTTGTTGTGCTCCAACGCATCCAGGCTCATCTCGGCGACCTTGTCGCTGGAATGCCAGAGAAAATCGGGGACCAGTTTGTCGACGATGGAGGCGTCCTCGGGCGACGGGGTCTGGGTGCGGACCGGCCCGGGGGCGAGCAGCGTGACGTGCACACCCTGTCCGCCGACCTCGCCGCGGAGTGATTCGCTGAAGGTGTTGACGAAGGCCTTGGTGGCCGCATAGGTGGCGTTGTTGGGGATCGGCATGTTCCCGGCGGCCGAGCCGACCATCAGGATGCCGCCCGAGCCGCGCTGCACCATCTGGGGGAGTACTGCGAGCGTGAGGTCGTGTACTGCTTCGACATTGAGCCGCACCTGTGCGCGCTCGTAGTCGGCGTCGAGCTCGGCCACCGGACCGAACGTCGCGATCCCGGCGTTGTTGGCGAGGATCGAGATCTCCCGGCCGGCGAGTTCGGCCGCGAGGATGCCGGTGGCGGTCGGATCGGAGAGGTCGGTGGGGCGGACCTCGACGGTGATGTCGTGACGTGCGCGGAGTTCTTCGGCGAGGTCTTCCAGGATGTCGCCGCGGCGGGCGACCACGATGAGCGAATGCCCCCGCCGGGCGAGTACCCGGGCGAGGGCCATTCCGATACCGGACGAGGCTCCGGTGACGACGGCGCGGGCGGTGTGCGACGGTGCAGGCACTGGCATGAGCAGTATCGTAGCCAGCGTCGGCACCCCGACCGCCCGCGCGTCGTCAGCCCTGGTCACCGGGTCTCGACTCGCCCCTCCGTTTCGACGGAGCTCAACGCGGCGGCTATCGCTCCGGGGCGGCTCGACCAGCGGGAAGGGGTGCGCCTCGTCCAGCGGGAAGGGTTGCGGCTCATCAATTGATGCCGGCGACCACCTCGGTGCCCTGCCGGATGGCGCGCTTGGCGTCGAGTTCGGAGGCGAGGTCGGCGCCACCGATCACATGGGTGGTCACCCCGGCCAAGGTCAGCGGATCGACGAGGTCCCGGACCGATTCCTGTCCGGTGCACAACACCACGTTGTCGACCTCGAGGACGCGGGTCTCGGTGACCTTGCCTTCCTCGTCGTGGAAGCTCAGGTGCAGGCCCTGATCGTCGATCTTGTCGTAGGTGGCACCCGAGATCTGTTCCACGCCTTTCATCTTCATCTGCGCGCGATGCACCCACCCGGTGGTCTTGCCCAGCGTCTTGCCCTGCTTACCGGTCTTGCGCTGCACCATGTAGACCTGGCGAATCGGGGGCAGAGGCCGCGGTTTGGTGACGAATCCGGGCTTCTCGCCGTCCTCGGTGACGCCCCATTCCTGTTCCCATTCCTTGAGATTCAGTGAGGGGGACTCGTCGGTGGTGAGGAACTCGCTGACGTCGAATCCGATGCCGCCGGCACCCATCACGGCCACCCGCTTGCCGATCTCGCGGCGTCCGAGCACGGCGTCGGCGTAGGACATCACCATCGGGTGGTCGACGCCGGGGATGTTCGGGATACGAGGGGTGACACCGGTGGCCACGATGACCTCGTCGAACTTCTCGGCGATGATGTCGTCGGCGCTGACGCGGGTGTTCAGGTGCACGGTCACCTTGAGTACCTCGAGGCGGCGGGTGAAGTACCGGATGGTCTCGTGGAACTCCTCCTTGCCGGGGATGCGTGAGGCGATGGAGAACTGGCCGCCGATCGCGCTGCCGCCCTCGTACAGGTCGACCTTGTGGCCGCGTTCGGCGGCGGCGACAGCCGCCGACAGTCCGGCCGGGCCGGCGCCGATGACCGCGACACGCTTGGCGCGGCGGGTCGGGCCGAGCAGCAGCGTCGTCTCCCGGCCGGCGCGCGGATTGACCAGGCACGAGACGTGCTTGCCGACGAAGGCGTGGTCGAGGCAGGCCTGGTTGCAGCCGATGCAGGTGTTGATCTCGTCGGATCGCCCGTCGCGGGCCTTGTTGGCCAGTTCCGGGTCGGCGAGGAACGGGCGGGCCATCTGGATCGCGTCGACGCGGCCGCGTTCGAGGATCTCCTCGGCCAACTCCGCGGTGTTGATCCGGTTGGCGGCGATCAGCGGGATCGACACCTCGTCACGCAGACGTTCGGTGAACTTCACGAACGCCCCACGCGGCACCGAGGTCACGATGGTGGGTACCTGGGCCTCGTGCCAGCCGATGTCGGTGTTGATGGCGTCGACGCCGAACTCCTGCGCCTTGCGGGCCATCAGCGCGACCTCGTCCCAGGTCTGGCCCTTGCGGATGAGGTCGGCGATCGACTGCCGCAGGATCACCGGGTAGTCGGCGGGGACCTGCCGGCGGATCTCCTTGATCACTTCGACGAGGAATCGCTGACGGTTCTCGGTGTTGCCGCCCCACTTGTCGGTGCGGTCGTTGGTGTGCGGGCAGAGGAATTGGTTGATCAGGTAACCCTCGCCGCCCATGATCTCGATCGCGTCATAGCCGGCCTCGCGAGCGAGCTTGGCCGACTGCCCGAAGGACTTGATGACGTGGTTGATGATCGGTTCGGTCATCCGCAGGTGCTTGAACGGATGGATCGGGGACGGCTCCTTGCCCGGTGCCACCTTGAACGGGGTGTAGCCGTAGCGGCCGGCGTGGATCAGCTGCATGGCGATCTTGCCGCCCTCGCGGTGCACGGCCTTGGTGACCCGGCGATGCCGGTACATGTCGACGGAGTTCGTCATCTTGCCGCCGAAGGCCATCAGGAGGCCGGTGCGGCTGGTGCCGAATCCGCCGGTGATGATGAGTCCGGCGCCGCCACGGGCCCGCTCGGCGAAGTATGCGGCGAGCTTGTCGGTGTCCCAGATCCGGTCCTCGAGACCGGTGTGCATCGACCCCATGATGATGCGGTTCTTGATGGTCATCCCGCCGATGTCGAGGGGTTCGAACAGGTTGGGGAAGTGCGGGTTGCGGTCGGTCGATGGGGCTGTCATCGAGTCACCTTTCTTCGTGGGTGGCAAGTGCCGGGAATGTGGAATGCGATGTCTGGGAGATGTCGAAATCTGATGCAGATCAGGGGTTTTCGTCGAGCTCACGTTGGAGCGCCGAGACCACCTCGTCGCACCAGTCGATGAAGGCCTCCTCGATGCGGACGCCGCCGCGCAGTACCAGGTACTGATGCAGTCGCCGGCCGGACAGGGAGTCGGGTGCGGGATAGTCGTCCTTCTCGAAACCCTGATACAGATGCAGCCGGGCGACGTGCAGCTCGCGGTGGCGTTGTAGTTCGGCGATCAACTCGGGCAGGTCGTCGCGGTGTGCCGCTCGGATCTTGAGGCCCAGGTCGTCGCGCAGTTGCTGGATGGGCGTCGGGGTGGTGACCCAGGCGTGCAGGGCATCGCGGCCTCTGTCCGACAGTGAATACACCTTCTTGTCGGGTCGCCCGTCCTGCGCGATGGGTTCGTAGGAGACGAGACCGTCGACGTGGAGCTTGCGCAGCGTCCGATAGATCTGCTGATGGGTGGCCGACCAGAAATGCCCGATCGACCGGTCGAACTGCCGGCTGATCTCGTACCCGGTGCCCGGGCGTTCGGCCAACGAGACCATGATCGCGTGCTCCAGCGCCATATGAGCACGGTATCAGTGCATCAATGCACTATGCAACGAAGTGCCTATGTGTATCGGTGCATATGGCGGGTCCACCTCAACCCGCATCGACACCGAGATGTCGGGCGAAGAATCGGGCGGCGTCGTCGCCCGCGAAGTGCGGGACGCCGGTGTGGCCGCCCATGTTGGCGTAGAGCGTCTTCTCCCTCGATCCGAAAGCGTCGAAGAGTTCGAGAGCCATCCCGCGGTCGTTCCCCTCGTCGTCCCACTGGAGGAGAACGTGTAATGGGATGGTGATCCGGCGCGCTTCGGCCATCGTGCTGCGCGGCACGTAACTGCCGGCAAAGAGGCCGGCGGCCATGATCCGTGTGTCGGTGGCGGCAAGGCGTACACCGATTGCGATCGCCCCGCCGGAGAATCCGACTCGTTCGCCGATCTCGGGGAGCTCGAGGACCTCGTCGAGCGTCGTCTGCAACTCCGGCACCGTCCGGTCGACGAGCGGCAGGATCAGGCGGTCGATGACGGTGTCCGACGGTTGTTCGCCGGCAGAGATCGCGCGGGCGAGATCGGCACGAGCGTGCTCCGTTTCGGGCAGCGGCGCCCGATCACCTGATCCGGGCAACTCGACGGAGATCGACGCGAAGCCGTAGGACGCGGCGCTGCGTGCCCGTGCTGCCAGGCGGGAGTACATGCGTCGCATGCCGATACCGCCGGGCTGACCCATCAGGATCAGCGGGACCGGCGTGGATGGCGAGGCGATCGGCGGTGTCCACAGGATGCCGGTGACATCGTCGAGGGTGAACTCGCGTTCGCCGATGCCGTCGTCGAGTGTGCGCTCAGAGGCGAAATGCATGGTCGTGCCCTTCGGGAGTGCTGCGTGTCGGCGGCGCTCCCGGGCAACCTATCGCCCGACCGTGACCCTCCGGAGGAGCACCAGTGTCATGTCGTTCACGGGTACCACCTCCACTCATTCGGGCACGGACCTCCGACGGTATCAGCGTCGCCGGTCGTCGGCTCGTCGCTATCCGGTGACCCGCGCGAACATCCGGGTTCCGCCCTCCACCGGCGCGGTGGGCAGATCCTCGGGAACGATCCACGGCGAGCGGTCGCGCAGGCGGCCGTCGCGCAGTTCGACGACGCGATCGGCGATGTCGGTGACGCGGCGATCGTGGGTGATCAGCAGGGTGGTGCGACCGGCCGCGATGCGGGCCAGCGGGGCCAGGATTCGTCCCACGCTCGCGTCATCGAGGCCCGAGGTGGGTTCGTCGAGAATGAGAACCGGGGTGTCACGAACCATGGCGCGCGCCATGGCGATTCGTTGTCGCTGCCCGCCCGAGAGGGTGAGTCCACCATCGTCGAGGACGCTGTCGTATCCATCGGGCAGGGACTGGATGAAGGGGTCGGCGTCGGCGGCGATGGCGGCCCGCACGATCTGGGCGCGGGTTGCGGTGGGTGCGCCGTAGGCGATGTTCTCGGCGACGCTGGCGCCCTTGATGATCGGGGTCTGGGGGAGCAGGGTGACGAGGTCACGGATGTCGTGGCCGGTGAGTGTCCCGTAGTCGTCGTCGCCGAGCCGGATGGTTCCCGAGTCGGGGTGCTCGAAGCGGCACAGCAATGACGCCAGGGTGGACTTGCCGACGCCGCTGGGTCCGATGAGGGCGGTGATGCTGCCGGGTCGAAGATCCAGGGACACTCGGTCGAGCACCGCGGTGGCGCCCCGATGCAGGGTCACCCCGCGCAGTGATATCGGCAGGCCGCGGCGCGGTGGTGAGGCCAGGGTGGGACTCGCACCCGGGTCCGGTCGGGCCGGCATCGGTGCGGCGTCGTCGGCGTCGTGTTCGGTCGGTTCCAGGTCCAGTACCTCGGCCACGCGCTCGGCGCTGACCGCCGCCGACGCGATCGCCAGGCGGGCGTCGGCGATTTCCTGCATCTTGGGATAGAGCAGACCCAGATAGCCGGTGAGGGCCAACAACTGGCCGATGGTGAGGTTGCCCTGGCGGACCTGCCAGACACCGGCGACGGCGATGGCCAAGGTGACCACCACCTGCCCGAACCCCATGACGGCCCCGAATCCGGCCTCGACGCGGGTCTGCGACAGCCGCGCCGTACGCCACGCCGTCCCGTGCTCGTGCAGTGTCCGGTGTTCGCGCTGCTGTTGGTTATAGGCGACGGCGGTTTCGTGGCCGATCAGGGCGGTCTGCACCGCGTCGGCGATGTCGGCGTTGGCGCCCCGTTCGTCGCGGGTGACCGCCACCTGCCGGCGCGCGAAGATCGCCGAGCAGGCCCACAGCATGGGGACCGCGGCGAGCGCGACCAGAGCCACCTGCCAGTTCATGATGAAGGCCGCGATGACAAGTCCGATCGTGTTGGTCAGGGCGATGATCATCTGCATCACGCCCGAGCCGACCAGGTACTCGACGGCCTCGAGATCGCTGGAGTGCCGGGTGACCAGGTTGCCCAGCCCCAGCCGACGATGGACAACCGGATGGAGGCGCTGGACGTGGGCGAACAACCGATCGCGGAGCCTCAGAACCACATTCTCCGACACCCCGACGGAGATGATCTGGCCGTAGTAGTCGGCTGCGGTGGAGATGGCGGTGAGGCCGAGCCACAGCGCCGCGAGTTTCGCGAACGCCAGTGCGCTGTCGGAATTCAGTGCGCCGTCGACGACGTCGGCGAGGACGAAGACCGAGATGATCTCGCAGACGGCGGCCACCCCGAGCAGTGCTCCCGCGACGGTGAAGCGTTTCCACTCTCCGCGCATGGCGGGGAGGAATCGTCGGATTGCTGTGGTGGCGTTCATGGTTTCTCCGCAGGTTCGTCGGGCATGGCCGAACCCGGCGTGACGGGCACGGTCACGCCGGGTTCACGGGAGGTCGGCGTCGACGGGCACAGGGGAGGATGACGTCGGCGCCGACCGGCCTAGGATCGAGTGATCCGGCTCACTGCCACACCCAGATCCACTGGAAGGTCCGCCAGTCCCACACCCGCACGCGACGCCGGCGGCGGGGCTGGGGCTGCTGCTGGCGTCGCTGCTGCTGCTGGGGCTGACGCTGCTGTCCTGGCATAAGGTGTTTCTCCTTCTCGATCTGGCCGGCACCGATGCCGACGAAGAAGAAACTATGGGTCCCACCTTCGCTGGCGCTGCCCGGTGGCTGGCAGTGCGCTGTCAGTGAAATCTGTACGGACGCTGTGTATTACGTCATCATGCGCGTGTTGTCCGATGTGCGGGGACGCAGGTGTGCACGGTGCGCACACCACGCATTCGGAGCGCGCTGGTGACTCGCGTAGGCCAGACTGAGGCGATGCAGAGTCCCATCGACAGTGATCGACGATTCTTCGGGTGGACGCGGGTCGACGATGCCGAGGTCGTCGCGCCCGGTGAGCGACTGAGTTGGCCGCGGACCGTCGGAATCGGGCTGCAACATGTGGTGGCGATGTTCGGTGCGACCTTCCTCGTCCCGGTCCTGACCGGGTTTCCGCCGGCCACCACGCTGTTGTTCTCGGGTATCGGCACCATCCTGTTCCTGCTGATCACCCGTAATCGGCTGCCGAGCTATCTCGGATCGAGCTTTGCCATCATCGCGCCGGTGACCGCGGCAGCGGCGTCGGATGGCCAGTCCTCGGCGCTGGGCGGCATCGTGGTGGTCGGTGCGCTGCTCGTGCTCATCGGCGTCATCGTGCACTTCGCCGGTACCCGGTGGATCGACGTGGTGATGCCGCCGATCGTCACCGGCACCATCGTCGCGCTGATCGGGCTGAACCTCGCGCCGAGCGCCAAGGACAACTTCGAGAAGCAGCCGGTCACCGCCACGGTGACCCTGGTGCTGCTGATCGCCTCGATCGCGCTCTTCCGCGGCCTGCTCGGCCGGCTGGCGATCGTCATCAGCGTCGTCCTGGGTTACCTGTTCGCATTCGCCCGCGGCGAGGTGGACACCTCCGGCATCGACAGTGCGGCGTGGATCGGGTTGCCGCACTTCCAGAGTCCGACGTTCGCGTGGTCGGTCATCCCCACCTTCCTGCCGGTGGTCCTGGTGCTGGTGGTGGAGAACATCGGGCACGTGAAGTCGGTCGCGATGATGACGGGCACCGACTACGACGACCGGATCGGTCGGGCACTGGCCGCCGACGGCCTGGCGACCGTACTGGCCGGCAGTGGGGGTGGCTCGGCCACCACCACCTACGCGGAGAACATCGGCGTTATGGCGGCGACCAAGGTGTACTCGACCGCGGCCTACTGGGTGGCCGGAATCGCCGCGATCGTCCTGGGACTGTGCCCCAAGGTCGGTGCGGTGATCGCGGCCATCCCGGCCGGCGTGCTCGGTGGCGTGACCACCGCGCTCTACGGTCTCGTCGGCATCATCGGCGTGCACATCTGGGTGAGCAATCGCGTCGACTTCGCCAAACCCATCAATCAGTTCACCGCAGCCATCCCGCTGGTCATCGGCATCGCGAACTTCACCTGGGCCATCGGCGGTGTGAGTTTCGGCGGTATCGCCATCGGTGCGGTGGCGGCACTGCTGATCTACCACGTCCTGTGGCTGTGCGGTCGTTGGCTCGGCACCGCCGGGGTCACCGCAACCTGAGCGGTACATCGAGGCCGCCGGGCAGCGGCACCACCGGCAACGGGGTCAATGCCCGCACCAGATCGTCGACGCCGAAGCCTCGATGGCCGGGAGCGTGATCATCGAGTCCGCCCAACACCTCGGCCACCGCGTCGCGTGCCCGGGTGGCCCCCCGTCCGAGGGAGTCCGCGGCCGCGTCGGCGGCCTCGGTTCCGTAGTGGCCGACGAGGCCATCGGGTCCGCGCGGCACGTACTCGGGTGGATGGCCACCCCGGATCACCTCGACCATCGCCGCAAAGGCGTCGGACTGCGGATCGTTCCAGTAGCCACCGTGGGCGCCGACGCCCTCCACCGGCGAACCGTCGCTGTAGAAACCGGTGTCGAGCCGCGTCACCCCGGGCGCCGAATCCGGGTCGGAGCCATGCGGATTGCCCGGCAGCGACTGTACGGTCTGGATCGGATCACCGGGTGCGGTCAGTGAGTACCGCGCCACGTCGGGATTGGCGTTGTCCCACGGGGTGTCGAACACGCCGGTGCCCGCCGACGACGCGTAGATGACGTTGTCGGCCCGCAGGCCGAGTTGCTCGGCCGAACCGACGACCGACCCGCCGTAGGAGTGTCCGACGAACGTTGTGGTGGCACCGGGTGCGGTGGAGGCGATCTCGGCGTCGAGGGCCTGCCCGAAGGCAACCAGACGTGGCGCCATGTCACGCGCGTAGTGGGGGTCGACGGATGTGTCGGAGGCGACATCGAGGGCATCGAACGGTGCCCGGAACGGCCCGATCGGATTGCCCGGGATCAGGTCGATGCCGAGGTTGCGCGCAGCGTCGGCATCGACAATCGTCTGGGGGAGTTCACCGTCCAGGTAGATGAACACCGGGCCGCCGGTCTGCTGCGCGAGATTCCAGGCCGACTGCCAGTTGCTGCCGCCGTACCCGTTGGCGTTGGTGCCCGTTCCGGGAACATAGACGGTGGCATTGCGAGTTCTCGCATTCAGTGAGCCCACCATCTCGATGAGTCGCGGATTCTCGCCGTCGGTGAACGAGACATAGACCCGTTCGGTGTCGACTCCTTCCGGAACCTCCTGCGCCGCAACGGGAGTCATGCTCTTCGCATTGGTAGGGATCGTCCGCTGGCCGAGGTAGGAGCGCAGAGTCGTCGCATGCGGGGTGTCGGGGCCGTGGGTGCGGATCTCTGTGGCCAGCGCGTTGCGGATGTTGATCTCGTTGGCGATGCCGCGTATGTCGAATGGCACCCCGTCGAGGTTGCCGACGCGTTGCGGGTCGGCCTGGATGAGCCGGCGCATGTCGGTGGGGGACAGCCCGGCGAGAAGCGTGCGCCGTTGCTCGATGCTCAACTGCTCCAGCCGGTCCACCATCGTGTCCGCGTCGAGAGTGCCGATACCGGGGACGGTGATGTCGGGCTGGCCACCGACCATCGCCGCGAGATCACCCCGGAGATCGTCGAGGCGGGCCCCGTAGAGTTCGTCGATCTCGTCGATGACATCGAGTCCGCGCTGTATCCGGCCCTGATGGGCGGCGGCGCCGTCGGCTCGGGCGGCCTCTCGATGTGTCACGATTCCCGTGTCGGAGACCTGATACCCGGCCCTGAGCGCCTCGGCGACCGCGAGCAGTACCACCTGCTTGGCGTGGGTCAGATCGGTTCCGGCGTCCTTGGCCTCGTCGGTGATCTGCTGCAACACATTTCGGACCTCGTCGGCGTGATCGGCCTCCTGTGCGACGCATCGCTGTGCGGCATCGTGAGTGCGGCCGAACCAGAAGAACGGCCACTGAACGGAGTCGGCGAAGGCGTGACGCGCGCCGTCGAGGGTCTGCGCGGCGCGTCCGGTGGCCTCGCCGGCGCCGGTGATCGCATCGGTGTTCCAGGCGCATAGGGCAGAGATGGTGGGGCGCATCAGCGTTCGCTCATGAAGCCGAAGATGCGTGCGACGTGTTCGTCGCTGTCCACCGACGTACTCGAGAAGCACTCGAGTGCCACGCTCATCGCGTGCAGGCGTCTGCTGATGTCGTCGAGGCAGGCCGATGCCGACTCGGGCGTCGCACGCAGAGCGGCGACGACGCGACTGGCCGGTCCTGGCACGGCGGCGAGTGCTCCCAGATCGATCTCGCCGACGACGGTGCTCTGGGTGTGCCACTGCGCGGCGATCACCGCGATGTCGTCGGGATCGAGCCCGACGCCCAGCCCACCGTCGGGAAGGACGCCGCCGATCCCGGCGTGCAGGAGATCGGCTAGGGGGTGGTCTGTCATGACTGCTCCTCCGGATGCGTGGGATGGTCGATGACATATCCGACGCACGGGAGCGCGATCGGTTCCCTGGGTGGGAACGCTTGTGGAGAAGTACGACCGATCTCGGCGCAATCGAGTGTTCTCGGGTCGCGTGGGCCGTTCGACGACCCGCGCGAGTGACCGGGACCTGCGCGAATGGTGAGGACCCGCGCGAGTGAGTGAATCCCACACCGGCCGGAGGCCGGCGGGGATGTCACAGTGCCCCCGGCAGGATTCGAACCTGCGTGAAACCATCCTGCCGTTGTAGCCGATGATGTGGCGTTTCGTGCCTCTCACCTGCTGGTACGTCACGATACACTAGTGTCACGGATTGTCACGAGTTGTCGGAAAGTGACACGCGGAACGCTCAGTGGATCGCACGAAACGAGGGGTCAAGTGGCAGGAAAGAAGGGTCACCGCGGGTGGGGATACATCCGCAAACTGCCCTCGGGACGGCTCCAGGCGTCCTACGTCGGTCCCGACCTCGTGCGCCACACGGCACCCACGACCTACACCCACCGCATCGACGCCGAGGGATGGTTGTCCAACGAGAGACGCAAGATCGAGATGGACGCGTGGGAACCGCCGGCACTGGCCCGTGAGCGCGCCAAGGCCCGCATCATCACGCTCGGCGACTATGCCGACCAGTGGGTCGAAGAACGCACCCTCAAGCCGCGCACGAGGTCGGGATACAAGGATCTCCTGCGCCTGCACATCAAGCCGGTTCTCGGCGGCCTGGCCGTCAGGAACGTGACACCGGCCGCGGTGCGGTCCTGGTACTCGGGGCTCGGCACGAAGTACCCGCGCCGGAACTCCCACGCCTACGGCCTGCTACATGCGATCCTCGCGACCGCGGTCGCCGACGGCGTGATCACTGCGAACCCGTGCTCGATCCCCAAGGCGATGAACCCGCCACGCAAGCGCGACCCGGTGGTGCCGACCGTCGCGGAAGTAGCGGAGCTGGCCGACGTCATCCGCCCCGAGCGGTTCCGGGCGATGATCCTGATCATGGCGTGGTGCGGGACCCGCTGGGGCGAGGTGACCGAACTCCGCCGATTCGACATCACCGACGACTGTGAGGTGGTCAAGGTCCGTCGTGCCGTGACACGACGTGACGGTGAATACCGTGTCGACTCAACGAAATCCGGCAACAGTCGATCGGTTGTCGTCCCCCCGCACATTCGGCAGGACGTACAACACCACCTCGACACTCACGTCGACGCCGGCCCCGACGCGCTGCTGTTCCCGTCCGCACGCGGGTCACACCTCGACGATCAGACGTTCCGCCGGGAGTACTACGCAGCCGCGATAAAGTCAATCGGCAAGCCCGCCATGACAATTCACGATCTCCGACACTTCGCCGGCACCCAGGCCGCCCGCGTCGGAAACCTCGTCGAGACGATGGGCCGCCTCGGACACTCGACGGTGCGCGCGAGTCTCATCTATCAGCAAGTCGTGAGCGGGCGAGATGCGGAAGTTGCTGCGGCACTGAGTCAACTGGCGATGGATAGGAATGATTGACGGTGGCTAAGATCTTTCGTTCGTATGTAACGGATTCCGCTGTGAGCCAACAGTTGTCACTGCTCGATGCCGCCGGCTCGCGAAGGTGGCGACAGTGTGTCGCAACCCGCTTTCATTGCCCTCACTGCTCGGGCTGGCTAGCCGACCTCCTGAACACGACGCCGCGCGTAATTGTTGGGAGTGAGATCGTCCGTGCGCCCGCGCATCCAATCGCACGAGATTCGGTGCGGCCGGACGATGAATCGCTGCGTTCGTCGATGTTCTCCAGTGCGCGTGGGGTGCTCAATTCGGTGCACCGCGTCGGCGTCGCTTACGACCATTGGCGAATCGACAAGACCGCCCGCTGGTGGTGGCTCGCAGATGACTCAGACACCGAGGTTCGGCTGTACTGCAAGTGCCGGGTACGAACGGTGGCATCACGCACGGTCACAGCAGAGAGTGCCCGCCAGGGCAACCGAGGAACTCTCGCATAAGTCCAGTTTTGTGTCGCTGTGTCAGTGTAGGTCAACAATGCTGTAGCTTTGTCTCAGGTCATGGGTGGGAACCCGAAAGCTCCGTTTGGGCTAGGAGCCACAGCCGCGAGGGGCGGTGTGATTCCCAATTCCATCGGAGAGTTCCCCAATGGCCAAATCCGCGACGCTTCGCCGTCTCGAATCCATCACTGTCGCAGCCGAATACGCTGATGTTTCCGTGCGCACTCTGCGCCGATACATCGCGTCCGGGCGGCTGACCGCGTACCGAGTAGGCCCTCGCCTGATCAAGGTCGACCTGAACGACCTCGATGCCATGATGCGCCGCGTTGGTGGTGATGCAGCATGAGCGGCCCCGATTACGAGCACCTGGACTGGCTCGACGACCTCGGACTCACCGATCACCAGGTCGACCAGATCGGGGGCGAGTGCGAGTGACCCCCGAAAAGACGCCAGCCCCGGCGACGGAACCGGGGCGTGGCAGAGATCCTCATGGTGGGCGGATCACCGCTGAGTCTATCAGCGACATCGACCTCGACGCCTACTTCGACCCCGCCGATCGCCTCATGTTGGCCCGTGAGGGCACGTTCGTCCTCGCCGTGCGCTGCCGGGCCTGCGGCGCGCCCCTGACCGCGCGACGCTCCCGTGCCCTCGGCGTCGGCCCTGACTGCCGTCGTAAGGCGGTGGGCGATGCGTGATCCGTACGTCGAAACACGCTGCTACGTACAGAGACTCGTCGGCGCAAACGGCCGTCCTGCACCAGCGGCCGGATCACCAGAATGGGTCGCACTCAGCGACGAGCACCCCGCCAAGCTGATCGCTGTTCTGACGGCCGGCACCCTGCACGTCCTCACCGAGCAGATGCAGGTTCTCGCCAGCCGCCGGGACGCAGCAAAGGATGCCGCGCTGGCTGTCTCCGAGGCCGCCGACTGGACGAGGGTGGCGAAGCGGATCCGCGACCGCGATCAGGCATACATCAAGCGGGTGATCGGATGACCCCCGAAGAGTTCTGGTCACGGCCATCACTGGCTCATGTCCTCGCGCACGCCCGCGCGTCGATGGTCTCGCCGTGGTCGCTGCTCGGCTCGGTGCTGGCCCGCGTCATCGTCTCCACCGGCCCCGACGTCGTGCTACCGCCGATCATCGGTGGCCCCGCGTCGCTGAATCTGGTTGTGGCACTGGTCGGTTCGTCGGCTGCCGGGAAGGACACCACCGAGTCTGCCGCGCGTACCTGCACCGATCTGCCCGACCTCACCGAACTGCCGCTCGGAACGGGTGAGGGAGTCGGACGCACGTTCGCCGAACCACCGGCGCCGCGTAAGGATCAACCGCCGGCCGAACGGATCGACCGGGCACTCCTGACCGCGACCGAGGTTGACACCGTGGCCGCGATCGCCGCCCGCCAGGGCTCGACGCTGCTGCCCACACTGCGTCAGCTCTACAGTGGATCGACGCTCGGCGCGGCCAACTCAAGTCCTGACCGTCGGGTGATCGTTCCAGCCCACACGTACCGGGCCGCGGTCATCGTCGGGGTGCAACCAGAGCGTGCCGGGATTCTCGCCGCCGACACCGCGGGCACCCGTCAACGGGTGTTGTGGATGCCGACCGCCGACCACGACACCCCCGACGAGACACCCGAGCCCGTCGCACCGCTACGGGTCGAACGGTCGTTGCGCGGCCGGGTCCTGGTGGTGCCCGACGAGGTGGCCGACCGGATCCGCGCGCACCGCCGTGCGGTTCTGCGCGAGGACTCCGACGTCGACCTCGGCGACGGACATCGGATGCTGACCCGACTCAAGGTCGCCGCCGGCCTGATGCTGCTCGACAGCCGTCACACCGACATCGAGATGGATGATTGGGCGCTTGCCGGCGCGATCATGCGGGTATCGGACCGGACCCGCGCTCGGGTCGACAGCACGCTCTCCGACAAGAACCGGAGGGCGAACCGGGCCAAGGCGCACGCCGTTGCCGAGCGCGACGAAGTGGTGGCCGACAGGAAACTCGCCAGGGCGAAAGAGGCCGTCATCCGGTGGCTCGATCGCCGTGGCGAACTCCCGGCGAATGAGATCCGGTCGAAGCTGAAGGCAGACCTTCGCGACTACTTCGGGGCTGCGGTCGCCGAACTCGTGGAGTCCGGTCAAGTCACCGAGACGAAGGTTGATCGGGGCTCACGCTTTCGTCTCGGCGAGGTACAGGGTGTACCAGGGGTACACCCACCATATTCGCAGGTCAGGGGCGGTGTACCCAAGGTACAGGGTGTACCCGAGCCTGACGAGCCACCAGGAGAAACGCCACCCGGTGGCATCACACCCACCACCCCCGGCATGACCGATCGAGTCCTCGAAATCCTCAACGGAAGGCCCACGAAGTGATTGACCGCGACATGTTCGACGCCATGACCAAGCTCTGCGAGGTGTACACCGGCCGCCCGTGGGACGGCACGACCGCTCACCTCATCGAGGCCACCACCCGCCAGTCCGAGGCCGGCGACATTCTGACCGCGCACACCGCGTGGCTGTCGGCCACCAGGACGGCCGTGGAGGTCCGCGGCGACCGATGGAACACCGTCTCCTGCCGAGAGCAATCCCGCCGTGACGGTGACCTCGCGACGCCACCCGAGTGGCTGGCCGAACGGTTCGAACGCGAGTCGCCGGAAGGGACGGTCAACCGGTGACCGGCCAGGCCCGCCGCGACCAGGGTCCGGTCATCGACCGTTCAGCGCTGTTCGACGAGACGGCCGTCGACGAGGAACCCGACGACGTCGACTTCCGCCACCACCACGCCGCCCAGCTGTGCGCGACGTGTCCTGTGCTCGATCGGTGCTCGGAGTGGTCGGAGGGCACGAAGCTGCACATGGTCACCGCCGGGCGGACACCCGCGAAGTCGGGGAGGCCGCGGCGGGCGGTCGAGCCGTGACGCGGCGTCGGGGCCGGTCGTGTATCGGCTGCGGGCGCAGCACGAAGTCAGTCACTCGCATGTGCCACAGGTGCCGACCTGCCAATGCGATCCCGACGGTCGCCACCGACGGACACATGATCAGCTTCGCCGGGCAGACGTACACACCAGATCAGGCACGCCGACTCGCCGACCGCATCCACGACACCATCGACAGAATCGAGAACACATGCCCCCCAACGACACCCGACGACGACGCGACAGATCGGAGAAGCCTTTCACCTGCCGACGTTGCCACGGTCCGGCGCGCGTCTACCGGGGATCGGTGCATCGTTGGACCTGCGAAGCCTGCATCACCGCCTACATAGACCGTCAGCACACCCACTGAAAGTGAAAGGAAACGCAATGGAATACAACGAGATTGACGAATCGAACGACACCGCTACTGACACCGAGGTCAACGACCAGCTGGAGGGCGCCGGTCAACCCGACCAGGCCGAGACCCCCGAGCCGCCCAGCAAACGGGAGGCCCGCTACCGCCTACAGCTACGCGAAGCGCAAGCCGAACGCGACACCCTCGCCGAGCGGCTGGAAGCGTTGCAACGCAGTGAGGTTGAACGCCTCGCCGCTGACCTCATCGAGAAACCGGCGGCACTATGGACGGCTGGCGTAAAGCTTGACACCCTCGTCGGAGACGACGGCACCATCGACGCAGACAAGGTGACCGAGGCAGTGAAGTCCGCACGAGAACAACTGGGACTACAAAGCTCTCAGCAACGCCTACGCCGCGGCCCGGTCGTCCCGATGGAAGGCACCGGCACCGACCGCTCACGGCCAGATCCATGGAAATCCGCGTTCAACGCGTAGAATGGCTGTGACGCCAGCAGAATTCGGGTGAGTCACCCACCTGGCACAACGCAGTAGCCCACGCGGGCACCGGACGACGCGAGCCGCGCACCGAGGACAAACACCCCACGGTGCGCGGCTTTCGCGTTCCGAACCCGTAAGGAGCAACACATGACCACCGAAACCACACTCACCAGCACCAAGGCATGGGCACCCGACCTCACCGCCGTAGCCGCAGCAGATGCAGTACCCGAGGCACTGATCCTTCAAACCTCCACCGTGTCCGGCAGCATCGAAGGTGACGCGCCACTCGTCCGCGTCCAGTACATCGACGACGCCACCGCGTCGTTCACCGCCGAAGGCGTGACGATCGACGAGGCCGACCCCGGATTGAGCGAATGCCTCGTGCCCACCGGCAAGGTCGCGCAAATCATCCGGCTCAGCCGCGAACAGTTCGCCCAGCCCAATGCGTCCGAACTACTGTCCACCAGCGTGGCCCGCGCAGTGACCAAGGCCGGCAACACCGCCTACATCGCGCAGGCAGCACCCACCAGCCCCGCCGTCACCCCACCCGCCGGACTGCTCAACATCCCCGGCATCGTCAACGGCGGCTCGGTCACCGGCGATCTCGACACCCTCGTCGACCTCCTCGCCACGTTGGCTACCAACGGCAGCACCCCGAGCCACATCGTGCTCTCCCCGACGGCGTGGGCATCACTGCGCAAGCTCAAGATCGGCGCCGACTTCAACAGCACACTGCTCGGCACCGGAGCGAGTGACGCACAGAAGTTCCTCCTCGACCTGCCGGTCATCGTCTCATCGGCCGCACCAGCCAACACCGGACTCGTCATCGACAAGACCGCCGTCGTCTCCGCAGTCGGAGCCGTCCAGGTATCCATCAGTGAACACGCCTACTTCGCCGCCGACTCCATCGCCGTCCGCTGCATCTGGCGATTCGGCGCCAACGTCGTCAAGCCCAGCCGCGTCGGCAAGTTCACCGTCGCCACCAGCGGCTCGTAGGTGAACAACGAGCCCGCACCTATCGTCGCGGTCGCTGAGTCGGCCGCGACGATAGTCGGCGCCATCGACGACACAACCCTGTTCATCGGGCTGAGATTTGAATGCCCAGCCCCGCTCGGCGTCATCGAGATCAGACTCAGACCCGACGACGCACACACCATCGCCGCCGACCTATCCCGACTGCTTCCCCTCGACGCAGAACAACTCGCACAGCTCATGCACCACATCCGCACCCAGGGGGAGTGATCCACCCACCTCGGCCACTCGCCCCTCTGGCATTGGCGAATGTGTGTGTCACCCCCCTACCCCCCTCCCCCCGGAAAGGTCGTCTGATGGCGAAGTACGAGACGCTGAACGAGGCCATGGTCGCCAAGGACGATCTGGCCGAGGCCGAGTTGCGGTACAAGCTGCTCTCGGAGACATTCGAAGAGATGCCCCAGCTGCGCGGGAACATCAACGGCCAGCTCGAGCGAGCCAAGGCCGAGATCCTGCGGTTACGGGCGGCCAACAAGCCCAAGCCGGAGGGTAACGACACCGGGACCGTCGTAGCGTTCGACGCGAACAGGTTCCGGAAGTCGGGAGCCTGACCCCCATACCTGTACGGGGCGGACACTTCCCGAGCAGGGCCAACGGACTGCCCTACGGTCAGACTGGTGCCGGTGTCGATCCCTCACACCGTCGACCCACGAGACCATCACCCCATATCGCATCTGGGCCACGACGTGTTGCCACCTGACCCCGAGGGTAGGCGGTACCGCTGTGGCACCGGCTCTCGTTTCGCGACGACGCGAGTGGTGGCCCTCAAGCACGGTGAGGGACTGGGCTACGTGCTGTCAGTCGGTTATGCGGTCGGACTGTTCGAGAGCGACCGGGCGCACGGTCGGATCGGTTGTGCGCAGCGTGCCCTTGCCGGGAATCGAACCCGGCAACCATTGGGATGATCACAACGGTTGACCGTCGGGGCTGTGTGGTGATGAGCACCACGGAGAGGGTCAGACAGTCAGCGGTGATACCGGCAAGGCTGTCGGTTGCGGCAAGGCTTGCCCGAGCGGGTCATGCGGCCGCATCGCGATCGGTTGATCCGGGCGCGCACGTCCATTGAAAGCGGGCCGAGTCGCTCGTGCGCCGGCGTCGGGATGGGTGTGTATGAGCCGGGGCCGGACGCGAAGACGAGAAACGCGCGGCCGTCGCTGTCGATCAGGACCTCTAGTGCCGCGTCGTCGTCGAGCTGGACCCGTCGCGTCAGATCCTCGATGGACTGATTCTCGCCGTCGGCGTACTCGATCGGCAGGCAGGCCGGGCAGCACCGCCACCGATTAGGGACGTCGAAGATGGTGCTGCAATGCAGGCACCAGCGGCGCAAGACGTACGCCATTTGCGCCCGGTACCCGCGGTAGAACGGGTCGTCGAGCGGCAGATCCTGGACCTCGAGAATGAAGGTCGCTACCTCGCTCGGGTTGCCCTCGTCTGCCAGCCGTTCTTTCGCGGCCCGCACCCCCGCGTTGAACTCGTTCATGCGATGCACCGTCCCACCACGACCGCGGCTTGCGCGAGAGCGATGACACACGCGGCCCTATTGCCGTTGCCGTGGTCGAGGTGATCCTCAAGCGCCCACAGCGCGTCGAGCAGCAGGTCGAGGACCGGTTGTGGTGTCCCGGCGTTCTGGGCGCGCTCTGCGAGGTCCCAGGCGTGAGAGATCATCTCTTCCAACGTCTTACGGCCGGGATCGGCGGCGGGCAGCGCGTGGCGGGCGACGCACGCCCAGAACTCGCGCACGGTTACGCGTGGGGCGTAGCCGCTCTTGTAGTCGCCGATCACCTCGTCGCAGATCGCATCCACGTCGTACTCGGCGTACGCGTCGGTGACCTCGCCGGTGGACTCGATCGCCGTCACGACGTCAGCGACCGCGTCATCTCGGGTCGCGAAGGCCGGCGCGCTCATGACAGCCCCAGCGCTTCGCTGGGCGTGACTCCGAGGACGTCGGCCGCAAGGAGCAGCTGCGGGACGGTGACCTTGCGGAAGCAGAGGCGTGTGCCCAGCAGGATGGCTCGGGTGTCGGCGATGATCTGGGTGGCTTCGTCGAGGGTCATCGCGCGTACCACCCAAGGTGGATGCACGCGGCCATGACGGCGATCGGCACGAGGTAGAACAACACCGCGACCACAACGGTCACGGCGTAGGTGAATATGCTGGGGGAACGGTTCATCGGGTCGCTTCCGTTGGGCCGAGGCCTCGGAAGGTGCTCCCACACCGACCGGGGCCGTTCTTGTTTCCAACGGCAGAATGTCCGGGATGACACGGTGATCGCACATGGCCAGCGATTCGGGCTGGAAATCCCTCTGACCTGCATTGATACTGTGCCCCCGGCAGGATTCGAACCTGCGACCAGCTGATTAGAAGGCAGCTGCTCTATCCCCTGAGCTACGGAGGCGTGCCGCAGCGGGCGACCCGGTCACGGCGTGGCGAGTATATCGGGTCGTATCACTGGCACCGAGTCCGGTCGGAGCCCGACCTGCGACAGGTGTCGCCCCGAGATCGCCCGGTGGACAACTGTGAGGCCGACGGCGCCCTTGAACCTGCCGGCGGCGTTCTCCGCCGGGCCGATGGCGTACTCGCTTTCGGGGGTGGAGAGGGCGCTGTCGGGGGTGGGGATCAGAGCACGCAGCGGAAGCCGAGGTGCGAGGTGGCCGAGTCGTCGGACTGCGGGGACCGCGCTGCGGGACGATACCGGCAGCAGTACTGCGGTGAGCACAGGTGCGACCCACCCTTGGTGACGCGCATGACCTGCGGCGAGGTCGTCGGAGCGAGGAGATCGGGTCGGCCCTGCGCAGACACAGTGGTCAGATCCGGCGGCACGTGCCGCGGCGTGAACACATCGGAGGTGCGTTCCCACACATTGCCGATCATGTCCAGCAGCCCGAACGGGTTGGGGTCGTAGGTGCCGACCGGCGATGTGCCACCCCATCCCTCGTTGCGGTAGGGGAACCGGCCGATCCAGGTGTTGGCCACGACCTTTCCGTCGGGATGCAACTCGTCGCCCCAGGCGTACTCGAGTCCGTCCAGCCCGCCGCGCGCCGCGTACTCCCACTCGGCCTCGGTGGGCAGACGCCGGCCCGCCCACTCGGCGTAGGCCACCGCGTCGGCGTAGGCGATCTGCACGACCGGGTGGTTCTCGCGGTCGTCGATGGCGGAGTCCGGGCCGAGCGGGTGTCGCCACGATGCGCTGGGTACCCACCGCCACCACTGCCGCCAGTCCCGCAGGTCGACGGGGCCTTCCGTGGGGGTGAACACCAGCGCCCCGGGCACCAGATCGGCCGGATCGGCGCCCGGGAAGTCGGCGGCGTCGAGTGCGCGTTCGGCAACCGTGACGTATCCGGTGGCGGTCACGAATGCCGCGTACTGGGCGTTGGTAACCGGGTGGATCTCCATGGCGAAGGCGTCGACCGACCGCTCGTGGACCGGGCGTTCCTCGGGATAGAAGCGGTTCGATCCCATCCGGAACCGCCCGCCGGGCAACTCGACCAGGTCGGTGAGCTGCCCGGAGGTGTGGCCAGTGCTCACCTCGGTCACCCCCATGTGTTCAGTCCATCGACAGCCAGGCCCGGACCTGCGCCTCGTGGTCGACGAAGCGGTCGCCCGAGACATCGACGACGACCTTGTCGATGGTGCCGCCGGTGAACTCGAAGGTACCGCGATCGGCGTAGTCGGGCGTCACCGGCGACGCGCTGTCGCGGCCCACGCAGATGCCGTCACCGACGAGGCAGAAGTTGCCGGGTTGGGTCACGATGGTGTCCGAGCCGACCGCCTTGTCGTCGACGTAGAGGGTCAGGGTGCCCTCGAAGCCGGGCATGGCCGGGTCTTTGTGCGGGCCGTCGACCTGGAACTCCGCGGTGAAGGTGTGTCGGCCCGGGGTTATCTCGTCGTCGGCGGTGATGGTCTGGACATGCGTGCCCACCCAGTTGAAGGCGTAGTTCAGCCGGTGATCCTTGATGTACAGACTGTGTCCGCCGGCCACACCGCCATGCGCGTAGAGCACGCCCTCGGCGTCGGCCGAGTCCACCTCGGCGCCGGCGACGATGGTGTAGGAGCGGCCGTTGATCGCGGCACCGGCGGATTCGGGAACGTCGGCGGTGCCGGGGAAATACTCATAGCGGCCGCGCGGCGGTGCGCCCTTCGGCCGGTCGGCGAGCACCTGTTCGAGGGCGCTGCGGTCGTCGAGCGGCAGGCCGTTGTAGATCCCCGCGTAGTAGAACCACAACTGCTTGAGCTGTTCGACGCGTTCGGGGTGCTCGGCGGCGACGTTGTACTTCTGAGCCCGGTCGGTCTCGAGGTGGAACAGCTCCCACTCGTCGGAGTCGAAGTGGCCCCACCCCGACAATGGCGGATGAACCGTCGAGGCCAGCCAGCCCTCGTGATAGATCGCGCGCTGTCCGAGCATGGTGTAGAACTGCGTGCTCTTGCCCGGGGCGTCCGGATCGGTCAGTGCGGGCGCAAAGCTCTCGCCCTCGATCTCCGCCTGCGGGTACCCATTGATCTGGTCCGGAGGCACGATGCCGAGCAGGTCGTAGACGGTCGGCACGATGTCCACCGCATGCACGTACTGCTGACGGGGCGTCGGTGAGGCCGGGATCTTTGCCGGCCACGACACCAGGCAGGTGTCGGCGACACCGCCTTCGGCGCCTGCCCAGCGCTTCCAGTAGGGGAACGGGGTGTCCAGGGCCCAGGCCCAACCGGTGTTGTAGTGGTTGTAGGAGGTCGGGCCGCCGAGGGCGTCGATCTGCTCGAGGGTCGCCGCGGTATCGCTGGGTAGGCCGTTGAAGAAGCGCCACTCGTTGAACTCGCCGTTCGGACCGCCCTCGCCGCTGGCGCCGTTGTCGGAGATGACGACGATCAGCGTGTTGTCGATCTGGCCGGACTCCTCGAGGTAGTCCAGCACGCGGCCCATGTGGTGATCCCAGTAGGAGATGTAGCCGGCGAAGATCTCGGCCATCCGGGAGAAGAGTTTCTTCTCGTCGTCGTCGAGGGTGTCCCACGGGCGAACGGTGTCGAGCTTGGGCCACGGCTGGCCTTCAGGCCCGGTGCGGTCGGGTTCGCCGTGGGGGTTGATGCCGGAGAGTTCGGTGCCCTCGGGCAGCAGACCGAGTTCGATCTGGCGGGCCAGGATCCCTTCACGGATGGCCTCGTAGCCCTCGTCGAAGACGCCCTTGTACTTGTCGATCCACTCGGTCGGGGCCTGGTGGGGCGCGTGCCCGGCCTGGGGTGCGAGATAGAGGAAGAACGGCTTGTCCGGGTCGATGGTCTTGGAGTCGCGGATGAACTCGATCGACTTGTCGGCGAGATCGGGCGCCAGGTGGTAGCCGTCCTCGGGCCGGGCCGGCGGATCGATCTGGTGGTTGTCATACACCAGATCCGGGTACCAGTTGTTCGTCTCGCCACCCAACCAGCCGTAGAAACGCTCGAATCCACGTCCGAGTGGCCAACGGCCCTTGAAGGCGGCGAGGTTGCACTCCTCACCGGGGGTCAGATGCCACTTGCCGACGCAGTAGGTGTTGTAGCCGCGTCCGGCGAGAACCTCGGAGATGAAGCCGTTCTCGAACGGGATGCGGGTGGAGATTCCCGGGAACCCCGAGGAGAACTCGGCGATGGTGGCCATCCCGTTGCTGGTCGCGTTGCGCCCGGTCAGCAGCGATGCCCGGGTCGGCGAGCACAGTGCGGTCGTGTGGAAGTTGGCGAAGGTGACACCCCGGTCGGCGATGCGTTTCATGTTCGGGGTCTCCACGGGGCCGCCGAAGATGTCCATCGTGGCGTAGCCGAGGTCGTCCCATGCCAGGAACAGCACGTTGGGCGCGTCGTCGTCGGCGCGCGGTGGGAGGTACGGGTCCCAGTCCGGGGTCGAGTCCCGGATGTCGAGTGCGATCTTGGCCTTGCCGTGCGATGCCATCGGTGCTCCTGGGTGCGTCCACAATTCCGGGTCCTGACCACCGTGGCAGCGTCATCGGGCTCCGGCGTCATACGTCTCGGATGAAATGACCGATATGTGATCGATGTGGTCGGTGCGGTGAAGCCTCGTTTGAGCCACGACGGGGCCTCGCAGCCCACCTCGCAGACCACCGGGCCGATCTGGGTCTCGTGGTGTGCGACTAGACTGGACAACCGTTGTGTCAGGGTCGTGCCCTGTGGCGTCCGACGAACTCCCGGCGGGATTCGCGGTGCACGGGCGCGATGGCTCCTGACGCCCGAACCGCTGGTAGAGAGGTTGTGGCGTGGCTGAGTTCATCTACACCATGAAGAAGGTGCGCAAGGCGCACGGTGACAAGGTCATTCTCGACGATGTCACCATGTCGTTCTTCCCGGGCGCCAAGATCGGCGTCGTGGGCCCCAACGGCGCGGGTAAGTCGTCGATCCTGAAGATCATGGCCGGCATCGACCAGCCGTCCAACGGCGAGGCCTTCCTCGATCCCGACGCGACCGTCGGCATCCTGCTGCAGGAGCCGCCGCTCAACGAGGAGAAGACGGTCAAGCAGAACGTCGAGGAGGGCATGGGCGAGATCAAGGTGAAGCTCGATCGCTTCAACGAGATCGCCGAACTGCTCGCCACCGACTACTCCGACGAACTCATGGAGGAGATGGGCAAACTCCAGGAGGATCTCGACAACGCCGACGCCTGGGACATGGATTCCCAGCTCGAGCAGGCGATGGACGCGCTGCGCTGCCCGCCCGGCGACGCGCCGGTCACCCACCTGTCCGGTGGTGAACGTCGTCGCGTCGCGCTGTGCAAGCTGCTGCTGTCCAAGCCGGATCTGCTGCTGCTCGACGAGCCGACCAACCACCTCGACGCCGAGAGCGTGCTGTGGCTCGAGCAGTTCCTCGCGAGCTACCCCGGCGCCGTCCTGGCCGTGACCCACGATCGCTACTTCCTCGACC
This sequence comes from Gordonia sp. VNK1, assembly GCF_040049135.1. Classification (NCBI taxonomy): domain Bacteria; kingdom Bacillati; phylum Actinomycetota; class Actinomycetes; order Mycobacteriales; family Gordoniaceae; genus Gordonia; species Gordonia sp. VNK1. The sequence goes on along the minus strand of NZ_JBDZDJ010000003.1, from coordinate 310,572 downwards.
ACGTCGCGGAATGGATCTGCGAGGTCGACCGCGGCAAGCTGATCCCGTATCAGGGCAACTACTCCACCTATCTGGAGAAGAAGGCCGAGCGACTCGAGGTCCAGGGCAAGAAGGACCAGAAGCTGCAGAAGCGGCTCAAGGAAGAACTCGCCTGGGTGCGCTCGGGCGCCAAGGCCCGCCAGACCAAGAACAAGGCGCGTCTGGCCCGCTACGAGGAGATGGCCGCCGAGGCGGAGAAGACGCGCAAGCTCGACTTCGAGGAGATCCAGATCCCCACGCCGCCGCGCCTGGGTGACGTGGTGGTCGACGTCTCGCATCTCGACAAGGGCTTCGACGGGCGCGTGCTGATCAAGGACCTCTCGTTCACCCTGCCGCGCAACGGCATCGTCGGCGTCATCGGTCCCAACGGCGTGGGTAAGACGACGCTGTTCAAGACGATCGTCGGGCTCGAGGAGCCGGATTCGGGCACCGTCAAGGTCGGCGACACCGTGAAGCTCAGCTATGTCGACCAGGGGCGCGCGAACATCGACCCGAAGAAGTCGGTGTGGGAGGTCGTCTCCGACGGACTCGACTACATCGAGGTCGGCCAGAACGAGATGCCGTCGCGTGCGTACGTGTCCGCGTTCGGCTTCAAGGGTCCGGATCAGCAGAAGCGCTCGGAGGTGCTCTCCGGTGGTGAACGCAACCGCCTGAACCTGGCGCTGACCCTGAAAGAGGGCGGCAACCTGATCCTGCTCGACGAGCCGACCAACGACCTCGACGTGGAGACCCTGAGCTCGCTGGAGAACGCGCTCGAACAGTTCCCCGGCTGTGCGGTGGTCATCTCCCACGATCGCTGGTTCCTGGACCGCACCTGTACCCACATCCTGGCGTGGGAGGGCAACGTCGAGGAGGGCAAGTGGTTCTGGTTCGAGGGCAACTTCGAGGCCTATGAGGCCAACAAGGTCGACCGCCTCGGTGCCGACGCGGCCCGTCCGCACCGGGTGACCCATCGCAAGCTCACCCGCGACTGAGTTCGCGACGCAACGACACCTCACTGCACCACCACCTCACTCGCCGTCCGGGGCTTCCCGGGCGGCGAGTGTGGTTGTGCCGTGGATGACTGCCGCGGCCGCTCTGATGGCACTAGGCTCGCGGATGGACCGGTGTGTGTCGAAGCGTCTGTGAAAAGGCGCGTCCATGAGAGGGTGATCATCGTTGACGGATGTGACTTCGCTTCTGCCGCAAGTCATTCCCTGCTACCTGGCGACATCGGTTGGTGCGATCGACGAGGCCGGTGGGCGCGGCCGCTCCCGCCTGGACCCGGCGACGCTGGACTCCGGTGAGGTTGACCGCATCCGGACTCACGTGCAGGTCGCCGCCGTGCGTGGCGTCGGCGAGTCGATCATCGACGTGGTCACCGGCGGTTCTGGCGGCACCGAGATCGTGGTGATCAACGACGACATGCCGCTGTTGGTCGAGGCGGTCCTGGCGACCCTGGAGGGGCAGGGTCTGACCGTCGGTCGGATCGATCACCCGATCATCGCGGTGACCCGTGACCCGGCGGGCACGCTGACCGACATCGGTGACCACGCGCACGGTCGGGCGGAGTCGTGGATCTCGGTGTCGGCGTTGCCGGGCCGGGCGTCGGTCGACGACGACGCTCTCGCCGCGCAACTGAAGCGCGTCATCGGCATCGTCGTGGACGTCGACGAGGACGCCCCGGCGATGCGGGAGCGGCTGACGGGGTGTGGTGCCGACTGCGTGTCGATGCCCGACGGTGCGGGCGATGCGACCGCCGACATCGACCGACGCGAGCACTCCGATCTCTTCGACTGGTTGGCGGGCAATCACTTCGTCACATTGGGGTATGAGCGGATCACCGCGCGCGGCGGTGTCGAGGAGCGGCTGGGCATCTATCGGGCCGACGACGTCGATCCCAGTTTCCCCCTCGCCGACGGGGCTCGGCCGGCACCGCGGATCTCCCGGGTGTTCGTCGAGACGGGGATCCAGCGGTCCAACTATCCGATCCTCATCCAGTTGCCGACCGCCGACGCCGACGGCACCCCGACCGGCGAACACCGGTTCCTCGGGGTGTTCACCTCCTCGGGCCTGCATCAGACGGTGCTCGATGTTCCGGCGTTGCGCGCGAAGGTGCACGAGGTGGTCCGGCGGGCCGGGGTCGACGAGGATTCCTATGCCGGGCGCACCATGGTCGAACTGCTGCAGAACTACCCCCTGGTGGAGATGTTCCAGGATTCGACGTCGGAACTGAGTCGACGCGTCGACGACATGCTCGACGCGGTGGCCACCCGGTCGTTGCGTGTCTTCCTGCGCGTCAACCCGGGCGGGCAGGCCGCCACCGCCCTGATCTACCTGCCACGTGACCGCTACAACACCGCATCACGACTCGCCCTGCAATCGGAGGTGACCCGGATACTCGAGGCCTCCGACCTGGAGTACTCCGCGCGGGTCAGTGAGCGTCCCCTGGCCCAACTGCAGGTGATGGTCCGGGTGGACCCCGAGGTGGCCCGCTCCTGGGGATCGGTCGACATCGGCAGCGAGGTGCAACAACGCATGCAGGCGGCCCTCGCCGAGGCCGTGCGGAGCTGGGACGAACGTGTCCGTGAACTGATCACCGCCTCGGACGGGGTGACCTCGGCGGTTCCGGGACCATCGGCGCGGGTCGACACCGACGCGATGCTGCGACTGATCAGCTCGCTGCCCGACGACTACAAGGATCAGCGTGCGCCGACCGCGGGTGTCGCCGACCTCGCGCAGGTGGTCGGATTGGCCCCCGGTGATCTGGCCGTCACCCTGAAGGGGCGTTCGCAGGATGATTCCGCCGCTCCGCGTTGGGATTTCACACTCTATCTGTGCGGTGAGTCGGCGACGCTGACCGATGTGCTGCCGGTGCTGCACAGTCTGGGGCTCGACGTCATCGACGAGCACCCCTACCAACTGGTCCGTCCCGACGGTGCGGACTGTCATGTCTACGAGTTCGCGGTCGCGCTCGCCCCGGGGATGTCGGTCGACATGGCGACCGCCGAGGATCTCCCGCAGCGGTTCACCGAGGCCTTCACCCAAATCTGGCGTCGTAATGCCGAGGTCGACGCCTACAACGAGTTGATCATGCGGTGCGGGCTGACCTGGCGTTCGGCGGCCATGCTGCGGGCCTACGGGCGTTACCTGCGCCAGTGCGGATTCGCTTACAGCACAACGCATGTCGCCGCAACTCTGGGGCGCTACCGCGATGTCACGCGCGGCCTGGTCGACCTGTTCGAGGTGTCGTTCGACCCGGCCGTGAGCGACCCGGCACGACGTGAGACGGTGCTGGCGGCCCTGCACGAGGCGGTCGGCGAGGTCCTGTCGCTCGACGCCGACCGGATCGTCTCCGCCTTCACCTCCGTCGTCACCGCGACCGACCGGACCAATTTCTATGTGACGGGCGGACCGCAGGTGGAGTCCGACCCGGCGACGTCCGGTGGGCACCGTCCGGTGATGTCGTTCAAACTGCGTCCGCGTGACATCCCGCAGGCGCCCGAACCCCGTCCGCTGCACGAGATCTGGGTGTATTCGCCGCGGGTCGAGGGCGTGCATCTGCGGTTCGGGTCGGTCGCCCGCGGTGGTTTGCGGTGGTCGGACCGGCGTGAGGATTTCCGCACGGAGATCCTGGGTCTGGTCAAGGCGCAGGCGGTGAAGAACGCGGTGATCGTGCCGCTCGGGGCCAAGGGAGGTTTCGTGCTGGCGCGGCCGCCGGCCCCGACCGGTGACCCGGCCGCGGACCGGGATGCGTTGCGGGCCGAGGGAATCGAGTGCTACCGCAGGTTCATCTCCGGGCTCCTCGATGTCACCGACAACATCGACCGGGCCACCGGCGAGATCATCGCGGCCCGCTCGGTGGTGCGGCGCGACGGCGACGATCCGTATCTCGTGGTGGCCGCGGACAAGGGCACCGCGTCGTTCTCCGACATCGCCAACGGGGTGGCCGGTGATTACGGCTTCTGGCTCGGCGACGCCTTCGCCTCGGGCGGCTCGGCCGGTTATGACCACAAGGCGATGGGCATCACCGCGCGCGGCGCCTGGGAATCGGTCAAACGGCATTTCCGGGAGATGGGAATCGACACCCAGGCAGAGGAATTCACCGTCGCCGGGATCGGCGACATGAGCGGGGACGTCTTCGGTAACGGCATGCTGCTCAGTGAGCACATCCGGTTGGTCGCCGCGTTCGATCACCGGCATGTGTTCATCGATCCCACCCCGGACGCCGCCATGTCGTATGCCGAGCGGGCCCGGTTGTTCGCGTTGCCGCGCTCGTCGTGGGCCGATTACGACGCCACGCTGATCAGTCCCGGCGGCGGAGTCTGGTCACGGGAACGCAAGTCCATCCCGGTGAGCGCCGAGATGCGTTCGGCGCTCGGCCTTTCCGACGATGTGACGGCATTGTCGCCGCCGGATCTGATCCGGGCGGTGCTGCTCGCCCCCGTCGACCTGCTCTGGAACGGTGGCATCGGGACCTATGTGCGGGCGTCCACCGAATCCGATGCAGAGGTGGGGGACAAGGCCAACGACGCCATCCGGGTCACCGGAGAACAACTGCGCGCCAAGGTGATCGGCGAGGGTGGCAATCTCGGAGTCACCGAACGAGGCCGCATCGAGTTCGATCTGGCGGGCGGCCGGGTCAACACCGACGCGATGGACAACTCCGCCGGTGTCGACTGCTCCGATCACGAGGTGAACATCAAGATCCTCCTCGACGCCGCGGTGTCGTCGGGGGACCTCGACTCGCAGGCGCGTAACCCGTTGCTCGAGTCGATGACCGACGAGGTCTCCGCACTGGTTCTGGCCGACAACATCTCGCAGAACGCGGAATTGGGCTTCGGTCGCGCATACTCCACCGAACGCGTCGACGTCCACGGACGGCTGCTCGCGCAACTGGCGCATCGAGGGGTCAACCTGAAGCTGGAGGCGCTGCCCGATCCGGTCACCCTGCACAAGCGCCACACCTCGGATATCCATCGTGGATTGACCTCGCCCGAGTTGGCGACCCTGATGGCCCACGTGAAGCTGGCCGCCAAGGATGACCTGCTGGCCAGCGACCTACCCGACAACGACGTGTTCGACGCACAACTCGACGGCTACTTCCCGGTGGCGCTGCGCCGGCAGTTCGCCGACGGTATCCGCGATCATCGCCTGCGCCGTCAGATCGTGACGACGGTTCTGGTCAACGACGTGGTCGACCGGGCCGGGATCACCCACCTGTTCCGCCTGAGTGAGGCGACCGGCGCCGGAACCGACGAGGTGGTGCGGGCATTCGTCGTCGCCGACCAGGTGTTCGGGATGGCCGATCTCCTTGCCCGGGTTCAGGATTGCGCCGCGAGCATCGAAGCGATCGACGAGATGATGATGTACGCGCGGCGACTGCTGTTCCGCGGGTCCCGGTGGTTGCTGGCCTTCCGCCCGCAGCCGCTGGCGATGGCCGCGGAGGTGACCCGGTACTCCGAACGGGTCGCCACGCTGTCGGCGTTGCTGGACAGCTGGTTCGGGCGCGGATCGGCCACCGACGTCGACGATCGCGTCGAGCACTACCGGTCGCTGGGTGTGCCCCCGGATCTGGCACACGAGGTGGCCATCAGCCTGCACCGCTTCTGCCTGCTCGACATCGTCGACGCCGCCGAGATCGCCGACCGTGATCCCGTCGAGGTCGGTGAACTGTACTTCGCGGTGATGGAGCATTTCGGGTTGGAGGAGTTGCTCACCGCGGTTAGCAACCTCGACTACGGCGACCGCTGGCATGCGTTGGCGCGCTTGGCTCTCCGCGACGACATGCATGGCGCGCTACGCGCCCTGACCCTGAAGATCCTCGAGGTCAGCGAACCCGAGGAGCGTGCGGCGGTGAAGATCTCCGAGTGGGAGCGGTCCTTCTCGTCGCGGCTGTCCCGGGTCCGGGCGATGCTCACCGAGATCGAGGAGGCGGGCAACCTCGACCTGGCCACCCTGTCGGTGGCCGCGCGGCAACTCCGTAGCGTGATCCGGTGACCAATATGAGCTTTGAGGACGAGGGAACCGCCACCGCGAACGGCTACGTGGTCAAGGTGCCGGTGCGGTGGTCGGACATGGATGTGTTCGCCCACATCAACCATGCCCGGATGGTGACGTTGCTGGAGGAGGCCCGGATTCCGTGGCTGTTCTACGACGAACGACCCACCGCGGATCTGCGTCGCGGGTGCGTGGTGGCCGACCTGCACGTCAAGTACCAATCCCAGCTGCGCCACGACGAAGGACCGATCGTGGTGACGATGCGGGTGGAGAAGGTCCGCGCCGTGGACTTCACCGTGGCCTACGAGGTGCGCCCCCACGGGGCGTCACCGACCGACAAACCGGCGGTGATCGCCTCCACCCAGCTCGTCGCATTCGACGTCGACGGGCAGCGCCTGCGCCGGTTGACCCCCGCCGAACGGGAGTACCTGGAGTCCTTCGTCGTGACGGCGGGATCGTGACGGGCGCCGAGTGAATCCGGAACGGTTCCTCTCCCTGGACCGGGCCGAGGACAAGGCCGACGCGGTGGCCTTCCTGGCACGGGCGAGCCGACTCGACGAGTCGGCGGTGACGCGGCTGTCGGTACGCCCCGACGGGCTCATCGGAATGTGGTCGCACACCGGATTCGAGGTGCTGGTGACCCGCGCGGTCTTCGGCCGGATGGCGCCCCGCGACCTGGTATGCGATGCGTCGACGCTGCGACAGGCGTTGACCCAGGCCGAACCCGGGACCGCGGTGGACCCCGGCATGCCGTTCGACTCGGCATGGCGCGGCGCACTGCCCCTACAGACCGGCTACCGGCACGTCGACGATGTGCCCGCCCGCGCGGTGGTGGAACTGGCCCGCGACGGTGCGCGCGTGGCGCGGGAGGAGGGCAGCGCCCACGGGCCGGCGACCGGGCTGCTCGACCAGCCGGTCCTGGAGGTGGCCTCCGCCGACGGCAACCTGACGGCCGCGGTGTCGATGCGGTCGCTGTTCGCCCTGACCGCCATGGGGTTCGTGCGTGACGCCGACGGCCGGGCGATCACCGAGAACTCCGACGTCGAGGCCGTCGACCCGGCCGAACCCATCCGAATTCGTATGTCCGCGGCCTGGATTCGGATCGATGCCCGTTACGGCGCGGTGTACCAGCGCCGCCACCGCGACCTCGATGTGATGGTGCGCTGAGAGACGCGGAGCTCAGACCAGCCAGGCGGCGGAATTCGGTGCCAGGTACCCGTCGACCAGTGGTGCACTCACCAGGATCACCTCACCGGGTGGCAGGGGAACCGGGTCGGCGGTGGTGTTCAGCGCGCACACCAGTCGTCCCTCCGACCGCCGGAACGCCAGACAGCCGTCCGGGGCGCCGTACCACTCGACGGTGTCGCCGGCGAATTCCGGTCGCTGATACCGCAATTCGATCGCCTGCCGATACAGCGACAGCGTCGACGAGATGTCTTCGAGTTCACGTTCGACGGTGAACGGTGCCCACGACTCGGGCATCGGCAACCAGGTCTGCGGTGACGAGCTGAATCCGAACGGCGGTTCGGTGCCCTCCCAGGGAATCGGCACCCGGCACCCGTCGCGGCCACGCTCGGTGTGACCCGACCGTTCCCACACCGGATCCTGCAGGGCCTCGTCGGGGAGATCGGCGTTGGGCAGCCCGAGTTCGGCGCCGTTGTAGATGAACACCGTTCCGGGCAAGGCCAATTCGACCATCGCCATGGCGCGGGCGCGCGCCGATCCGACGGCGAGGTCGATGGGCGAATCGTCCCCGCCCTGATCGTCTCCACGTTGATCGATGCGGGCATAGCGGGACACCTCACGCTCGACGTCGTGATTCGACAGTGTCCAGGTGGGGGTACCCGATACCGACAACACCGCATCGAGGGAGTTCTCGATGGCATCACGTACCGATTCGGCGGTGAACTCGGCCTTCGCGAGCCGGAAATTGAATCCCAGGTGCAGCTCGTCGGGCCGCAGATACTCGGCGAATCGCTCGTTGTCCTCGACCCAGATCTCACCGACATTCGCCGCGCCCGGGTACTCGTCGATCACCGTGCGGATCTTGCGGTGGATGTCGTGCACCGCATAGTTGTTGAAGCGCGGGTCGTCGTCGCTGTTGCTCAACAGGCCGACCGACTCCAGGTCCATGTCGGGAAGATCCTCGGGCTTGGCCATGCCGTGCGCGACGTCGATGCGGAACCCGTCGACGCCACGGTCGAGCCAGAACCTCAGCGTCCGTTCGAGATCGGCGAAGACCTCGGGATTCTCCCAGTTCAGGTCCGGTTGCTCGGCGGCGAAGACGTGCAGATACCACTGCCCGGGACTGCCGTCGGCCTCGGTGACCCGGGTCCAGGCCGGCCCGCCGAAGACGCTGCGCCAGTTGTTGGGTGGCTGATCGCCGCCCTCGCCCACGCCGTCGCGGAAGATGTAGCGGGCCCGCTCGGGGCTGCCGGGTGCGGCGGCCAACGCCGCGGTGAACCATGCGTGCCGGTCGCTGGTGTGGTTGGGGACCAGGTCCATGGTGACGCGGATGCCCCGGTCGTGTGCCTCGTCGATGAGATCGTCGAAGTCGGCGAGATCACCGAACAGCGGATCGATGTCGCGCGGGTCGGAGACGTCGTAACCGTGATCGGCCATGGGGGAGCGCATGATCGGGCTCAGCCAGATCGCATCCACACCGAGCAACTCGAGATAACCGAGTTTGTCGATCACGCCCGCGAGATCGCCGACGCCGTCGCCGTCGAGGTCGGAGAACGACCGTGGATAGATCTGATAGAACACCGCCGACTGCCACCAGGTGGTGTCGGCGGGATCGAGTTGCGGCACCACCACCTGATCGGCGACTGCGGCCACGGCCGGTTCCTGTTCCGGTTCGGAATCGGTCTCCGGGGTCTCGGTGTCGGAGACGTCGGTGTCGGGGGCGCCGGTGTCGGGGATCTCGGCGTCCGAGATCTCGGGTGTGACGTCTTCCGCAGGTGCGACGCTCTCGGCGGGATCGGCGTGGACTGCCGTGACGTCGTCACCGGCCTCGTCGTCAACAGCCTCGTCGTCGGATGCCTCATCGTCGGCCACCTCGGCCACCTCGTCATCGGCCGGCGGGGTGTCATCGGTTGCCGCAGAGCCGACCGCGGGTTCGGTGGGAGCTACGTCCTCGCCGACCTCGGCGTCCGCGTCGACATCCTGCCCGGCACCCTCGTGCCCGACGACGGCATCACCGGAGGGTGTGGTGGCTGCCGGCCCGCCCGGCTCTTCCGACGGCGCGGCCGAACCATTCTCGATATCCGATACGGGATGATCGGGGTCGGACGAGTCGGCGCTCGATGTCTCATCGCTCACGTCGCAATTGTGCACCACCTGTGATTTCAGTGAGGAATTGAGGTTGGTGCGGCGCGTCGCTGCCCGGGCGTGTCGCGTCGGGCCGATGCCCTCCGGGCGCACTCAGAACGGCGAGTTCACCATCGACTGCGCGGCCATCTCCATGTAGTCGACGAGGGCCCGGCGGTGCGCGTCGTCGAGGGTGTCGGAGTCGATCGAGGCGATCGCGATGTGCATGCAGCGCAGCCAGGCATCGCGCTGGATCGGGCCGATGGTGTACGGATGATGACGCATCCGCAGCCGTGGGTGGCCTCGTTCCTCCGAATAGGTGCGGGGACCGCCCCAGTACTGCTCGAGAAACATCCGCAGACGTCGTTCGGCCGGCCCGAGATCCGCCTCGGGGTACATCGGCCGGAGAATGTCGTCCTTGGCGACCTCGGCGTAGAACGCGTGGGTCAGGCGTTCGAAGGTCTCGGCGCCACCGACCTCGTCGTAGAAGGAGCGTTGGTCGGGTGCTTGGGCGGGCTGCTGTGCACTCACCCGTCCATTGTCCCTCACTCCCGATTGGGAGTGCACGAGCGCGTTCGACGTGGTCCACTTGACGCGACCGGTGCGCGCACGGGAGACGGCTATGACACGCAGAAGTCCACGGCAGGTTCGCGATGTGACGATGCTGCACGCGACCCGACGACCCGAGGTGCCCCGACGATCCGAGGTGCCCCGACGACCCGAGGTGCTCGGTGCGGATGCGGCCGTGGGCACGGCAGTCCCGGACACCGCTTCGATGCGTTCGACCCCCGGGATCTGGGGCCGCCGACGGGTGCTGCTGCTCAACGCGACCTACGAGCCGCTGACCGCGGTCTCGCTGCGCCGCGCGATCGTCCTCATCCTGCGTGAGCGTGCCGACGTCGTTCACGCCGCGGCCCCCGGACTGGCCGTGCATTCGGCCGACACCGCCGTCGCGGTGCCGTCGGTGATCCGCCTGCGGACCTATGTGCGGGTGCCGTACCGGGCGACCATCCCGATGACGCGCGCCGCGCTGATGCATCGCGACCGGTTCCGCTGCGGCTACTGCGGCGCCAAGGCGACCACCATCGATCACGTCCTGCCGCGCAGTCGCGGGGGCGGCCACACCTGGGAGAACTGCGTGGCCTGCTGTGCCGGCTGCAACCATCGCAAGGCCGACCATCTGCTCAGCGAGTTGGGATGGACCCTGCACACCCCACTCGTGGCGCCCAAGGGGCGGCATTGGCGATTGCTGGCGACCGTCAAGGAGATCGATCCGGCCTGGGCGCGCTACATCGATGTGGGCGCCGCCTGAGTCCCGCGAAATCGTCTACGACGCGTTGTAGGCCCCACTGGGACGTGAGTGTCGTCGTGGGCTAGATTGATCACACGACCTGCTGGGCGGGTCGCCTACCGGCAGCCCCCGGACACCGATCGAAAGGATGTCATGGATAGCGCGATGGTCGGCATCGGAGTCGTCGTCACGGTCGTTTGCGTCGTGATGGTGGTTCTCTGTGTCATCTCGATGGTGTTCTCGAACGGCCTGAAGTACCCGAAGGTGCAGGAGTACACGCTCGATCAGCCGTGGACGCGAGATCCGTTGCTGTTCAGCGCGACCGAGATCGAGCCGATGGCTCTCCCGCACCATGCAGAAGCGACCGATGTGGATGGAGGCTCGGCCAGTGGCAAGTGGTGAGGTAACCCAGGCAGGGACCGAGGGGGGCGTCAAGCTCTCCCCGTCCACCGCGCTCCCGATGGGAACGGTGATCACCAACAGCGGACGCGTGTCGTCGACCCGTTTCCCCGGTCAGTCCCCGAGCACCCCGCCGTTCAGTCAGGCCGACCTCATCGACCTCGACGATGCGCTGAAGGCCGCCAGCGAGAAGGCAATGGTGCGTTTCTCGGTGTACATCGGTGATCTCGGCTCCGACGCGGTCGCCGACGCCCGCGCGGTCCTCGCGCAGGCCCCGGAACCGGCCAACGGTGCACTCATCGCGGTGTCGCCGAATTCGCACGATGTGGTCGTGGTGTCCGGTGCCCGGGTCGCCGACCGCGTCAATGACCGGGTCGCCCAACTCGGCGTCACCGCCGCGATCGGCAGCCTCCGGTCCGGCAACCTCATCGACGGTCTGGTCTCGGCACTGCATGTGATCGCCACGGCGGCCGCAAACCAGTAGCGACGTCCCCGACACAACCTCACGTCGGCCGCTCATCCCTGGTGGATGAGCGGCCGACGTCGTTGTTGTGGGCGATGGGTGATCAGTGAGTGACCAGGACCTTCTCGGTGGCCTGTGCGCCGGCGTCCGGCCGCTGATCGATCGGATCGTCGTCGGCCGAGCCGATGGTGTCGTCTCCGTCCACCATGTCGGATTCGTTGAACGGGGCACGGCCGGAGAGCACCTCGTCGACGCGGTCCTTGTCGACGGTCTTCGTCCACGATCCGACCAACAGGGTGGCCACGGCGTTGCCGGAGAAGTTGGTGACCGCCCGCGCCTCGGACATGAACCGGTCGATACCCACGATCAGCCCGACATCGTCGAGCATCTCCGGACGGTGTGCCTGCAGACCGCCGGCGAGGGTGGCCAGGCCCGCGCCGCTGACGCCGGCGGCGCCCTTGGACGCGATGATCATGAACGCCAGCAGTCCGAGCTGCTCGGGGATCGACAGCGGATCACCCATGGCGTCGGCGATGAACAGCGAGGCCATCGTCAGATAGATCGCGGTGCCGTCCAGGTTGAACGAGTACCCGGTCGGGACGACGACGCCCACGGTGGTCTTCTGCACGCCGAGGTGCTCCATCTTGGCGATGAGGCGGGGGAGTGCGGATTCCGACGACGAGGTCGCGAAGATCAGGATGTACTCCCGGGCCAGGTAGCGCACCAGGCGGAAGATGGACACGCCGGCGACGGTGCGCAGCAGCACGCCGAGCACCCCGAACACGAACACCAGGCAGGTCAGGTAGAACGCGACCATGAGCACCAGCAGCTGACCGACGGCCGCCCATCCGGTCTGACCGACCACGCTCGCGATCGCGCCGAACGCGCCGATCGGGGCGACCCACAGCACCATGGTCAGCACCTTGAACACCAGCTTCTGGAAGTACGACACCGCGGTCAGGACCGGCTCACCGCTGCGACCCATGGCCTGGATGGCGAATCCGACGAGCAGTGCGACGAACAGGGCCTGCAGGACGCTGCCCTCGGTGAGTGCCGACAGCATCGAGGTCGGGATGATGCCCTCGATGAAGGCCATCGTGCCGCCGGATTCGTGCGCCTGCTCGGCCAGCTCGGCGCCCTTGCCCGCCACCGACGAGATGTTCAGGCCCTCACCGGGTTTGATGATGTTGCCGACCACCAGACCGATCGCCAGGGCGACGGTCGACATCGCCAGGAAGTAGACGAAGGCGAGTCCGCCGACCTTGCCGACGGTGGCCGCCTTCCGTACCGAGCCGATCCCCAGCACGATGGTGCAGAAGATCACCGGCGCGATCATCATCTTGATCAGGCTGACGAACATCGTCCCGAGGACGCCGAGATCCTTGCCGAGTTCCGGCCAGATCAGGCCCACCGCCACACCGGCGATCACCGCGACGATCACCGCGATGTAGAGCCAATGCGTGCGATCGCGCTTCTTCCCCGAGGGGGACGCCGGGAAATCGGCGGTGCCCGCCGCCTTCGCTCTGATGGTCATCTCGACTGCCTTTCGTTCCTCCGCCCCCGCCGATGCGAGGAGGTGCTGGGTAAGAATTGTTCGATGACCCGGTGATGCCGGTCACCCTTGAGTTCATTTCGTTCAGTGGCACACATCACCGGACGCGGAGCACACTGGCTGGCGATCACCGGCACACGTCCGGAGAAAGAGGTGATGCGACGATGAGCAGGCTGATGCCGCGCTCCCTGGCCGGGCAGGCGGTGGCCCTGCAGGTGGCGGTGGTGGTGGCCATCGTGGTGTGCGGCAGCGTGCTGGCCGCCGTCGACGCCCGCGCCGACGCCAACCGCGCCGCGCGCGAGGAGGTGAGCGCGGTGGCGGTCAGTCTGGCCGACGCGCCCTGGACCGCGGCGGCACTGAGCTCGGCCGATCCCACCGCCACCCTGCAGCCGGTCACCGAGCAGATCCGACGCGCCACCGGCGTCGCGTTCATCACGATCATGGACACCACGGGTCGCCGCTTCACCCACACCACCCCGTCGCTCATCGGGCAGCGCTATATCGGCACCACCGAGCCGTCGCTGCGCGGGGAGATCTACACCGAGACCTACACCGGCACGCTCGGTCCGTCGATCCGCACCGTCGCGCCGGTGCGCGACGCCGGTGGGAAGGTGGTCGGGCTGGTCGCCGTCGGGATCACCCAGTCCACGCTCACCGAGGACTGGGTGTCGCAGCTCCCGCTCATCGCCACCATCGGGATCGCCGCGCTGGTGATCGCACTGATCGGACTGTGGGCCATCCGCCGCCGATTACTGCGCCACACAGGCGGATTGGCGCCGTCGGAGTTGCGGGTGATGTACGACCACCACGACGCGGTGCTGCACGCCGTCCACGAGGGCCTCATCGTCCTCGAGGGTGGGAAACCGGTCCTGGTCAACGACGAGGCCCACCGGCTGCTGGGCGACGGGCGCGGGGGCCGTGAACCGGCCGATGGTGATGCCGCGGTGGATATTCCGTCGTTCCTCACCGGCGGCCACGAACCGCTGCGCGACACCCTGTACGCCGCGAACGGTCGCGTGTTGGTGGTCAACCGCGCACCCGTGCCCGGTCGCGATGACGGTGCGGTGGTCACCATCCGGGATCGCACCGAGTTGTCCGAGGCGGTGGGAGAACTCGATTCGATGACGCGCTTCGCCGAGGCGCTGCGCTCGCAGGCACACGAATCGGGGAATCGGTTGCACACCATGGTCGCGTTGATCGAGATGGGCCGAACCGAGGAGGCCGTGCGGCTGGCCACCGAAAGCCTGGAGGTGTCACAGCATCTCGTCGACCGGATCACCGACGCCGTCGCCGAACCGACCCTGGCGGCGCTGCTGCTCGGAAAGTCGGCGCAGGCCGCCGAACGGGGTATCGCGTTCGCCCTCACCGAGGACTCGATGGTCGATGATGGTGCCACACAACGACTCTCGCCGGCGGAGATGATCACGGTGGTGGGCAACCTGGTGGACAACGCACTCGACGCGTGCGATCCGGAGGATCCGTGGGTCGAGGTGACCGTACGCGGCGACGCCGGTGGTCTGCGCATCGTGGTGGCCGATTCCGGCGGTGGGATGTCGCCCGACGTCTTCGCCCGGGCGCAGCAACGCGGCTACTCGACCAAGGCCGGCGGTGACGAGGCCGGCCGGGGGATCGGGCTGGCGCTGGTGGCCCAGGTCGTCGCCGGCCATGACGGGGTGATCGTCGCCGAGAACACCTATGGGTCGGTGGTCACCGTGGAGATCGGGTCGGCCGCCGCACCCGCCGTGGGGGTGGGGTCGTGATCGCGGTGATGATCGTCGAGGACGAACCCCTGATCGCCGCCGGACATCGCGAATACCTGTCCCGCGTCGGTGGATTCGAGGTGATCGCCGAGTGTCGCACCGCGCAGGACGCACTGCGGCGGGCCACCGGGGCGGCCGCGACCGGTGCACCGATCGACCTGGTGTTGCTGGATCTGGGGCTCCCCGACGCGCGTGGCGTCGACCTCGCCGCCGCTCTGGGCGGTATCCGCCCGGCACCCGACATCATCGCGATCACCGCCGCCCGCGATCTCGACTCGGTGCGCAGCGCGATGGGTCACGGAGTGCTGCTCTACCTCATCAAGCCGTTCACCTACGCGGCGTTCAAGGAGAAGCTCACCCAGTATCTCGGCTACCGCGCAGCGCTGTCCGGACACGGGGACGCGGTGAGCCAACGGGAGGTCGACCAGGCGCTGGCGCAACTGCGCACCGTCGGCGACCGGCGGACCGCCGCGAAGGGACGCGCACCCGACACCGAGGATGCCGTCGCACGTGCGGTGCGCGACAGCGCCGCCGGACTCACCGCATCGGAAGTCGCTGCGGGCGTGGGTAGTTCGCGGGTGACGGCTTGGCGCTACCTGGAGCATCTGGCCGACGACGGCACCGTGGACCGGGTCACCGAATACGGGCGCACCGGTCGGCCGCAGGTCCGATACGTGTGGCGGGTGCGGTGAGCACCCGCCACACGATGTCGCCGATCTCGGGTCGAACTCAGCTCGCGTCGAACTCGCGGGCCTTCAGGGAACGTTCTACTCCCGCACGGCCTTCGGAGATCAGGCGCTTGAGTGCCGACGGATGGTCGCCGGCCAGGAACTCCTCGGCCGCCGTCAGTGCGTCGGCGCTGATGTCCCACGACGGATACAGACCGACCACCACCGTCTGGGCGACCTCGCTCGAGCGGCGTGACCAGACGCCCGGCGCGGCGTCGAAGTACTTCGCCACGTAGTCGTCGAGGAGGCCGTCCTGACCCGGGCGGGCGAATCCGGCGACGACCGCACGGGTGTAGATGTTGGAGGCCGTGTCGTCGTCGATGGCCTGAGCCCAGGCGTCGGCCTTGGCCTCCGGCAGCGGCCGGGCCGCCCGCGCGGTAGCGGCCTGACGGGCGCCGGCGGCGGTGTTGTCGCGGTCGGCCTCGGCGTCGATGACCGGCGTCGAATCCGGATCGGTGTCGATGGCACCGGCGGTGGCCAGGGCGATCACGATCTTCCAGCGCAGATCCGTGTCGACGGTCAGTCCGGGCAGGTCGTAGTCGGCGGGGTCGTCGCCGTCGAGCAACGACTGCAGCATCTGCGTCTGATCGTCGTTGACCCGGCAGGTGAGCAGGGTGTTGACGAAGGCCAGCTGGTGATCGGAGCCGGCCTCGGCGCCCTTGGCCAATTCGAGCAGTCGGGCGCTGAATCCGGGACGGCCGGTGGTGGCCGCCCACGCCGGATCCGCGTAGGCGTCGATGGCGGTGGTCGCCTGCAGCAGAACGCGTTGCACCACACCGATCTCCGTCTCGGACGCGATGCCGCGTTCGACGAGTTCGACGAAGTCCCGGGCGCGCATCTCGGCCTGACGGGTCATCTCCCAGGCCGCCGACCACACCAGCGTGCGCGGCATGGAGTCGGTGATGTCGCCGATCCGTGCGGTGGCGGTCGCCAGGGACTGCTCGTCCAGCCGGATCGAGGCGTAGGTGAGGTCGTCGTCGTTGAGCAGGATCAGCGCGCCGCGGGGCACGCCCACCAGGTCGGCGACATCGGTGCGTTCGCCCTCGACGTCGAGTTCGGCACTGTGGGTGCGCACCAGCGCGCCGGAGCCGTCATCGTCGTAGACGCCGACCCGCAGGCGGTGCACACGGGTCTCACCGGCGCCGGGTGCGGCACCGTCCTGGACGATGGTGAACCGGGTGAACGCGCCGTCGTCGTCGAGCTCGAAATCCGGTCGGATGACGTTGATCCCGGTGGTGCGCAGCCACTGGTCACCCCAGTCGGACAGGTCGCGTCCCGACGACTTCTCCAGCGCGGCAAGCAGATCCGAGAAGGTGGCGTTACCGAACTTGTGGGCGGTGAAGTAGTCGCGCAGGCCGGCGAGGAAATCCTCGAGGCCCACGTAGGCGACGAGCTGTTTGAGTACCGAGGCGCCCTTGGCGTAGGTGATGCCGTCGAAGTTCACCTCGACCGCGGCGATGTCGGGGATGTCGGCGGCCACCGGGTGCGTCGAGGGCAACTGATCCTGGCGGTAGGCCCAGGACTTCTCGACGTTGGCGAAGGTGGTCCACGCACTCTCGTATTCGGTGGCCTCGGCCTGGCACAGGACCGAGGCGAAGGTGGCGAAGGACTCGTTGAGCCACAGGTCATCCCACCAGGTCATGGTGACCAGGTCGCCGAACCACATGTGGGCCATCTCGTGCAGCACGGTCTCGGCGCGACGCTCGTAGAGGTACTTGGTGACCCGGGACCGGAACACGTAGTCCTCGAGGAAGGTCACCGCGCCGGCATTCTCCATCGCACCGGCGTTGAACTCGGGCACGAACAGCTGGTCGTACTTGTCGAAGGCGTACGGGATGCCGAAGTTCTTGTGGTAGAACGCGAAGCCCTGCTTGGTCTCGGTGAACAGCCGCTCCGGATCCATGAACTCGGCCAGCGATGCGCGGCAGTAGATGCCCAGCGGGATGTCGCCGTGCTCGTCACTGTAGGTGTCGGTCCACTCCGCGTACGGCCCGGCGATGAGGGCCACCAGATAGGTGCTCATCGTCGGTGTCTCGCGGAAACGGTGGATGCCCGGTTCGGCCACCAGATCGTTGACCACTGCGGCGTTGGAGATGACCTTCCAGTCCTCCGGCGCGGTCACCGTCAAGGTGTAGGTGGCCTTGAGGTCGGGCTGGTCGAAACAGGCGAACATGCGCTTGGCGTCCGCGGTTTCGAACTGCGAATACAGATACACCGAGTCGTCGGTGGGGTCGACGAAGCGGTGCAGACCCTCACCGGTGTTGGAGTAGGCGCAGTCGGCGACGACGACCAGTTCGTTGTCGGCGGCCAGATCCGGCAACGCGATGCCGACCGATTCGTCGAAGTCGGACACGTCGAGCTCGGTGCCGTTGAGGGTGGCCGAGATCAGGTTCGGTGCCACCAGGTCGATGACGGTCGAGGATCCCGCGGTGGCGGTGAAGGTCACGGTGGTGGACGACCGGAAGGTGGTGGAGCCGGGGGCCCCGTTGCCGTCGGTCAGATCGAGGTCGATGCCGTAGTGGGAGACGGTCACGGTGGCGGCACGCTCGCGGGCCGCATCACGCGTCAGATTCGGAGCAGTCACAGTGGCCAGCTTAGCCATCCACCCGTCGTGTCCGGGGTACGGTCGGTGCCGGCGGAATCAGCGGGCACACCCCGGAGTTGTAGAAACAGGGTTGTGGAAACAGCCACGGTGTGCGTGCCGGGATTCCGGTTCGCGCACCGAAGTCAGACAAACCCGTCAGACAAACCCGACGAAGGGATGACCGCATGTCGACCGATCGCGTGGATTTCTGGTTCGATCCGCTGTGTCCGTGGTGTTGGATCACCTCCCGCTGGATTCTCGAGGTCGAGAAGGTGCGCGACATCGACGCGAACTTCCACCTCATGAGCCTCGCGGTCCTCAACGAGGGACGCGATATCCCCGAGGATTATCGTGAGCGACTCGCCAACGCGTGGAAGCCGGTGCGGGTGATCGCCGCGGCCGCCGCGAAACACGGCGACCAGATCCTGGCGCCGCTCTACACCGCGATGGGCACCAAGATCCACAACGAACAGAACAAGGATTTCGACGTCGTCATCGCCGAGTCGCTGGCCGATCTCGGTCTCGAGCCGGAGTTGGCACAGGCCGCGGAGTCCACGGAATTCGACGATGCCGTTCGCACCAGCCACCACGCGGGCATGGACAAGGTCGGCGACGACGTGGGCACCCCGACCATCCACATCAACGACGTGGCGTTCTTCGGTCCGGTGCTCTCACGCATCCCGCGCGGGGAGACCGCCGGCACGGTGTGGGACGGCGCGCTGGCGTTGGCGTCCTACCCGCACTTCTTCGAACTCAAGCGCAGCCGCGGTGAGGACCCGGAGTTCGACTGAAACACCGACCGAGCAGACCGGCCGAGCAGATCGACCGAGCAGATCGGCGGCGCAATCCTGGTCTGCCAGAACGCGGTCGGTGGGTGCGATGATGTGGCGCACCGACCGCGTTCTATAGTGTCGGCATGCGCGTATACCTCGGTGGAGATCATGCTGGTTTCGAACTGAAGACGGCCATCGCTGAGCATCTTCGGGGTGCCGGTCACGAGGTCATCGATTGCGGTGCCCACACCTATGACGCCCTCGACGACTATCCCGCCTTCTGCATCGCGGCCGCCGAGAAGGTTGTCGCCGATCCGGGCAGCCTCGGAATCGTGCTGGGCGGCAGCGGAAATGGCGAGCAGATCGCCGCGAACAAGGTGCCGGGTGCGCGCTGCGCGCTCGCGTGGAGCATCGAGACCGCCCAGTTGGCGCGGCAACACAACAACGCCCAGCTGATGGGCATCGGTGGGCGGATGCACACCACCGAGGAAGCGCTCGCGATCGTCGACGCCTTCCTCGCCGCCGAGTGGTCCGGCGAAGAGCGTCACCAGCGTCGTATCGACATCCTGTCGGAGTACGAGCGCACCGGCGTGGCACCGGCCGTTCCCGAGGCCTGAGCCGAGATCGGGTTGACCGATGCCCGAGGGGCATACGCTGCACCGCATCGCGCGGCGTCAGCAGAAGCTGTTCGGTGGGCAGCGCGTCGCGGTGTCGAGCCCGCAGGGTCGCTTCGCCGAGGGGGCCGCGCTCGTCGACGGGTGGGAGTTCCACCGGGCGCAGGCCTGGGGTAAACACCTGATCCAGGGCTACCGCGACGGACGGCGGTCTCAACTCGTCCACGTGCACCTGGGACTGTACGGGTCGTTCACCGAACTCCCGGTACCGATGGGGGAGCCGGTGGGTCAGGTCCGGATGCGGATCGAGGGTGCCGAGGTCGGGACCGATCTGCGCGGCCCCACCGCCTGCGAGCTGTACACACCCGCCGATCTCGACGACCTCGTCGCACGCCTGGGCCCCGACCCGTTACGGCGCGACGGTGACCCGGAACGCATGTGGCGGGCGATCCACCGATCGCGGCGACCGATCGCCGCGCTGCTGATGGATCAGAAGGTGATCGCCGGCGTCGGGAACGTGTATCGCGCCGAGGTGCTGTTCCGGGCCCGGCTCGATCCGCAGCGCCCGGGCACCGCCATCGACCACGAGACGCTCACCGCCCTGTGGGCGGATCTGGTGTCATTGATGCGAATCGGTGTGCGGCGCGGGCGAATTCACGTGGTGGCGCCGGAGGACGATCACGGGCCAGGCTCGTACGCACCGGATCGCCCGCGCACCTACGTCTACCGGCGCACCGGAGAGCCGTGCCGGATCTGCGGTACCCCGATCGCGCAGACCGAGCTCGAGGGTCGAAACCTCTACTGGTGCCCGAGTTGTCAGCAGTGAGACTTGTCAGCAGTGAGGCTTGTCAGCAGTGAGGCGCGGGCGCCGACGGCGGGATCAGCGCGATTCGAGGCGCTGGGCCATCACCAGAAGCTCGTCGCGCTGAGCGCCGCTGGCAGTGCGATGAATGCGGTCGTACAGATCGCGATGGCCGGTGGAGGAGGACAGGAAACGTTCACGGAAACGTGCGAACGACATGTGCTGGTACTTCTTTCAACTTCTCGATTGTGTCGATCGGCCGGTCGGGCGGACTGCGGGTGAGCGAGCGCTGCCGACACCAAGGCCTCTTCCCATTGTTCGCGTTACATCTGTGTTAATCAACGTGTTCGGCGATGATTCTGCTCACCCGGCCGCCTCGGGTGTGCCGGTCTCAGGCGGCGCTCAGCCGTCTCGTCGACGGTTCTCATCCGCGATGGACAGGATGGAGTCATGAGCGCAGCCGACGTGACGGCCACCGGCGACTGGCCGCCCGCACACCATGTCACCGCACTGGTGGTCGGTGGCACCGGGGAGTCATCCGCCGACGACACCCGCACCGAGGTGAGCGGTGTCCTGTCCGGGGTCACCGAGGCCCTCGACGACCGATTCGATCCTCGCTGGGTGGCCTACCCGGCGAGCTACGGTCCGGCCCCGCACCTGGACGGGATCAGCTACGCAGACAGCGTCGCCGAGGGGATGCGCAGACTCGATGCGGCGCTCGCGGCCGAGACCGGTCCGGTGGTGCTGATCGGCTATTCCCAGGGGGCCGTGGTGATCCGGCGCCTGCTGGCCGACATCGCCGCCGACCCGCGTCGACGCCCGGTGGCCGACCGGGTGCTGGCCGTGGGTCTGGTGGCCGATCCGCATCAGCCGCCCGGGGTGGTCCCGGGATGTGACGGATGGGGTGTGGCCGGTCGCGGGCCGGCGTTGCCGGCGTCGATCCCGGTCTGGTGGGTGGGGACCGCCGAGGACATGATCTGCAATGCCGGGCACGATTCGTTCATCCGGGACATCGCCGATCTCACCGACTCGCTGACCGTCGCCGATCCCCGGCGATGGCTGGGCGCCATGTGGGAAACGTTGCGCACCAACTCCTTTCAGAATGCGCTGCGGACCTCGCCCGGACCGGTGCAGTGGCGACGCGACATCACCCGGTTGTGGTCGGCGGCGCGGGAAGTGCGCGGGTATCTGCCACGGGTGATCACCTGGCGGGGGATGGTCATCCGGAACGCGACCGGCGGCCGCCACACCGCCTACCGTGACGAGCCGTATCACCGGGCACCGATCACCGACCCGCTGACCACCGGTTGCCAGGCACTCGCCCAGTGGCTGCAGGTCCAGGTGACCTTCGCGATCGGTGCCGAAGCGGAGAACCCTGCCGACATCACCGCCGACCCGCGCAGCGACGCCGTGGCCTGATCACCTCCGCTCGAGTCGAGGGATTCGGGCCGGTGAGCGACACTTGTATGCGTCTCGGGACGCCTCGTGCCCGCGATTCGTAGAGCACTCGAGCGGAGCATCCACGGTGGATCATTTCGACATCGTCGTCATCGGGTCCGGGCCTGCCGGGCAGAAGGCGGCGATCGCCGCCGCCAAACTGGGTAAGCGAGCGGCCATCGTCGAGAGACGTCACATGATGGGCGGCGTCTGCATCAACACCGGCACGATCCCGTCGAAGACGTTGCGGGAGGCCGTGCTGTACCTGACGGGTCTCAATCAACGCGAGTTGTACGGACAGTCCTACCGGCTCAAGACCGACATCACCGTCAGCGACCTCACCGCGCGGACCATGCACGTCGTGGGCAAAGAGATCGACGTCATCCAGAACCAGTTGGCACGCAACGGGGTGAGCATCTTCACCGGCAGTGCGCAGTTCACGAGTCCGCACGAGATCATCATCGAAGACGCGACCGGCGACCTCAAACGGGTGACGTCGGACAAGTTCGTCATCGCGGTGGGTACCCGCCCCGCCCGTCCGAAGACCGTCGAGTTCGACGGCGAGACCGTCGTCGACTCCGATCAGATCCTGGAGATGGATCGGGTACCCGGCTCGATGGTCGTGGTGGGCGCGGGCGTGATCGGTATCGAGTACGCCTCCATGTTCGCCGCCCTGGGCACCAAGGTGACCGTCATCGAGCAACGTCCGGCGATGCTGGACTTCTGCGACCGGGAGATCGTCGAGGCCCTGCAGTACCAGCTCCGCGAACGGGGCGTGACCTTCCGGTTCGGTGAGCACGTCAAGACCGTCGAGACGCATCCGTCAGGCACCTTGACGGTCCTCGAATCGGGCAAGCAGATTCCCGCCGACACCGTCCTGTACTCCGCCGGACGGCAGGGCGTGTCCGACGAGCTGAAGGTGGAGGCCGCCGGGCTGACCGCGGACTCCCGCGGCCGACTGAAGGTCGACGGACACTTCCGGACCGAGGTCGAGCACATCTACGCCGTCGGCGACATCATCGGCTTCCCCGCGCTGGCGGCCACCTCGATGGAGCAGGGGCGTCGTGCCGCCTACCACGCCTTCGGCGAACCGGTCGGGGAGACGGCGGAGGAGTTGCAGCCGATCGGTATCTACGCGATCCCGGAGATCAGTTTCGTCGGGCGGACCGAGGATCAGCTGACGACCGCCAACATCCCGTTCGAGGTGGGGGTCGCCCGATACCGCGAACTGGCCCGCGGTGCGATCATGGGCGACTCCTACGGACTGCTGAAACTGCTCGTCCACGCCGAGGACCGGACCCTGCTGGGTGTGCACGCGTTCGGTTCCAACGCGGCCGAACTCGTGCACATCGGGCAGACGGTGATGGGCCTGGGCGGCACCAT
The DNA here is from genome assembly GCF_040049135.1 of Gordonia sp. VNK1. Classification (NCBI taxonomy): domain Bacteria; kingdom Bacillati; phylum Actinomycetota; class Actinomycetes; order Mycobacteriales; family Gordoniaceae; genus Gordonia; species Gordonia sp. VNK1. Next base: position 287,459 of record NZ_JBDZDJ010000003.1, on the reverse strand, counting down.
CGACTATCTGGTCGACGCGGTGTTCAACTACCCGACACTCGCCGAGGGGTACAAGGTGGCCGCGCTCGACGCGTCGAACAAGATGCGGGCCATCGCCCGCGTGCGCGCGGAGGGCCGTTCCCTCGATCTCGACGCCGACGCGGCCGTCTGACAACGGCGCCCCGCGGCCACCCCCACCGCCACCACACCGAACGACGAAGGCCGGTCCCTGTCGGGACCGGCCTTCGTGGTATCAGCTCAGCGGTATCGGCTCAGTGGAGCCCGGAGCGCTCAGTCGCCGGTGTACTGGCCACCGATGGTACCACGGACCACGATGGGGGTTCCCTCACCGATGGTGTCGTAGACCCACTTGCCGTTCTCGGTGCTCACGTTGATGCAGCCGTGGCTGACATTGCTCACGCCCTGCTGGGCGAGTGACCACGGTGCGGCATGGATGAAGATGCCGTCCCAGGACATGCGGGTCGCGTACTCGACGTAGGTGCGGTAGCCCTCAGGGGAGTCGACCGGCACACCGTAGGTGGAGGAGTCCATGTACATGTCACGGTACTTCTCCTTGGTGTGGTACACGCCGTTCGGAGTCGGGTGCTCACTGGAGCCCATCGAGATCGGCATCGACTTCACGAAGTCGCCGTCCTTGTACCAGTAGATGGTGTGGCTGGCGTCGTCGGCCAGGGCCACCCATCCGGTCGGTGTCGAGACACGCGGGACGGCCGGGACACCGGGGGTCTCCGGAGTCGTGGTCGTCGGCGGCGGAGTGGTGGTCTCCGGCGTCGGGGTCTGGGTCGGCGGAGTCGGGAGACCCGGGATGGCGGGAATCTCGACCGGCGGCAGGCCGGGCACGACGGTCACGGGCGCCGCCTGTGCCAGACCCGGAAGGGCGAAGGCCATCGCGATCACGCCGAGGACGACGGCGACAAGGCGGAAGCCTCCGCGACGGCGGCGGCGAGAGGAAGTGGTGTTCAGCACGGGACGTTGAAACCTTTGCTTTCGGGAAACTCCAGGCGCCTCCCCCGGAGTGCGCAGCCACCATCGTTACACAACCGTTGTCTTTCGGCCAAAGGCCTGCGGGGTCGGCGGTGTGTGACGGTGCCGCATCGGGGATGCGATATGTCGAAACAACAGGTGAGGGACCCTGAGAAAAGTCGATGTGACAAGCGACACACTCAGCAGGTGCGGGGTGCCGGGATCCCGGCGAATCGGTCGCCGAGGTAATTGAAGGCGGGCAGCAGCCCGATCACGGCGGCCGACATGTGGTCCGGTGACGGCGTCGAGAAGTGTTGCACTCGCACCCCGGCCCGGCAGTAACGCCCCAGGGTCTGATCGATCGACGACACCGGGATCAACGCATCGGTCGGACTGTGCCACTCGAAGATCGGGGTGGTCGGTATCCCCGGATAGAAGACGAGACTGTTGTCCCGGACCACACGTCGCGCCGTGGGGTCCTCGAAGATCTGCTCGCCGCCGACCGACACCTCCTTGGCCGAATGGCCCGCGCCGAGACGCAGGATGTCGTTGGTGCAGGCGTTGCGCATCTCGAGGAACATGCGCATCCCCACCGGCGACAGATACTTCAGCATCGGAATCTGCTGCGGATACTCGCGCGAGAGTCCGATGGCGGCGGCGAAGGCGAGACCGAAGGCCGGATGCGGATTGTTGTAGCCCAGACCCTCCGCCATCTTGATCAGATCCATCGGCACGCCGCCGTAGGCCGCGCCGACGATGTCGAGGTCGGGGGCATAGGTGGGGGCGAGAGCCGCGGCCCACGCGGTGGCCATGCCACCGCCGGAGTATCCGGCCATCGCGACCTTGCTCCGCGCGACGCCGGCGGGGGAGAAGTGCTGCACCGCGCGGATGCCGTCCAGGGTGATCTGGCCACCGAGCTTCGCCGCGCCGTAGGAGCTACGCGGCCCGAGGTGATCGGGGATGGCGATCGTCCAGCCGCGCTGCAGCGCGACGTTGAGGCCGGGTGCCTCGCGAATCGTGAGGTTCGGGTCGCTGGTCCACAGTGCCTGCGAGGGGGCGCATTCGAGTCCGGTGGCATTGATGATGTGCTGGAACGACAGCAACGGCCCGTTGGCCTGCTTGTGAACCGGAACGAGCAGCGTGGTGACCGCGGCGATCGGCGCGCCCTCGCTGTCGGTCGTGCGGAACTTGATCTGATACGTCCGCACATCGACGAATGCCGGCGGGTTGACGCGGGTGCGGGTCGCGATGATGTCGCCGTCGCGGAAGCGCCCGATGTCGGCGGGAGCGGCGTAGAACGGGTCACTCAGTGAGGTGGGCAATGCGACGTTGTCGGCGTGGGCCGGGCCGGCGGCGGTGGCGGTGATCGCCGCGCCGAGGCCCGCGACCGTCAATGCGATACACGCGAGCCGGGTGAGCGCGGCCGCGCGCACGCGACGGCCGAAGATTGTGGACAAGGTCCCCCCAAGGGATTGTGCCTGCACGCCTGCGCGGTGTGGAGTACCGCCGCAGGACCCCCGCCCGGGTCACAATCTCTTGGGTCACGCCACCGCTGTCAACTGGAACAAATGACCAGGTGCGGCCGTGGTGACGTGGGACCGGGCTCAGGCGGTCTGCAGGTGCTCGGTGTGGAGGTGGCGTGCGGGTTCCGAGCAGGCCTCGTCGCGGCACACGAGCATCGTGTCGACGCGGCGGTGACCTCCCTCGCTGGTCGCGACGTCCTTGCGGACGTGCAGATTCGCCCCGCACGAGGGGCACTTGCGTTGGCTTTTCACATGACTGGAAGACATGGCCTCAGACTACGCCGAATGTGGCGAATATCACATCAACGGACGGCCGTGTGGCGGACGCCGTGGGCGACCCGTCGGCGCCGGGCGTCAGTGCACCGCACGTGCGCGGACGCGACCCCCGTCCGCCGGGATCATCGTGACATTGCGGTGCCGCGGCCGCTCGGGCGCGCGGTCGGTGGCCTCGAGGTCGACCCGGCGCAGGACCTCGGTGACGATGATGTCGAGTTCGGCCATCGCCAGATGTGCGCCCAGGCAACGGCGGTTGCCGCCCCCGAAGGGGAGGAAGGCGTGCGGTGACGGACGCGTGCCGAGGAACCGTTCCGGCCGGAATGCGAAGGGCTGCGGGTAGAGGTCGTCGCGATGGTGCAGCAGTATCGTGCTCGCGATCACCACGGTGCCCGCGTCCACGCGGAATCGTCCGAACTTCCAGGGGCGCAACACTTCTCGCGCAATGGACGGAACCACCGGGCGGCACCGCATCGTCTCGGTGATCACCGCGTCGACGACGTCGCGTTCGCCGGCGCGTGCCGCGTCACGCGCGTCGGCCAGCATGCGCGGATGGCGGGTCAGACGCTCGAACACCCACGCCGTGGTGTGTGCCGTCGTCTCGTGACCGGCGAGGAGGAGCCCGACGAGTTCGTCCCTGATCTCGGAGTCGGAGAGTCGGGCGCCGTCGGGGGTTCGGGCGGTGAGCAACACCGACAGCACGTCGTCGCGGTCGGTGTCGCCGTGACCGCTGTCGTCGAGGCTGCGGCGTTCGGCGATCAGTCGGTGCACCGCGCGGTCCAGCGGCGCCAGACCCAGCGCGAGAATTCCGGTCGCCTCCTCCCTGCGCGCATTGCGCAACTGCGCGGCGACCCCGATGCGTGTCGTCGAGAACCGCATGCTGCGTCGCACCGCGACCCGCAGGGCACGCTCGGCCGGAGTCGACGAGGCGTCGTCGGTGAGGCCGAAGGCGACACGGGTGATGACGTCGAGGGTGATCTCCTCGGCAATGCCGGCCACCGCCACCTCCGAACCCGGCCGCCACCGGTCGATCCGCTCGCCGCAGGCCCGCTCGATGTGACCACGGCAGTCGGCGACCGCGGAACGGTGAAACGCGGGCATCAACCGGGCGCGCTGACGACGATGCTGCTCGCCGAGCGTCGTCAGGACCGAATCTCCGCCGACGATGGGCCGCAGCAGGGAATGGCGGGTGGCCGAGGGCGCGATCTCCGGCGCCGCCGTCACGATCGACCGGATGTGGCCGGGATCGGAGATCGTCACGATCGCGCCGGGCCCGCCGACGAGGTCATAGGCGACCACATCGCCCAATCGGGCGGCGTCGGCGAACATCAGGTCGGTTTCGTTGCGGGCGAAGTCGATCGTGCGCCACAGTGACGCGGCGCGGGCCAGTGGTGCGCGCGGCAGGTCGCGGGCGTCGTCGGCGACCAGTGGACCCGCCTCGCCATCAAGGGTGAGCAGACCCGACCGGGCGTCGGACGCGGCGGCGAACCAGGCGCGGCCGGGTCCGGAGTGTGAGCGCATGGTCGGGGCACTCATGCGACTCCCGCTCATGAGAACCGCGCCGTGCGGATGCGACGTTCGCGGGCGGCGAAGGCGGCCCGTTCCTCGCGGCCGCGGTAATCCATGTTGTCGGGGTCGTGTGTCAGCCAGGCGAGGAGCACGAGAACGAGAATGGTGATTCCGAGGAGCAGCCACATGACGTCTTTCCCTTCGATCGAATCCCGGTGTGGGGGTACCGATAACGCTAGGAAGAATGTCGCTGCAGGTCAGCGGGCTGCGGGTGGATCCTTTCGTCCGTCTCGGGCAGGACCGGAGAATCCGACCGTGGGTGGATGTGGCCGGTGTCACGCGGCGATAGAATCGGCGGATGCGCTGGTTGGACGCCCATTACCGGCACGCGATGGAACGCTTCGGTTTCGACTATCCGCCGGGGTACATGATGATCGCCGATCTCGCGGTGGTGACGCTGTGCGTGGCCGCGGTCGTGCAACGCGGCATCGACGGTGTTCACGGTGCGGCCTGGTTGTGGCCGGTGGCCGGCGCGCTGGTCAGCGTGGCACCTCACCTGGTGTGTCTGGTGGCGCCACTTCGCCCCTGGGTGATGGGCCTGGCCGCGTCGTCGATCATCTCGGTGGTGCTGTTCTGGCAGACGCCGGTGCACGTGGATGTCGCGTCACTGTTGCTGCCGCTGTCGGCCACCGTCACCGCCGCCATCGCCACCGGCCACCGGGGGCTGATCACCACGGCTGCGCTGTCGCTCACCGCCGTCGGCGGGGGCCTCGCCGGTGTCATCGACCAGGGCTGGTTGCTCGCCCTGATGGTCGGTTTCGCCGGCGTGGTCGGCCACCTGATGCAGAAACAACTGCATCTGTTGCGGGCCGAGCGCACCGCGCGTACCCAGCAGGCCGCACTGGACCGGGCGGCGATCGCGGGTGAGATCCACGACGTACTCGCACATTCGTTGAGCATTGTGCTGCTCAACGTCACCGCGGCCCGGCGTGCGCTGCGCGAGGACGCCGGCCGCTCTGCTGATGACCGCTCGGCTGATGACCGCTCGGAGGCGGCCGAGGCCCTCGAGGACGCCGAGAAGGTCGGCCGCGCCGCCATGCACGACGTCCGTCACACCATCGAGTTGCTGCGGGGCGAGGGGATGGACGGTGATCCGCAACCGGGGGTGGCCGACCTCGACGATCTGATCGACGGTTTCCGCCGGGCCGGTGTCGAGATCGACGGTGACCTCGCCGACGTCGGACCCGTCACCGCCGGAACCGGGCTGGCGGTGTACCGGGTGGTTCAGGAATCCCTGTCCAACGCGAGCAGACATGTGCCGGGGGCGTCGGTGACCGTGCACGTCGGGCCGGCGGGTGATGGCCGGTTGGTGATCCGGGTGGCAAATCCGGTGCCGCCCAACCTCCGTCGCGGCCGGGGCGGGTCGGGTCTGCGTGGGATGGACTCCCGGGTGCGCAACCTCGGCGGAACCGTCGACGTCGGCGTGGTCGCGGGCCGATGGATGGTGGAGGCGACGCTGCCGGCCGGGATCACCGAGGTCGCCGACCCGGGTGGGTGCGCACGAGACCACATCCCGGCGGTGACGTCGGCGTGACCCGGGTGGCGCTGGTCGACGACCAGGAACTCGTGCGCGCCGGTCTGCGCCGCATCCTGCGGGCCAGGGACGGCTTCGAGATCGTCGCCGAATGCGGCGACGGCGACGAGGTGCCCGACATGGTCGCCGAGCATCGGCCCGACGTCGTGGTGATGGATCTGCGGATGAGACGCGTCGGCGGGGCCGAGGCCACTCGCAGGCTGTCCGAGTGTGCGGGGGCGCCGCCGGTGTTGGTGCTGACGACCTACCGCGACGAGCAACTCCTGTCGGAGGCACTACGGGCGGGCGCGGCCGGATTCGTGTTGAAGGACTCGCCCGCCGAAGACCTCATCCGCGCGGTGCGAGTGGTCGCCGCGGGTGAGGCCGTCCTCGATCCGGCGGTCACCGGGCACGTTCTCGACGCGTACCGGTCCATGCCGGTCACCACCGATGCGGCCGCGGCGCCCGATCATCTCACCGCGCGCGAGATAACGGTGCTCGGACTGATCGGGCGGGGACTGACCAACGACGAGATCGCCGCGGAACTGGTGATCTCGGTGGTCACGGTCAAGAGTCACGTCGGCAAGATCTTCACCAAACTCGGGGTGCGTGATCGGGCGGCCGCGGTGATCTACGCCTTCGACCACAAGATGGTGACGCCGCGGGCGTGAGGTCACGCCCGCGAGCACCTGCGGCGAAAAACGCAGAATGCCCCGGTCCGAGGGGACCGGGGCAGTGCGCGAGCGGGTGACGGGAATCGAACCCGCGTAGCTAGTTTGGAAGACTAGGGCTCTACCATTGAGCTACACCCGCGTGCGCCGTCACAACCGCCCGAGGGGCCGTCCGAAGTGCGCGCATGAGACTGTACAGGTTCGGTGCCCCGGATCAGAAATCGCCTGCCTCGCGGCGGGTCTCCGGGTCCCGATCGGCTGCGTGGGGTGGACCGGTTTTTCTCCCCCGGTGCCCGACCCGTAAGATCGGCTGTCGGCCCTGCCTCGACACGTCGTGATGGCGGCATGTTCGGTGAACGGGACCACGGGATGTGGCGCAGCTTGGTAGCGCATCCGCTTTGGGAGCGGAGGGTCGCAGGTTCAAATCCTGTCATCCCGACAGAACCGATGACGGCCCACGGAATGGGGGCCGCGACGATCATGGCGTACGCAACGCAGATATAAGGAGCATCAGGCGTGAAGAGCACCGTCGAGCAGCTGAGCCCCACCCGGGTGAAGCTCAACGTGGAAGTCCCGTTCGAGGAGCTCTCGGGCGACTTCGACCGGGCCTACAAGGCCCTCGCACAGCAGGTCCGTATCCCCGGCTTCCGCCCGGGCAAGGCCCCCGCGAAGCTCATCGAGGCGCGCGTCGGTCGCGACTCGATCCTCGCGCAGGTCGTCAACGACGCGCTGCCCGGCAAGTACAGCCAGGCCGTCGCCGAGACCGAGACCAAGGCCATCGGTCAGCCCGAGATCGATCTCGAGGAACTCAAGTACGGCGAGTCGATCTCGTTCACCGCCGAGGTCGACGTCCGTCCCGAACTCGAACTCCCGGACTACTCGACCCTGTCGGTCGAGGTGGATCCGATCGCCGACGACGAGGACGCCGTCGACGAGCAGATCGAGGGCCTGCGTGCCCGTTTCGGCACCCTCACCGGTGTGGATCGCGGTGCGCAGGACGGCGACATGGTGTCGATCGACCTCGCCGCGAGCATCGACGGCGAACCGGTCGAGGAGGCCTCCACCGAGGGCCTGTCCCACGAGGTGGGCGCCGGAGACCTCATCGACGGCCTCGACGAGGCCCTCGTCGGACTCAAGGCCGGCGAGTCGAAGGTCTTCACCACCACACTCGTCGCCGGTGAGCACGCCGACGAGGAGGCCGACGTCACCGTGACCGTGAACTCGGTCAAGGAACGCGAGCTGCCCGAGCTCGACGACGAATTCGCGCAGATGGCAAGCGAATTCGACACCGTCGACGAACTTCGTGAGTCGCTGGCCGAGCGGGTGGCGCAGTCGAAGAAGATGGAGCAGGCCAACAAGGTCCGCGACGCCGTCCTCGACGAGCTGCTCGCCAAGGTCGAGGTCCCGTTGCCGGAGAACGTCGTGCAGGCCGAGGTCGACAACTCCCTCGAGCAGGTCCTGCACAGCATCGGACACGACGAGGCCATCTTCGCCCAGCTCCTCGAGGCCCAGGGCACCACGCGGGAGGCCTTCGAGGCCGACGCCCGCGAGACCGCCGAGAAGTCGGTGCGTCAGCAGCTGCTCCTCGACGCCATCGCCGAGCAGCAGGACACCGAGGTCAGCCAGGACGAGCTGACCCAGCAGATCCTCTTCTCCGCGCAGCGGTACGGGATGGCTCCGCAGGAGTTCATCCAGCAGCTGACCCAGGCCAACCAGGTCGGCGCCGTCTACGCCGACGTGCGGCGCAACAAGGCGCTGCTCGGCATCGTCGGTGAGGTCACCGTCACCGACACCGACGGCAACGCCGTCGACACCACGGAGTTCTTCGGCACCGCCGACGAGGACGATGCGGATGCCGACGCCACCGCAGAGGACAAGGGCGCAGACGACAAGAGCTCTGACGCCTGATCGCTTCACCATGACCTGACAGCCGGACACCGCACGAGGTGTCCGGCTGTCATGTCTTGTCCTCCGGTCCACCGATTCGGTTCTGCTGTGAGCGAAGACGGGCGTTGACGGGAGTGCCCGTGGCACCGGATTGGTTAGTGTCGGTGACGAGCGAACGACGTGCGAAGTACAGGTGCCGGCCCGGTGCGGCCGGTACGTGAAAGAGCTACGACAGGTAAAGGTAGGAATCGTGAGCAATCCGACTGTTGACCCCGCGGGTGCAATGTCCTCTGGCGGCCGCACTCCTTCGATGAGTTCGGGTGTTGCCGGGCTGAACCTCACCGATTCGGTGTTCGAGCGGCTGCTGCGGGAACGGATCATCTTCCTCGGCACCCAGGTCGACGACGACATCGCCAACCGGCTGTGCGCGCAGATCCTGTTGCTGGCGGCCGAGGACCCGACCAAGGACATCCATCTCTACATCAACTCACCGGGCGGATCGGTGACCGCGGGCATGGCGATCTTCGACACCATGCAGCTCGCCGAGTGCGACGTCGCCACCTACGCGATGGGGATGGCCGCGTCGATGGGGCAGTTCCTGCTCGCCGCCGGGGCCAAGGGCAAGCGGCACGCCCTGCCGCACGCCCGGATCATGATGCACCAGCCGTCCGCCGGCATCGGTGGTACGGCCGCCGACATCGCGATCCAGGCCGAGCAGTTCGCCGCCACCAAGAAGGAGATGAACCGGCTCAACGCCGAGTTCAGTGGGCAGCCGTTGGAGAAGATCGAGGCCGACGCCGATCGCGACAAGTGGTTCACCGCGGCCGAGGCCAAGGACTACGGCCTCGTCGACCATGTGATCGCCCGTGCCGCGATCGGCTCGCAGTAGTCGCCCGGTAGCAGTCGAGACCATCCCACCACCACCTTCACGGAGTAGGACCATGACCAACATGTATGACTCGCTGCCGGCCGACGTGGCCGCCGGAATTCCCGCCTCGGCCTTGGCGCTCAAGGGCATCCAGGCGCGCTACATCCTCCCGCAGTTCATCGAGCACACCCCCAACGGGCAGCGGCAGTACGATCCCTACGCCAAGCTGTTCGAGGAGCGCATCGTCTTCGTCGGTACGCCGATCGACCAGACCGTCGCCAACGACGTGATGGCGCAGCTGCTGGTGCTCGAGTCGCAGGATCCCGACCGCGACATCACCATGTACATCAACTCGCCGGGCGGCAGCGTGCCGGACATGCTGGCCATCTACGACACCATGCAGTACGTCCACTGCGACATCGTCACCGTCTGCCTCGGTGAGGCGGCGTCGGCCGCGGCGATCCTGCTGGCCGGTGGCACCCCCGGCAAACGTGCCGCGCTGCCCAATGCGACGATCCTCATCCACCAGCCCCGCACCGGCGGCGCCTACCAGGGACAGGTCTCCGACCTGGAGATCCAGGCCGCCGAGATCGAGCGGATCCGCAACCGGCTCGACGAGATCCTGGCGGGCCACACCGGTCAGGATCCGGCGAAGATCCGCAAGGACACCGACCGCGACAACATCCTCACCGCCGCTGCCGCCAAGGAGTACGGCATCGTGGACGAGGTGTTCGAATACCGCAAGAAGTCGCTGAAGAAGTGAGGTGAGCGGTGGTCGCGGCACCGCGACCACCGGCTCTTTCCGGCAATCTGCGCGACATTTGGCCCAAGCGGTCGAAGTAACGCGCGACCGCGGGTACCGTCGGGTGAACGAGCCTTTCGTGACGCCCGTCGAGCCTGCCCGCGGGCAGCTCACGACCGACCGCACCGCCGGTGGCGTCGTCGCCGATCCGGTGGCGATCCACGCAGGTGGTTCGGACACATCGAGGAAGTAGGTACAGCACAAGATGGCACGTATCGGAGATGGTGGCGATCTGCTGAAGTGCTCCTTCTGCGGAAAGAGCCAGAAGCAGGTCAAGAAGCTCATCGCCGGTCCCGGTGTGTACATCTGCGACGAGTGCATCGATCTCTGCAACGAGATCATCGAAGAGGAACTCGCCGAGAACGGTGACGTGAAGCTCGACGAGCTGCCCAAGCCCGCCGAGATCAAGGACTTCCTGGAGAACTACGTCATCGGCCAGGACACCGCCAAGCGGACCCTCGCGGTGGCCGTCTACAACCACTACAAGCGGATCCAGGCGGGCGAGAAGAAGGAAGCGCGCGGCGGTGAGAGCGTCGAGCTGATGAAGTCGAACATCTTGATGCTCGGCCCCACCGGCTGCGGAAAGACCTATCTCGCCCAGACCCTCGCGAAGATGCTCAACGTGCCGTTCGCCATCGCCGACGCGACCGCCCTGACCGAGGCCGGCTACGTCGGTGAGGACGTGGAGAACATCCTCCTGAAGCTCATCCAGGCTGCCGATTACGACGTCAAGCGCGCCGAGACCGGCATCATCTACATCGACGAGGTCGACAAGATCGCCCGCAAGAGCGAGAACCCGTCGATCACCCGCGACGTGTCCGGTGAGGGTGTGCAGCAGGCGCTGCTGAAGATCCTCGAGGGAACCCAGGCGTCGGTGCCCCCGCAGGGTGGTCGCAAGCATCCGCATCAGGAATTCATCCAGATCGACACCACCAACGTGCTGTTCATCGTGGCGGGTGCCTTCGCCGGCCTGGAGAAGGTGATCTCCGAACGAATCGGTAAGCGCGGCATCGGTTTCGGCAACGAGGTGGCCTCCAAGAACGAGGTGGACACCACCGATCACTTCGCCGAGGTGATGCCGGAGGATCTGATCAAGTTCGGTTTGATCCCGGAGTTCATCGGCCGTCTGCCGATCATCGCCTCGGTGACCAACCTGGACAAGGAATCGCTCGTGTCGATCCTGTCCGAGCCGAAGAACGCGCTGGTCAAGCAGTACACCAAGCTCTTCGAGATGGACAATGTGGAACTCGAGTTCACCACCGATGCGCTCGAGGCGATCGCCGATCAGGCCATTCATCGTGGGACCGGCGCCCGTGGACTCCGCGCCATCATGGAGGAAGTGCTGCTGCCGGTGATGTATGACATCCCGAGCCGCGACGATGTGGAGAAGGTCGTCGTCACGGGCGAGACCGTGAACGACAACGTGCTCCCGACGATCGTCCCGCGCAGCGACAACGACGACGAGCGGCGCGACAAGAGCGCCTGACACGCGCCCCACGCACAGACACGACGCGGGCCGCTCCACAGTCAGATCGTGGAGCGGCCCGCGTCGTTGCGCTGTCCGAATCAGTCCGGAGCGTTTGCGGTGCGCTCGAGCCGGATGACGACGGCCTTGGACACCGGTGTGTTGGATTCCTCGGCCACCAGGTGCAGGGGGACGAGGGGATTGGTCTCCGGGTAGTAGCCGGCGGCATTGCCGCGCGGGGTGTCGTAGGCGACGACCTCGAAGTCGGTGACGCGTCGTTCCTCCGGTCCGTCGGGCCCGGCGAACTCCGACACGATGTCGACGTGATCACCGGCCGTCAGGCCGTGTGCGGCGATGTCGTCGGGATGGACCATGATCACGCGGCGATTGCCCTTGATGCCGCGGTAACGATCGTCGTGGCCGTACACCGTGGTGTTGTACTGGTCGTGGCTGCGCAGCGTCTGCAGGATCAGACGCCCCTCGGGGACCGGCACCCACCGCAGCGGATGGGCGGCGAGGTTGGCCCGGCCGGTGCCGGTGGCGAACTCCCGCGAATCCCTCGGCGGGTGCGGGAGCACGAATCCGTCCTTGGCGCGCACGCGGGTGTTGAAGTCGGTGAAGCCGGGGATGACCCGGGAGATGTGGTCGCGGATCACGTCGTAGTCGCGGGCCATGGCGGTCCAGTCGACGGGGTGATCCGTGCCGAAGGTCGCCGTCGCCAGATCGCAGACGATGCCGACCTCGCTGTGCAACAGCGGTGATGACGGTGTCAGAGATCCGCGGGACAGGTGTACCACCGACATCGAGTCCTCGACCGATACCTGTTGTGCCACACCGTCGACGATGTCCTTGTCGGTGCGGCCCAGGCTGGGCAGGATCAGTGCGGCGGTGCCGGTCGCGAGGTGGGACTCGTTGAGTTTGGTGCTCACCTGCACGGTCAGTCGGCAGCGGCCCAGTGCCTGTTCGGTGACCCGGGTGTCGGGGGCGGCGGCGACGAAGTTACCGCCCATCGCCATGAACACCCGCACCTCGCCGCGAACCATGGCGTCGATGGCGGCGACGGTGTCGTGGCCGTGCGCCCGGGGACTGGCGATGCCGAACTCCGCGTCGAGCGCGGCCAGGAATGTCTCCGGCATCTTCTCGTAGATGCCCATCGTGCGATCGCCCTGCACATTCGAGTGGCCGCGCACCGGGCAGACGCCGGCGCCGGGCTTGCCGATCATCCCGCGCAACAGCAGCATGTTGACGCCCTCGGCGATGGTCGCCACGCCGTGGCGTTGCTGGGTGAGGCCCATCGCCCAGCACAGCACCACCCGCTGCGACCGCGCGACCCGGGTGGCCAGGTCGCGGATCGTGGCATGGTCGAGTCCGGTGGCGGCGAGGATCTCATCGATGTCGACCGCGCCGAGCAGATCGAGATAGGACTGCACCCCGGCGCACCTGTCGCGCAGGAAATCGTGATCGAAAACCGTTCCGGGACTCTCGTTCTCGTCGTCGAGCAGCATCCGGCAGATGCCGCGGAACAGGGCCATGTCGCCGCCGATGCGGATCTGCAGGAAATCGTCGGCCAGCCGCACACCGTCGCCGACGACTCCGCTGGGACGCTGCGGATCCTTGAACCGCATCAGTCCGGCCTCCGGCAGCGGATTGATCGCGACGATGTGCGCGCCGCCCCGTTTGGCCTTCTCCAGCGTGGAGAGCATGCGCGGGTGATTGGTGCCCGGGTTCTGTCCCGCGACGATGATCAGGTCGGCGGTCTCGAGGTCGGGGACCGACACCGAGCCCTTGCCGATACCGATCGCCTCGGTCAGCGCGGTGCCGGACGACTCGTGGCACATGTTGGAGCAGTCGGGCATGTTGTTGGTGCCGAGGCTGCGGGCGAACAACTGATAGACGAAGGCGGCCTCGTTGCTGGTGCGTCCGGAGGTGTAGAAGACGGCCTGATCGGGGTGATCCATCGCGCGCAGTTCGTCGGCGATGATGTGGTTGGCCTCGTCCCAGCTCACCGGTCGGTAGTGGGTGTCGCCCGGCGCGAGGTACATCGGGTGGGTCAGCCGCCCCTGCTGGGACAGCCAGTACCCCGAGCGGGTGCGCAGGTCGTCGAGCGGATGCGCCGCGAAGAATTCCGGTGTCACCACCCGGCGGGTCGCCTCCTCGGCCACCGCCTTGGCGCCGTTCTCACAGAACTCGGCGTGCTTACGGTGCCCGGGGGTTTCCGGCCAGGCGCACCCGGGACAATCGAAACCGTTGCGCTGGTTCAATTTTGCCAGGGTGCGTGCGGTCCGCACAGTGCCCATCTGCTCGATGCCGCGACGCAGTGCCACCGCCACCGCGGGCACGCCCGCCGCATAGGTCTTGATGTGACCGACGTGGACGTCGGCGGGTTCGTCGACCGGCGTCGTTTCCCGATGATTCATCTGCTCATCTTCGCGTATTTGTGACCCGATATCGATCACACTGTGTGTCATGACGAACACCACACAGCAATCCCGACTCGCCGCCATCGTGCTCGCCGGGGGACGATCGCGGCGGATGGGAACGGACAAGGCCGCGTTGGACTGGGACGGCGAACCGATGCTGGCGCGAATCGTGCGGATCTCCTCGGAACGCTGCGAGCCGGTCTTCGTGGTCGCGGCGGAGTCGTCGTCGGCGTATCGGCTGTTGCACGGCACCGGCGGCCCGGAGGCCACCTGGGTCACCGACGAGGCGCCCGAGGCCGGTCCGGTGGGTGGCCTGGCCGTCGGGCTGGCCGCCGCCGCGGCCGCCGGCGCCGATCTGGCCTTCGTCTGCGCCACGGACATGCCGCTGATCTCGGCCCGGCTGATCGACGAGCTGTCCGGAGCGGTCGTCGACTCCGCCGACGCGGTGATCGCCCACGACACCGAACGTGATCACCCGATGGCCGGGGTGTATCGCACCTCGGCGGCGTCGAGGATCGCCGAGTTGGTGGCGACCGGGGAGAAACGGATGACCGCCGTGCTCGACGCGCTGGCGACCCGTCGGGTGAGTGTGTCCGATCCGGACTGGCTGACCAACGTGAATGCCCCCGAGGACCTGCACCGGCTGCGCGCGGCCTCCGGGATCTAGCGCCGGAGGCGTTCCCTAAGATTGTGGGGTGAGCACACCCGAATCCTCCCGCGAGCTGCCGAAGTCCTGGGACCCCGCCGAACACGAGGCGAAGCTGTATCAGGGGTGGGTCGACGCCGGCTACTTCACCGCCGACGCGGCAAGCGAGAAGCCCGCATTCTCGATCGTCATCCCGCCGCCCAACGTCAACGGTTCCCTGCACATGGGGCACGCCTACGAACACGTCCTGATGGACGCGTTGTCGCGGTGGCGGCGCATGCAGGGGTATGAGGTCCTCTGGCTGCCCGGCATGGATCATGCGGCGATCGCGATGCAGACGATGGTCGAACGCAAACTGGCCGACGAGGGACTGACCCGCGACGACCTGGGGCGCGAGAAGTTCATCGAACGGGTGTGGGCCGAGAAGGTGGAGATCGGCGGCAACATCGGCGAGCAGATGCGCCGCCTCGGTGACGGCGTCGACTGGAGCCGCGAACGCTTCACCATGGACGAGGGCCTCTCGCGGGCGGTGGCCACCGTCTTCAAGAAGATGTACGACGACGGGCTGATCTATCAGGCCGAACGCCTGGTCAACTGGTCGCCGGTGTTGCAGACCGCGGTCAGCGACATCGAGGTCAACTACGCCGACGTCGAGGGCGAACTGGTCAGCTTCCGTTACGGTTCGCTCGACGACGCGCAGCCGCACATCGTCGTCGCGACCACCCGACTGGAGACGATGCTCGGTGACACCGCGATCGCGGTGCACCCCGACGACGAGCGCTACGCCCACCTGGTGGGCACCGAACTCGAGCATCCCTTCGTCGACCGCAGCATCCCGATCGTGGCCGACGACTACGTCGACCCGGAGTTCGGTTCCGGCGCGGTCAAGATCACCCCGGCACACGACCCGAACGACTTCGCGCTCGGGCAGCGTCACAACCTGGCGATGCCCACGATCATGGACACCCAGGCCCGGATCGCGGGCACCGGGACACCGTTCGACGGCATGGACCGCTTCGAAGCGCGTGTGCGGATCCGGGAGGCGCTGGCCGAGCAGGGACGCATCGTCAAGGAGGTGCGGCCGTACCTGCACAGCGTCGGTCATTCCGAACGCACCGGCGAACCGATCGAGCCGCGTCTGTCGATGCAGTGGTGGGTCGATGTGTCCTCGCTGGCCAAGGCCGCCGGCGACGCGGTGCGCGACGGGTCGACCGTCATCCACCCGACGACCATGGAACCGCGGTGGTTCGCCTGGGTCGACGACATGCACGACTGGTGCATCTCGCGGCAGCTGTGGTGGGGTCACCGCATCCCGATCTGGTACGGACCCGAGGGCGAGGTGGTGTGCGTCGGTCCCGACGAGACGCCGCCGGCCGGCTACACCCAGGAGACCGACGTCCTCGACACGTGGTTCTCCTCCGGGCTGTGGCCGTTCTCCACGATGGGCTGGCCCGATCAGACCGCCGACCTCGAGAAGTTCTATCCCACATCGGTTCTCGTGACGGGCTACGACATCCTGTTCTTCTGGGTGGCGCGGATGATGATGTTCGGCACATACGTCGGCAAGGACCTCGGGCCCGGCAACGAGGTCCCCTTCCACAACCTCTTCCTGCACGGATTGGTGCGCGACGAGCACGGCCGGAAGATGAGCAAGTCCAAGGGCAACGGCATCGATCCGCTGGACTGGGTGGAACGCTTCGGCGCCGACGCGCTGCGGTTCACCCTGGCGCGCGGGGCGAATCCGGGCAGCGACATCTCGGTCGGCGAGGACCACGCGTCGTCGTCGCGTAACTTCGCGACCAAGCTGTTCAACGCCACCAAGTTCGCCCTGATGAACGGCGCCACCCTCGGCGAGGTCCCGTCGCCGGAGCAGCTGACCGTCGCCGATCGCTGGATCCTCACCCGGCTCGACGAGGTGCTCGCACAGGTGCAGGGCGGCCTCGAGTCCTTCGAGTTCTCCAAGGCGTGTGAGGCGCTGTATCACTTCGCCTGGGACGAGTTCTGCGACTGGTATCTCGAACTCGCCAAGGTCCAGTTCGCCGAGGGTGATGAGAGTCGCTCGCAGACAACACGTCTGGTGCTCGGGGGAGTGCTCGACCCGCTGCTGCGGGCGCTGAGCCCGGTGATGCCGTTCGTCACCGAGGTGCTGTGGACGGCGTTGACGGGAGGCGAGTCGGTGGTGATCGCGCCGTGGCCGCTGCCGTCGGAACGTGCGGCCGATGCCGCGGCCGCGGGCAGCGTCGAGGATCTGCAGAAGCTGATCACCGAGGTGCGCCGATTCCGCAGCGATCAGGGACTCAAACCCGGTCAGAAGGTGCCGGTGCGTTTCGATCATCTCGCCGAGTCGGGGCTCGAGCCGTTGACGCCCGCCATCGCCTCGCTGGCGCGACTGGAGGATCCGTCCGAGGCGTTCACCGCGACCGCGACGCTGGAGGTGCGCCTGTCGGCCGCCACCGTCGGCGTGCAGATCGACACGTCCGGAACCGTCGATGTGGCCGCCGAACGCAAACGCATCACCAAGGATCTCGCGGCGGCCGAGAAGGAACTGGCGCAGACCACGGCGAAACTGGGCAACGAGCAGTTCCTGTCGAAGGCGCCCGAGCCGGTCGTCGCCAAGATCAAGGCGCGGCAGGGGATCGCCACCGAAGAGGTGGAACGGTTGACCGCCAAACTCGCCTCGCTGGGAGGATCGTGAGCGACCGCAGGGACGACGCCGTCGACGATGACGGTCAGGAGATGGGGGCCGACGAACCCATCTTCACCGCCGAGGATCTCGCCGGTTTCGAGGATCCGGGTGCGATCGAACCGGACCGGATGGATCTGGCCTCGCTGCTGACCGACGACGACGCCGAGGGCTCCGACGTCGACGATCCCGACGCGCCGATCTTCCGGGTCGACAGCGCCTCGGATCTCGCCGAACTCGCCGACCTGGAGGCCGAACTCGACACCCGGTGGCCGGAGACGAAGATCGATCCGTCCCTCGCCCGGATCTCGACGCTGATGGATCTGCTGGGTTCGCCGCAGCACGCCTACCCGGCGATCCACGTGGCCGGAACCAACGGCAAGACGTCGGTGACCCGGATGATCGACGCGCTGCTGATCGCGCTGCACCGGCGCACCGGCCGCATCACCAGCCCGCACCTGCAGCGGGTCACCGAACGCATCGCCGTTGACGGACAACCGATCTCGGCGCGCGCCTACATCGACACCTACCATGATCTCGAGCCCTACATCACGATGGTCGACGATTCGTCGACGGCCGCCGACGGCCCGCGGATGAGCAAGTTCGAGGTGCTCACCGCGATCGCCTACGCCTACTTCGCCGAGGCGCCCATCGACGTGGCGGTGGTCGAGACCGGGATGGGTGGCCGCTGGGATGCGACCAACGTCGTCGACGCGACCGTCGCCGTCATCACGCCCATCGCCATGGACCATGCCGATTACCTCGGCGACACCCTCGCCGCGATCGCGGGGGAGAAGGCCGGAATCATCAAGCGCGGCAAGGACGATCTGGTACAGGTCGATCCGGTGGCGGTGATCGCGCCGCAGCAACCCGAGGTGATCGACGTCCTGCTGCGCGAGACCGTCGAGAAGGGAACCATTGTCGCCCGCCAGAATTCGGAGTTCGCCGTCCTCGAGTCGGTGACCGCCGTTGGCGGCCAACAACTCCGGATACAGGGCCTCGGTGGCGTGTACGACGAGGTGTTCCTGCCGCTGCACGGTGAACATCAGGCGGCCAACGCGGCGCTCGCGCTCGCGGCGGTGGAGGCGTTCTTCGGGGCCGGTCCCGATCGTCAACTCGACATCGACGCCGTGCGAGCGGGATTCGCGTCGGTGACCAGTCCCGGTCGCCTCGAACGGGTGCGCAGCGCGCCGAGTGTGTTCGTCGACGCCGCCCACAATCCGCACGGGGCACAGGCCTTGGCGCGGGCGCTGACCGACCAGTTCGATTTCCGCCGCCTCGTCGGCGTGATCGGCGTGCTCGGTGACAAGGACGCCGAGGGTCTGCTCAGTGCGCTCGAACCGATCCTCGATCAGGTGGTGGTGACCAACAACGGGTCGCCCCGCGCGCTCGACGCCGAGGACCTCGCCGAGATCGCCCGCGAGGTGTTCGGTGAGGACCGGGTGGTGGTGGAGCCGTTCCTGCCCGATGCGGTGGCCGCGGCCATCGGCCTCGCCGAGGAATCCGAGGGCGAACCGGTGTCCGGTGCGGGCGTCATCATCACCGGGTCGGTGGTCACCGCCGGTGCCGGACGAACCCTCTTCGGGAAGGAACCCTCGTGAATCAGGCCGACGAACACCCGGGTTTCACCGCTCCGGCCACCGACCCGTGGCGCGGTCTGCGTGGCGTGATGGCCGGAACGTTGATCCTGGAGGTCATCGTCATGGTGCTGACGTTCCCGGTGGTCGCGAAGATCGGGCCGGG
This sequence comes from Gordonia sp. VNK1, assembly GCF_040049135.1. Taxonomy (NCBI): domain Bacteria; kingdom Bacillati; phylum Actinomycetota; class Actinomycetes; order Mycobacteriales; family Gordoniaceae; genus Gordonia; species Gordonia sp. VNK1. The sequence goes on along the minus strand of NZ_JBDZDJ010000003.1, from coordinate 268,433 downwards.
ACTGTCCTGGTTCTCCGGTGTCTACCTCGGTGTGGTCACGCTGTTGCTCATCCTCGCCGCCGGCATCCAGAAACGTTCCCGCGCCCTCGACATCGATCTCGGCCTGCAGGTGCTGGTGATCCTCGGCGGCTACTTCCACTGGTCGATCGCGATCGTCGGGGTCATCTTCCTGTTCGTGTGGATCTACATCCGCTACGTGCGCAACGACGTTGCCCGCCGGATGCGTGAGGGCCGACTGGCCGGGCAGGAGCCGATCGGCAACGCGTGAGGTGTGTACGCACCGCGACCGGATCGTGACCTGTTCGTGGCCCCCCGGGGACGCGACGGTGCCACACTGGCGGCCAGTGTGTCCGGGGACACGTGCGCGTCCGCCGCATGTCCGTGGCACATCGATTCCGATGCCGACACGAGACGTCGACATCGCACACTGACGTCAACCCGTGAGGAGCCGCGTGACCGTCGATCGACCCCGCACCCTGCCCATCAGCCGTTTCTCGACACGACTCCGGGCGGCGGCGCTGGCCGTCGGGGTCGGTGCGGCACTGGCATCGGCGCTGTCGGCGGGCACCGCGCACGCGGCACCGGTCGCACCCACCGAGACGACGCCGAGTTTCTCGGTTCTCGAGATTCCGCAGGCCGGTCCGCCGATGTCGGTGCCGGCCGGATCATTCGAGTACACCGCGACCCACTCGGTGACCAAGCAACTGTCGACGATGAGCATCCCGGAGGCGATCCTCGCCCTGCCGGTACCCGCCGATTACCGCCCGGCCAACGCCGCATTGGCCGCACGCCTCGATGTCGCGATGATGGCGGCGCTGGCCGACCCGCGGGGATGCCTGCAGATCATCGTCGATCCGCAACCCGACAGCGGCAACCTCTTCGATTACGGGGTGTACCCGATCTCCGGCGAGTACTGCCCCTGATCTGGTACGGCCCTGATCCGGTACTGGCCCTGATCCGGGCGGTCCCGATGGATACAGTGTCGGGGTGACTGAACGGACACTGGTACTGATCAAGCCCGATGGCGTCGCCCGATCGCTGGTCGGCGACGTCATCGCCCGCATCGAACGCAAGGGCCTGACCCTGGTCGCCCTCGAATTGACCCAGGTCAGCGACGAGGTGGCGCGTAAGCACTACGCCGAACACGAGGGCAAGCCCTTCTTCCCGTCGTTGCTGGAATTCATCACCTCGGGACCGCTGGTGGCCGCGGTCGTCGAGGGGCCCCGCGCGGTGGCCGCATGGCGGCAGATCGCCGGCGGCACCGACCCGGTGGAGAAGGCCGTCCCGGGAACAATTCGCGGCGACTTTGCGCTGACCACACAGAACAACCTCGTACACGGATCGGATTCCATCGAATCCGCGGAGCGCGAGATCGCGATCTGGTTCCCCGACCTCGACTCCTGAGGCGTTCGGCGGACGCCGACGACACCGGGCCGACGCGCATTGCGGCACACGTGTGCCGGCGTCGGCCCGTCGTGTGGGATACTTGGGAAGTTATCGCGGACACACTTTGCCCGCGTTGACGCCGATGACGAACGGAAAACGGGTCGGACCAGCACGAAACATCTTGTGCCCGCCCACCCGCCCTCCCCATCGAGGTGGTTCACCAGCGGTGATCCATTCACAGGCCACAGCCCATTCGATGGCGTGGAGGGTGGACCAGAGCTCATCACCCAGCAAGAGCGTCTTGCGGAGCCGGATTCCGGCACCGACGGGACGCGCAGACCACACAACACCGGCCGAAGGCCGGGACACAGGATGAGGCCCTCGCGTGGCCGCGTCGATACGACGCGCCCGGGGGCTCGAGGAGACACGAGTGACCGACAACGGGTCACCGGCTGACGCGAACGCTGCGTCGGATCCGGTGGAAGAATTTCCCAGCAAACTCCGTGTGCACGCGCTGGCGCGCGTACTCGGCGTGACAAGCCGCCAGGTCTTGGCCCACCTGGCAGAACTGGGCTCGCATACGCGCAGCCCACAATCGAGTATCGAACGCGACATGGCCGAGGCCGTCGCCCAGCGGGTTCGCGACCCCGAGGCCGCCGACGGCGCTCCCGAGCCGACCGACAACGCTCCCGACACCACTGACAGCGCTCCCGACACCGCTGACAGCGCTCAGTCGGACGTTGACAGCGCTCCCGAGGTCACTGACAGCGCTCCCGAGGCCACTGACAGCGCTCAGTCCGACGTTGACAGCGCTCCCGAGGCCACTGACAGCGCTCAGTCCGACGTTGTCAGCGCTCCTGAGGTCACTGACAGCGCTCAGTCCGACGTTGTCAGCGCTCCCGAGGTCACTGACAGCGCTCAGCCCGACGTTGACAGCGCTCCCGAGGTCACTGACAGCGCTCAGCCCGACGTTGACAGCGTTCCCGAGCCCGCCGCGATGACGTTGTTCTCGGCGGCCGACGCCGCCAGTCATGAGCCGGTTGTGGTGACCGAGGTGGCCGACGGCCCGCTGTTCCTGCAGCCGAGTGCTCCCGAGGCCACCGGCTCGGGTGGTTCGGGGCGTCGCCGGACCGCGAGTGCGCCGACCGAGAGCTGGTCGAAGACCGACACTTCACCGACGACCGACAGCTCACCGAAGACCGAATCGTCGGCCGATCAGGCCGACGCCGATGCCGATGCATCGTCCGACGACTCCGACGATGCCGGCTCGGGGGAGTCCGGTCGCAACCGTCGGCGGCGTCGCGGACGTCGAGGTCGCGGTCGCGGCCGTGGCGACCAGGGCGAACGGTCCGACTCGGGTGACGACTCGACGAGTTCGGAGGATTCCGACGACACCTCGGTCGCGGCGTCCGACGACGACGCGTCCGAGGACAACGCCGATGCCGCATCCGGTGGCGGCAAGAAGTCCAAGAAGGGCGACAAGAAGGGCAAGAAGTCCGACGCCAAGAAGGACGAGGCCGCGAAGGACGGGGCCACGAAGTCCGCCGCCACGAAGGACTCGGACACCGACGCGGCCGGGGCCGCCGAGGACACCGAGTCCGACGAGTCGACGGAATCCGACGACGATGATGCCGATGCGTCGGTGCCCACCTCCAAGCGCCGGCGTCGTCGTCGGCGTCGCAAGGGTGGTGGCGAGCCCGATGAGGCCTCGCCGGACGATCCGCCGAACACCGTCGTGCACGAACGGGAACCGCGCAGCAAGCGGGTCCGCGACGAGGTGCAGGGCATCTCCGGATCGACACGCCTCGAGGCGAAGCGTCAGCGACGCCGCGACGGACGTGACGCGGGCCGTCGCCGGCCGCCGATCCTGAGCGAATCGGAGTTCCTCGCCCGCCGCGAATCGGTCGAACGCGTCATGGTGGTGCGCGAACGCAGCGCCAACAGCGCGCTCACCGGATCCGATCACTCCGACCACTCGGTGATCGAGGACTACACCCAGGTCGCCGTGCTCGAGGACGGCGTGCTCGTCGAACACTTCGTCACCACCGAGACGTCGTCGTCGATGGTCGGCAACATCTACCTCGGCCGCGTGCAGAACGTGTTGCCCGGGATGGAGGCGGCGTTCGTCGACATCGGTCGCGGCCGCAACGGCGTCCTCTACGCCGGTGAGGTGAACTGGGATGCCGCGGGCCTCGACGGCGGTTCCCGCAAGATCGAACAGGCGTTGAAGCCCGGCGACAACGTCGTCGTGCAGGTCAGCAAGGATCCGGTGGGTCACAAGGGTGCCCGACTGACCACGCAGATCTCCCTCGCCGGTCGCTACCTGGTGTACGTACCGGGCGGATCGTCGACCGGCATCAGCCGCAAACTGCCCGACGTCGAGCGCAAGCGCCTCAAGCAGGTCCTCGCCAAGTTGGTGCCCGACGATGCCGGGGTGATCATCCGCACCGCCTCGGAGGGCGTCAGTGCCGAGGATCTCGGAACCGACATCGAGCGGCTGGAATCCAAGTGGAAGTCCATCGACGCCTCGGTCGCCGACGCGAAGAAGAGCAACGGCTCGGCCGGCCCCCGGGCACTGTACGAAGAGCCCGATCTGCTGGTGCGGGTGGTCCGCGACCTGTTCAACGAGGACTTCCGCAAGCTCGTGATCGAGGGCAACAAGGCCTGGAGTCTGGTCGAGGGCTACGTGCAGACCGTCGCGCCGGATCTGCTCGATCGGGTGGAGCGGTTCGAGCGGACGCACGCCGACGCCCCGGATTCCTTCACCGTGCATCGCATCGACGAGCAACTCGCCAAGGCGCTCGACCGCAAGGTGTGGTTGCCGTCGGGCGGCACGCTGATCATCGAGCACACCGAGGCGATGACCGTCATCGACGTCAACACCGGTAAGTTCACCGGCTCCGGTGGCAACCTCGAAGAGACCGTCACCCGCAACAATCTCGAGGCCGCCGAGGAGATCGTGCGGCAGATGCGGCTGCGTGACATCGGCGGCATGATCATCGTCGACTTCATCGACATGGTCCTCGAATCCAACCGCGACCTCGTGCTGCGACGACTCACCGAGTCGCTGGCGCGGGACCGCACCCGTCACCAGGTATCCGAGGTGACGTCGCTGGGCCTGGTTCAGATGACCCGTAAGCGGCTGGGAACCGGTCTGCTGGAAGCGTTTTCGACCACCTGCACGTCGTGCGGCGGTCGCGGTGTGATCGTGCATTCGTCGCCGGTCGAGGTGAAGACCGAGGACACCGGGCGAGGTGATACGTCCGGGTCCAAGCGGTCCCGCCGCGGCAAGCGCAAGAACGACCAGCCCGCCGAGACGCCCGCGAAGCCCGCACACAATCCCGCCGAACACCCGATGTTCCGCGCCATGGCGGCACACGCGCACGACGACGACGTCGAGCCGGTGTCGGTTGAGCAGAACGCCGACGACCAGACCCCGCCCGAGCACAACGCTGCCGACCGCGGCACCGACGCCGGCGTAACGACCGTTGCCGACGAGTCGCACGACGATGCGGTCGAGGTCGACGGCGCCGGTTCCGACGGCTCAGGAGGGGCGCCGCCCGCACCCACCGACACCCCGGAGGTCGAGGCAGCCGAGGTGCACACCAACGGTGCGAACGGCGCCGCATCGGGAACCCAGGCCGCTTCCGGGCAGCGGCGCCCGCGGCGCCGGGCCGCTCGTCGTGCGGCATCGCCGACGACGACGGAGGCGCCGACGATGATCCGCGCCGAGACGACGGCAGCACCGCTGACGACGTTCGGCCCGATCTCCACCTCGCCCACCGAGGCGGTCGTCGCGGTACGCCGACGCCCCCGTCGACGGGCCGCCGGACGCCCGGCCGGTCCGCCGGTGGAGGACTGACGCCGATCACGGGACACGGGGCCGGAGGTCGGGGTCGTCCACGCTCGTCGGAGCGAGTTTGACCTGACGTGACCGGCTCCCGTAACCTTGATTGGTCGCCTCTGGCGAAGGGTTCCAGCTGTGCGCGGTATCCATCCGGATGCACCGCGAACGGTGATCGGAGATCCTTCCCGGCAGGCCCTTCGGAGCGATCTGAGCGAATCCCCACCGCTGTGCGGGGTCTCGCACGGCCCGCACCGGACGCACACACCCACACACTCCGTGGCACGCGAACGCATGACACGGCCCGAGATGATGAACAAGAGGACAGCTTCGATGGCAACGTACGCGATCGTCAAGACCGGCGGTAAGCAGTACAAGGTCGCAGAGGGCGACATTGTGAAGGTCGAGAAGATCGACAGCGAGCCGGGCAGCACCGTCAGCCTGCCGGTGGCACTGGTCGTCGACGGTTCGACGCTGACCACCGATGCCGACAAGCTCGCCAAGATCTCCGTGACCGGCGAGGTCGTCGAGCACGTCAAGGGCCCGAAGATCCGTATCCATAAGTTCAAGAACAAGACCGGCTACCACAAGCGCCAGGGACACCGTCAGAAGCTGACGGTCCTCAAGGTCACCGGTATCAAGTAAAGCCAGGAGGACGAGACAATGGCACATAAGAAGGGCGCGTCCAGCTCGCGCAACGGTCGTGATTCCAACGCCCAGCGCCTCGGCGTGAAGCGCTTCGGTGGTCAGCAGGTCAGCGCGGGCGAGATCCTGATCCGCCAGCGCGGCACCAAGTTCCACCCCGGCGTCAACGTCGGACGCGGTGGCGACGACACCCTGTTCGCCCTCGAGGCGGGTGCGGTCGAGTTCGGCACCAAGCGCGGCCGCAAGACCGTGAACATCGTTCCGGAAACCGCTCAGGCCTGACCGAGCGGTTCACCAGAACCACCAGAGCTCTTTTCGACAGGGCGGGCAGGGGCATACGCACCCGGCCCGCTCTGTTGTCGTTTGTGGGTCGTGCCGATGGCACGGCTGTTTGTTTGAGACGTCCGTCCCGGTAGGGGAGTTCGTCAACGGAAGGAAGTCCTCATGTCGCGGTTCGTCGACCGGGTGACCATTCACGTCGCCGCCGGCAACGGCGGACACGGCTGTTCGTCGGTGCACCGGGAGAAGTTCAAGCCCCTGGGCGGACCGGACGGCGGCAACGGCGGCAACGGGGGATCGGTGCGCCTCGTGGTCGACCCGCAGGTGCACACGCTCCTGGACTTCCACTTCCGCCCGCACGCCAAGGCGAGCAACGGACGGCCCGGCATGGGTGACAACCGGGACGGCGCGACCGGTGACGATCTGGTGTTGGCGGTCCCCGACGGGACCGTGGTGCTCGACGGCAACGGGACGATCCTGGCCGATCTGGTCGGGGAGGGAACGACGTTCGAGGCCGCTCAGGGTGGCCGCGGCGGCCTGGGCAACGCCTCGTTGGCGTCGAAGGCCCGCAAGGCGCCGGGTTTCGCGTTGCTCGGTGAAGAAGGACAGCATCGCGACCTCGTCCTCGAACTGAAGTCGGTCGCCGACGTCGGACTCGTCGGTTTCCCGTCGGCGGGCAAATCGTCTCTGGTGTCGGTGCTGTCGGCCGCCAAGCCGAAGATCGCGGACTATCCGTTCACCACGCTGGCACCGAATCTCGGTGTGGTGCAGTCGGCCGGCGACGTGTTCACCATCGCCGACGTACCGGGCCTCATCCCCGGAGCGTCCACCGGACGCGGACTGGGCCTGGAGTTCCTGCGTCATCTCGAGCGGTGCGCGGTGCTCGCCCACGTCGTCGATTGCGCGACACTGGAACCCGGGCGTGACCCGATCTCCGACATCGATGCCCTCGAGGCCGAGTTGGCGGCCTATCGTCCCGCTCTCGACGCCGATCACGGACTCGGTGATCTCGCCGAACGTCCGCGCGTGGTGATCCTCAACAAGATCGACGTCCCGGACGCCGCCGAACTCGCGGACCTGGTGGAACCCGAACTGGTACAACGCGGTTGGCCGGTGTTCCGGATCTCGGCGGTGACCCATCAGGGACTGAGGGAACTGACCAATGCCCTGGCGCGGATGGTTGCGGACTACCGTGAAGCCCATCCGAAACCCGCGGCCCGGCGAACGGTCATCCGGCCCAAGGCGATCGACGAGGCGCAGTTCAGTGTCGAGCCGGATCCGTCCATCCCCGGCGGCTTCATCGTGCGGGGTACGCGACCCGAGCGGTGGATCGCGCAGACCCAGTTCGACAACGACGAGGCCGTCGGCTACCTCGCCGACCGACTCAACCGTCTCGGCGTCGAGGACGAATTGACCCGTCTGGGAGCCGAACCCGGTGCCTCGGTGACGATCGGCGACATGACCTTCGACTGGGAGCCGTCCACCCCGATGGGTGAGGACGTCCCGATCACCGGTCGTGGTACCGACGTGCGACTCGACCGTTCCGAACGGATCGGCGCCGCCGAACGCAAGCAGGCCCGCCGCCTGCGGCGCGGACTCGTCGACGATGACGACAGCGACGAATGAGCGGCGACGAATGAACGGCGACGAATGAGCGGCGACGAATGAGCGGCGAGGAATGAACGGCGAGAGTGCAGTGAGCGATCAGGCATGAGCGATGTCCGTGACACGATCACCCATGCGCGCAGCCTCGTCGTCAAGATCGGCTCGTCGGCGCTGACCGACCTCGGCACCGGACTCGACACGGCACGTCTGGATCGGCTCGCCGACGCACTGGAAGCGCGGATGCGATCGGGCTCGGATGTGATCGTGGTGTCCTCGGGTGCCATCGGTGCCGGTATCGCCCCGCTGGGCCTGAAGAAGCGACCGACCGATCTGGCCACCAAACAGGCCGCGGCCAGCGTCGGTCAACTCGTCCTCGCACACGCCTGGGGCACCTCGTTCCATCGATACGGACGCACCGTCGGACAGGTGTTGCTGACCGCATCCGACATCTCCAACCGCGCCCATCACGCGAACGCCCAACGCACCCTGGACCGGCTGCGTTCGTTGGGGGCGGTGGCCATCGTCAACGAGAACGACACGGTGGCGACCAACGAGATCCGCTTCGGCGACAACGACCGCCTCGCCGCGCTGGTGGCCCACCTCGCCGGTGCCGACGCCCTCGTCCTGCTGTCCGATGTCGACGGCCTCTACGACGGTGACCCGCGCAAGGTCGGCCCGAACGGCCATGTCGCACAATTCATCTCCGAGGTCAACGGGCCCGACGATCTCGACGGGGTGATCGCCGGTTCGGGCGGGGCGCTGGGCACCGGTGGGATGGCATCCAAGCTCGCGGCGGCGCGATTGGCCGCCGATGGTGGCGTCCCGGTGCTGCTGGCCGCCGCGGCCGATGCCGCCCAGGCGTTGAGTTCGGCATCGGTGGGTACCGTCTTCGCGCCGCGTCCCGAACGTCTCTCGGCGCGGCGATTCTGGGTGCGGCACGCCGCCGATGCGCACGGTCAGATCGTCATCGACGACGGTGCGGTGGCCGCGGTGTCCCATCGTCGCCGGTCGTTGCTGGCCGCCGGAGTGGTCGGGGTGCGGGGCGGCTTCTCCGACGGGGACGTCGTCGAACTCGTCGGCACGTCGGGGCGGGTGTGTGCGCGTGGCGTGTCGTCGTATGACGCCGACGACGTCGCGGCCATGGTGGGCCGCTCCACCTCGGAACTGCCGGTGGAGTTGTCCCGGCCGGTCGTGCACGCCGACGATCTGGTGACCGTCTGACGTTCGGTCCGGGTCAGGGTGCGTCGAGATCGGCCGCCGCGGAGTCGGCGGCGAGTGCGGGCAGGACAACGCCGCAGTAGTGGTCGATCTTGAGGTCGGCGATGTCGTCGGCGCGGGTGGCGCCCCGGTTCACCACGATCAGCAACTTACCGGTGCGTCGCGCATACCGGGCGAAGCGCAGACCGCTCATCACGGTGAGCGAAGAACCCACGACCAACAGGGCGTCACTGTCATCGACGAGTGAGAATGACTGTGCCACAGCACTCTTCGTCGCATTCTCACCGAAGTACACGATATCGGGTTTGAGGATTCCGCCGCAGCGCGGGCAGTCGGCGACGACGAAATCGCCGGTGTGCTCGACGGTCATGTCGGCGTCGGGGGCCACCTCGATGGCGCCACGACCCAGAACCCGGTCGGCGAAACCGGGATTCAGCGATTCCAGACGTTCGGCGAGCCGGTGCCGCGAGGTGATGGCGCCGCAGCGCAGGCAACGTACCCGGCCGTAACAGCCGTGCAGTTCGATGACGCGCCGCGTGCCGGCCTTGGTGTGCAGCATGTCGACGTTCTGGGTGATGATCCCGGTCAGCCGGCCCGCGGCCTGCAGATCGGTGAGCGCCCGGTGGGCCGCATTGGGACGCGCGGCGTCCATGTGGCGCCAGCCGAGATGGTTTCGGGCCCAGTAGTGTTGCCGGAACTGCGGCGACGATCGGAACATCTGCGCGGTCATCGGCGTGCGGACCGGGGCGCCGGGACTGCGATAGTCGGGAATCCCGGAATCGGTCGAGATGCCGGCCCCGGTGAGCGCGCAGATCCGCGCACCGTCGGTCAACGCACGAAGCCGCTCGATCCGGATGTCGATATCCGGATCGAGCGGCGTCTGTTCGGCCGGGGTCCAGCCGATCTGTAGGCGGGTGCGCACGTGATCCAGGGTATCGGCGCGCACGCGTCGAGGTGGCCGGGCGGCTCAGGCCTCGACCGGCTCCGCGTGCCGACCCTCGGGTTGTTCGGGCACTGTGACCAGGGGATACACCCCGTTCTCGTCGTGCACCTCGGTCCCCACCACGGGCGGATTGAACACGCACAGCATCCGCATCTGCGTGTCGGCGGTGACGGTGTGCCGCTCGTGCCCGTTGAGCAGATACATCGTGCCGGGGGCGAGCGGGTAGGTCTGCCCCGTCTCGCGGTCGAGGAGCGTGCCGGTGCCCTCCACCAGCCACACCGCCTCGATGTGGTTGGCGTAGTGGAACTCGTTGACGCTGCCGGCGTTGATGGTGGTCTCGTGGAAGGAGAAACCGACCCCGTCTCCGCCGAGCACGATGCGCTTGGACACCCAATTGCCCTTGGGGTCGGCGACATCTCGGTCGGTTCCGGTGATCTCGTCAGTGGTACGGACGATCATGCGAGTACCTCCTCGGTGGCATCGGCGAGGATTCCCAGACCGCGGTCGAGATCCTCGGGCGAAATGGTCAGGGGCGGGAGCAGTTTGACGACCTCGTCGGACGGTCCGGAGGTCTCGGTGAGCAGTCCGGCGCCGAAGGCGGTGGCGCACACCTTGCCGGCGTTGGCGGGCTCGTCGAAGACGAGTCCTCGAACCATACCCCGGCCGCGGGTCGACACGCCCTCGTGCCGGGTCGCGAGGGTGGTGAGCACCTCGTCGATCTGGCGGCCCTTGATGTGCACGTCACGCGACAGCGCGTCGTCGGACCAGTAGTGCTCGATGGCCCGCGTTGCGGTGATGAAGGCCGGGTTGTTGCCGCGGAAGGTGCCGTTGTGTTCGCCGGGTGACCACACGTCGAGGTCACGGCGGATCAGGGTGAGTGCCAACGGTAGGCCGTATCCACTGATCGACTTCGACAACGTGACGATGTCCGGGGTGATCCCGGCCTCCTCGAACGAGAAGAACTCGCCGGTGCGGCCGCAGCCCATCTGCACGTCGTCGACGATGAGCAGGATGTCGCGGCGGGCACACAGGTCTGCCAGGGCGCGCAGCCACTCCGCACGGGCGACGTTGACGCCACCCTCACCCTGCACGGTCTCGACGATGACGGCGGCCGGCAGGTTGAGGCCGCTGCCGGAGTCGTCGAGGACCCGCTCGAACCAGCTGAAGTCCTCGACGGCGCCGCCGAGGTAGTTGTCGAACGGCATCGGGGTGGCGTGCACCAGCGGAATGCCCGCACCGGCCCGCTTCATCGAGTTGCCGGTCACCGACAGGGAACCCAGCGTCATGCCGTGGAAGGCGTTGGTGAAACTGACGATCGACTCACGGCCGGTGACCTTGCGGGCCAGCTTGAGGGCGGCTTCGACGGCGTTGGTCCCGGTGGGGCCGGGGAACTGGACCTTGTAGTCGAGACCGCGCGGGGTCAGGATCTTGTCGGCGAACGTCTCCAGGAACCGGCCCTTGGCCGCGGTGGCCATGTCGAGTCCGTGGGTGATGCCGTCCTCGTTGATGTAGTCGAGGAGTGCGGACTTGAGGACCGGATTGTTGTGACCGTAATTCAGCGATCCGGCGCCGGCGAAGAAATCCAGATAGCGATCGCCGTCGGTGTTGGTGAGCCACGATCCGCGGGCCCGGCCGAATACCGTCGGCCAATTGCGGCAATAGCTGCGGACCTCGGATTCGTGCTGGGTGAAGACCGAATCGTCAATCGTTGTATCGAACATACTCATGAACAAACCTCCGATAGGTGAAAAATCGTGGGTAATGACGCACGGCCGCGTCCCGGGTCGTGCCCCATGCGCGATGGAATACCAACGAGCGCAAGGGATACGGACGCGCATGCGACGGAATCGCATGCGGCACTACGGTGCCGCCTGTGCCGAACCGTGCCACTTCACCGGCGGGCGGACGATCGCAGTGCGAGCCCGGTCGAAACTGCTCGCTGAGCGCCGTCACACCGTGCGCTCCCTCAACACCGTGCGTTGAGCTCGTCAAGCCGCTCGTTGAGCTCCGTCACACCGCTCGTTGAGCTCCGTCGAAACGTCAGTCCTGAAAGTCCCTCAGGGTTCCGGGATCTCGGGTTCCAGCAGGTAGAGATCCTCGGGCTCGTGGGCGTCGGGGAAGTCCGTCGCGGCGAAGAGATCGCGCCGGTCGAACCGAAGGCCGCGGGCCGCTGCCACGGACGCGAAAAGCCGTTGGGAGGCAACGTTATCCGGGCTGATGGTGGTGTGCATCGCGACGATGCCACGTTCTGCGGTGCGATCGAAGAGGCGATGCAGCATCGCGGCGGCGATGCCGTGGCCGCGATGGTCGTCGTCGACGGCGACCTGCCACACCATCAGGGTCGACGGGTCCGACGGTCGGCGGTAGCCGGTGACGAATCCGACTGCGCGGCCGTCGACTTCGGCAACGATGGACGTCTCTGCGAAATCGGAGCACCACAGTACGTAGGCGTAACTCGAGTTGACGTCGAGGACGCGGGAATCGCGGGCGATCTCCCAGAGCCGGGTTCCGTCGGTCACCGTCGGAATGCGGTAGTCGAGAGTGAGTGTGTTGGATGGGGCCGTTCTTATGTGGGACGGGCTCATGACGGATCCGACGTTAACAATGTGTGTCGTCGGATTCACCCACCGACGGAAATCGGTCACGGAATGACCCACCAATTCCCAGTTCAGCGGGCACATGTGAGGCCAGTCACATCGGGGGATCTGCAGGGCGGCAGAGCGGGGTCGCACGGGCGCGCTGGGCTCCCCTTCGTCGGCGCGGCCCTGGGGCACAATGGCGGGGTGACCCGCATCATTGCCGGCCGGTTCGGTGGACGCCGACTCAAGGTCCCCGACGACGGCACCCGACCGACCTCGGACCGGGTGCGAGAAGCACTGTTCAGCATGCTCGCCGCCCGCATCGACCTCGACGGCGCCCACGTCCTCGATCTGTACGCCGGATCGGGTGCCCTCGGCATCGAGGCCCTGTCGAGGGGTGCAGCGACGGCGACCTTCGTCGATGCACGCCGCAAGGCGAGCGGTGTCATCACGGCGAACGTCGCGGCGCTGGGCCTCGCCCCCGATGCGCAGGTCGTCACCTCGTCGGTGTCGACCTTCCTGGCCGGCTCGCCCTCACAGCCGTTCGATCTCGTCTTCAGCGACCCGCCGTATGCCATCGACCCGGCTGAGATCGAGGACGACCTCGCGCGACTCGGTGAGCGGTGGGTGTCCGCCGATGCATTGATCATTCTCGAACGTGCCCGGCGGACGTCGGTGAGCTGGCCGGAGGACCTCGAGGTGATCCTGACGAAGATGTACGGGGACACCGCCGTCGACGTGGGCATGCGACGGTGGGCCGCAGGGGACGGGTAGGTTCAACGGTCATGACCAGTGCGGTGATCCCCGGCTCCTTCGATCCCTTCACACGTGGGCACCGTTATGTGGTGGAGCGCGCCGCGAGGTGTTTCGACGAACTCGTCGTCACCGTCGTGGTGAATCCGAACAAACGGGGACTGTTCACCGTCGACGAGCGCCTCGAACTCATCGCCGAGGACTGTGCCGATCTGCCCAATGTGCGGGTGGACCGGTGGACCGGCTTGCTGGTGGACTACCTGCGGGAGAACTCGATCCATTCGATCGTGAAGGGTCTGCGGTCGGCGGTCGACTTCGATTACGAACTGCCGATGGCCCAGATGAACCGCGACCTGGCCGACGTCGAGACGATCTTTCTGCTGACCGATCCGCGCTACGCGCATGTGTCGAGTTCGTTGGTGAAAGAGGTCGCGAAACTGGGCGGTGACGTCTCGCCGTTCCTGTCGGCCCATATCCATCAGCGTCTCCTCGCCGAGATCGCGGGCGAGCGGCGGGTCTGATCGGCCGCTCGTTCGGCACGAGATCTTCACCTCTGCACAGAGAAAAACTCTCGCGGGTGCAAACCCGACATCGAAACATCCTCGCGCAGTAGCGTTCTGACCACGGTGATGAGCGTCAGCGTCAAGCCCTGGCTTGCTGGCCGGCAACCCTCGCGTCGCGGTGGGGTGCTCCAGGTGACAACCGGATCGGTATCGGACCGATAAGCGCGATGGCCACCGTGTGGCCGGAAGAGGTTGTATTGATGTTGCTGGATGTGTCATGCCGTTCGACGTCGTTGTCGACGAGACCACAGGGTTCGGCGGGCCGGAGATGACGGCATCTCGGGGCCGCGATGCGGGCTCGGTGGCGCTGACGGAGTCGCCGCAGGCCCGCGATGATCACCCGACCGTGCCGGTCGATGTACCCGCGCCGCCGTCGCGTGATCCGGTGATACCGCTGCGTCATCCGGGGCGGTGGATGCTCACGGCAGTGGTCGCCGTGATCGCCGCGCAGATCGTCCACGGGCTGATCACCAACCCGTTCTTCCAGTGGGATCGCTTCGCGTACTGGTTCTTTCGTCCGGTCGTGATCGAGGGACTCTGGGTAACCCTCGAGGTGGCGGCCTACAGTGCGGTTCTCGGGTTGCTCGGGGGTATCGTCCTGGCCCTCATGCGCCTGTCGCGGAGTCCCGTTCTGGCAGCGGTCAGTTGGATCTACGTGTGGGTGTTCCGATCCATTCCGCTGATCGTGCTGCTGCTGATCTTGTACAACTTCGGTGCGCTGTATGAGTCGCTGAGTCTGGGAATTCCGTTCGGGCCCGGGTTCTTTCACTTCTCCGAGGCCGATCTGGCGACTCCGCTGATCATCGCGATCGTCGGGATCAGCCTGCACGAATCGGCCTTCGCCGCCGAGATCGTGCGGGGCGGAGTGCTGTCGGTGGACGCCGGCCAGCACGACGCTGCCGCGGCACTGGGATTGCCGCGCCACTATCACTTTCTCCGCATCACCCTTCCTCAGGCGTTGCGCACCATCGTCCCGTCCTATGTGAACCTCCTGATCGGTCTGATCAAGGCGACGTCGCTGGTCTATTACGTGTCGCTGCTGGATCTGTTCGGGGTCGTCTCCACCCAGAGTTCCACTTACTCCGGCGACGTGGTGCCGCTGCTCCTCGTCGCGACAGTCTGGTACATCGTCCTGACCAGCATCGTGTCGGTCGCACAGTTCTATGTCGAGCGATACTTCGCGCGTGGTGCGGTTCGGACCCTACCGCCGACACCGCTGCAGCGACTGCGGATGACCGCGGCGACACTCAGCCGGCAATCGAGGTGGACATCATGAACGCGGCATCGGGAGTCGGCATCGACGCCGCGGACCTGGCTGGCGTCACCGGCGCCGGTGCTCGGGTCGAGGTGCGCAACGCCCATCGCTGGTACGGAAACCTCCATGTTCTGAAGGGAATCGATCTCACGGTCGAACCCGGTCGGGTCGCGGCGATCCTCGGCCCGTCCGGGTCGGGAAAGTCCACCTTGCTGCGTACGATCAATCATCTCGACCGCCTCGACGCCGGACATGTGAGCATCGGGGGAGAGTTGATCGGCGTGCGCCGCGTCGGGGGTGGGCGTCTCAAGGAGCTGCCGGAGCGGGTCATCCTGCGTCAGCGACGTGACGTCGGCTTCGTCTTCCAGAACTTCAACCTCTTCGCCAATCTCACCGCCCTGGACAACGTTGCTGCGGCGCCCACGGCGAGCGGAGTGTTGTCGCGTGCCGCAGCGGTGGCGCGGGCCCGTGACCTCCTCGACCGAGTCGGGTTGTCCGACAAGGCCGATGCCTATCCGCGGCAACTGTCCGGCGGTCAGCAGCAACGTGTGGCGATTGCGCGTGCTCTTGCGCTCGAGCCGCGAGTGTTGCTGTTCGACGAGCCGACCTCGGCACTCGACCCCGAACTGGTCGGCGACGTGCTCTCGGTGATCGCTGATCTCGCGGCCACTGGTACCACGATGCTCATCGTGACCCATGAGATCGGCTTCGCGCGTCAGGTCGCCGACTCGGTGATCTTCATCGATCACGGCGAGATCATCGAACAGGGCACGCCGGACCAGGTCCTCGATCATCCGTCGCACCCACGGACACAGGACTTCCTGCGCCGCGTCCTCTGACGCACGCCCGGTAACACCATCCGGCGCACGTGGCCGGAGACGATTCATCGCCGCTCGGGAGTCCGTCGGCCAGGCCGGCGTTCCGGCACCGCAGTCACTCGGTTCCCGCCCACACCCACCCACTGAAGGAGTAGTCATGTCTCGACATCGATCGTTCGTCCGGCGCGTCGCCGCCCTCGCTGTCGGCGGGGTGATCGCCGCGACCGCACTCAGCGCGTGCGCGGGGGCATCCGCCGACGACACCGCCACACCCGGCTCGGTGGTGGTCGGTGCCGTCTCGAACGGAGCCGCCAAAGAAGTCACTCTGTCTGTGCCGCAGGTGGATTCGATTCGCGGTCAGCTTCCTCAGGAGGTCCGTGACTCGGGTGAATTGTCCATCGGGATCGGCGCACTCCCGTCGGGATACCCGCCGTTGGCCTTTGTCGGGTCCGACCAACACACGTTGACCGGTGCCGAGCCGGATCTGGGCCGGCTGGTGGCATCGGTGTTCGGACTGAAACCGGTGATCGAGAACTCGACCTGGGAGAACCTCTTCGTCGGAATCGACAGTGGGCGAGTCGATGTCGGATTCTCCAACATCACCGTGACCGAGGAACGCAAGGACAAGTACGATTTCGCGTCGTACCGTCGCGACCAGCTGGCATTCGAAGTGCCGGCGTCGAGTTCGTGGAACTTCGACGGCGACTATCACACGCTGGCGGGAAAGACGGTCGCGGTGAATTCGGGAACGAATCAGGAGCGCATCCTGTTGGCGTGGCGTGATGCTTTGGCTTCGGAGGGGAAGACGCTGACCGTCGTCCACTTCCCGGATTCGAACGCCACCAATCTCGCCCTGGCGTCCGGCAAGATCGACACGTATCTCGGGCCCAATCCCTCGATCTCTTACCACGTCCGGCAGACCGCGAACACTCCCAAGGCCACCCGCATCGCGGGCACCTACTCCGGTGCCGGTGCGAGCCTGCAGGGCATGATCGCCGCCACGACCAAGAAGGGGTCCGGGCTCGCCGCTCCGATCGCGGCGGCGATCAATCACTTGATCGAGACCGGTGTATACGCGAAATGGATTGCCGCATGGAATCTCTCGGCCGAGGCAGTGCCTGCCTCCCAGATCAACCCGCCCGGACTACCCCGCTCGGACTCCTGATCACCTCGGTGCACGACTCATCGGAGAGTGAACTGCCGCGCGGAGTAACAGCCGTGCGGGGGCAACAATGGAGTTGACTGCGGCGGCGACCAACTATGACCAACGGAGCCGTGAGAGGTGGGGGCGAAAGGAGTCGGGTGAGGTGACCACACACAAGGACATGACAACAGACCGGGCGGCGGATGTTTCGGCCGTCGGCAGTGCCGATGTCGGGGTGCTCGATCACGCCGTGCGTTCGGCTCTGACCGGCCCCCATGCGCACTTCGCGGAGCGCCGCGGACGGGTGCTCCGCTACCCCCGCGATGTGTCGGTGTACGGCGATTTCCCCGAGGACCCGACTCCGCAGGATTGGGCCGACGCGGCCGAACTCTATGGGCCGGGCGCGGATCTGCCGGTGTCCGGCGATCTGCCCTCGCCCCCGCCCGGGTGGGCGGTGTCGATGAATATCCCGGGTGTGCAGATGGTCGGCACGAACGTGTGGGGCGCGGCAGACGCCGAGGCGGTGGTGTTGACGCGCGCCGACGTGCCGGAGATGCTGGCGTTGGTTGGGCGCACGCGTCCGGGGCCCTTTCTGACGCGGACCATCGAGCTGGGTACCTACCTCGGAATCCGGCGTGGGGGAGAGCTGGTCGCCATGGCCGGGGAACGTCTCCATCCGGTGGGGTGGACGGAGATCAGTGCCGTCTGTACCGATGAGGCGTTCCGGGGGCAGGGGTTGGGGACGCGGCTGGTCCTCGCGGTCGCCGCGGGTATCCGTGCCCGGGGCGAAATCCCATTCCTGCACACCGCGGCTGCCAATGTCACTGCGATCCGCCTGTACGAGGAACTCGGCTTCGTTCTTCGGCGCACGTTGACGTTCGGAGGCATTCGCATCCCCTGATGGCGGCCGACGCTGAGCGCTGAGTCCGTAAGTGGGGCTTGCCACGTCCCGGGAGGCGACGCACTCGGGCCCGTGGGCGCGGGGTGGGTTCAGGAGGTGTCGAGGCCGGCGTGTTGCAGGGCGGCCAGGAGACGTTCGGCTCGATTCCCGCGCGGGATCATGCCGGCGGCGTCCATCTCGGGTCGCTCGACCTCGGGCTCGACGCGACCCATACGAATGAGGTGCTGACGTGCCTGCCCTTCGGTAATCGTGCCGCCGACCTGGATACGGGCACTCAGAGCACGACGCAGCGCCGCAGCGGTGTCGATCTCCCCGGTGTTGGTGACACCAGGTTCGTCGGAGTGCTCGTCGCCCATGGCGTCGGGCCCGTCGGGTGGTCGGGGCTCGACAGGGTCGGATTGGCCTGCGCCTGAATCGTATTCGTCGATGACCGGGTCGGGCTGGCGTCCGACGACGTCGCCGTCGTGATCGTCATCCTCGTCGACGCTGTCTATATCGTCGATGCTCGAGGAGTCGGCGGTCGGAGCCTGATGATCCTTCAAAAGACCACGATCGGACAAGGTTTCGGCATCCACAGCCGACGGCGCGGTGTCCTCGTCGTCGCTGTCAACGTCGGGATCGGCCGGTACATCGACGTCGGCGGCGGCGTCGGCTTCGACCGACTCGGTCTCAACCTCTGCTTCGGCGTCGGCTTCGATGTCAGCAGTTTCGGCATCGACCGCTTCGGCGTCGACCGCATCGGTGTCTGCGGCTTCGGTTGCCCCGGAACCACTATCGGTGCCGGTATCCGCGCCGTTGTGGTCGCGGTGGATCTGGTCGCGGATCTGGTCGAGTTTCTGCTCGTAGAGTGCGGTGATGTCGGGGTGATCGTTGACGATCTTCGGGTTTGCCGGCATCCCGGGTTCGGCGTTGAGTTGCCACCAGCAACGTCCGGCGAGGGGGCCGTCTTCGTAGATGCCGGTGGTGTACTGCCCGGGGTTGGGGCCGACCATCCGGTTGTGCGGCCCGCATGCCGGCGCAAGGTCGGTGATGTCGGTTTTCCCGCCGTTGGCCCAGTCCTGTTTGGCGTGGTGCATTTCCGAACGCGACGCGGGTTGTCCGCAGCCGGGGAACGAGCACACTTCACCGCCGGTGCGGGAGAACGACGCGATCCGCTGCTCGGTGGATGCCAGGCGTCGGGACCGCCCGAGATACAGGGGCAGGTCGATGGCGTCGGAGAACACCGCCAGGAACTGCTGCACATCGGTGGGGTCGGTGACCTCACCCAACGCGGTCAGCAAATCCGGAATAGGAATGGTGGAACCTGAAGCGGTGGTGGCATATCCGGCGCCGGCCAGCAGATCCGTCACGGACGCTTTCGCGATCAACGCCACGGGCAGGCCTCGATGAGTTTTGCCGAGGACGCCTTCTTTCATCGCCGACACCAACAACATGTGCATCGCATCAAGATTGCGTTGCGCCTGGCTGCGGTCGTCACGCTTGACCGCGGCCGCGAGGACGTCGGGGTCGGCGTCACCAATAGCACCGGTCGGCGATTCCGGATCGCTGAGACTGTTCATTCCGGGCTTGGCCCAGGCGTCGAGCATGGTGTCCCACAGGGCACGGGTGATCGGGGGCAGGTGCCCGTTGAGTTTCGCCATCCCATCGACCCGGTTCTGGTTGATCCACAGGTTGCGGCGCTGTTGGCGTTCTTTCTCCTCCACCAACTGTCCGTCGGGGTCGAGGTGCGCCAGGATCCGGGCGCCCATGTTGGTGATGTCCGACGGAATATGTTCGGTGGCTTTCTCACCCAAAGTGGCTTCGGCGGCGACCTTCTTGTCGTGCGGGACCGCGCCCGGGATCTTGTCCAGGGCTTCCAACGCCGCGGACAGGTGGGTGTGACCGATCAAGCCCTGCTCGTACGCCTTGGAGAGGGTGGGGTATTTCGGTTCCTCGGGTTGCCCGGTCAGCCCGTGGAATCGGGCGGTGGCCTTCATATGCGCGATGCGCATGGTGGGTTGCGCGATCCGCAGATCGTAGTTCAGGAAATTCGACAGGCTGACTTTGCCGACTTTGCGGTGCACACCACGATCAGAGATTTCCAGGATCGCGCGGTCGCCTTGGAAGTGAGTACGCATGGCGATCTGCTCGGACAGTTTCGCCGCCTCCACCACCTCGAGGTCGGAGCAGGCGGTCATCGGAGTCTTCGCCAGCTCGTCCAGGATTTCGGAGAGTTGGTGCATCAGCTGCAGTGGTCGTGACATGGGAGTGTCGGTTGTGTCTGTCATGCTGATGTCACCTCCCCCGAGAAGGACGTTGTGGCGTATGTGTTCTATTATAGCCGATCTCAACGACAATCGCAATTGTTTTCTATCCACAGGATGTGGATGCGTGAATGTGGTTGGGGTGGTGGAGTTTTCAGAGTCGGCTTGCGAGGTCTCGACACGGGCTCCGCTAGCGCTCCGCCCGGCTCGACCGGCGGGCTAGCGGCTCGACTTGCGGGACAAAGATGTTCGGCCGGTGGGATGAGGGGCTCGACCTGCGGGATGCGGGCTCGACCTGCGGGATGCGGGCTCGACCTCGACCTCGACCTCGACGAGCTCGGCCCGGCGGACAAGCTCGGCTCGGCGGACACGGACGTCGTTTCGACAGAGCTCAACGCGGCTGCCGGCGCTCCGCCCGGCGAATGCGGGTCTCGGCTGGCTGCCGGGTGCGGTGACCTGGCTCGGCGGCGGTATCGCGCGCGGTCCCCGGATGGCGGGTCGATGTGCCATCCCGACACGCCGACCCCATTCACCTCCTGAGTCACAACCATCTCATTCGGCACAATGGCCACAGACGTTTCACCAAGAGACCAATGGCAGAAGCCGGATTGGGGTGGCTGTGTACCGGGTATTCGAAGCACTCGACGAACTCATGGCAATTGTCGAGGAGGCACGGAGCGTGCCGATGACGGCGGGCTGCGTGGTGCCGCGGGGTGATGTCCTCGAACTTCTCGACGACATCAAGGATTCGATCCCCGGCGAGCTCGACGACGCGCAGGACGTGCTCGACAACCGGGACTCGATGCTGAACGAGGCCCGCTCGCACGCCGACACCGTCATCACCGGGGCCGACTCGGAATCCGAGGCCGTGCTCGCCCACGCCCGCGCCGAGGCCGACCGCGTCCTGTCGGAGGCCAAGGCCCAGGCCGATCGCATGGTCGACGAGGCGAGCAACCACGGCAAGTCCCTGGTCGACGAGGCCACCGAAGAGGCGCGTCGGATGTCGGCCAGTGCATCCCGCGAGTTCGAGGCCGTCACCGGCCGGGCCCGCGCCGAGGCGCAGCGCACCATCGACTCCGCGAACAACATCTACGACAAGTCGGTCGCCGACGGCATCGCCGAACAGCAGCGTCTGGTCTCCGAGGCCGAGGTCGTGGCGGCGGCCAAGTCGGAGGCCGAACGGATCATCGACGCCGCACACGCCGAGGTCGACCGCCTGCGTGGCGACTGCGATGTCTACGTCGACGAGAAGCTCGCGCAGTTCGAGGAGGTCCTCACCAACACCCTGCGTTCGGTCAACCGCGGCCGTCATCAATTGCGCACGGGTGCGGGCATGCACGACTACGTCGAATACCCCCGCAGCGTCGATCAGGACGTCGCGCGGGGCCGGGGTCGCGCCGACGCCGACGACGAGGTGTCACCTCTCGCTGTCTGACTCTCGCCGTCTGACCCGGCCGGTGGTCCGGGCGACACGGATCAGTGGTCATTCGAGGAATTTCTGACCCGAGCGTATGGTTTTTGTGTGGCCGACAACGCAGTGACGCCGGATGCATCCACTCCCGGCGCCGATTCACACGGGACAGTTCGGGATCCTTTCGTCCTCGACATCCGTTCCCTGGGACGCCGCCCCGGCACCATGACCGAGGTGCATCGCACCGTCGCGACTCCCGAACGCATTGGCGTCGAGATGATCGCCATCCCGACGGGCTCGGACGTCGACCTCGATCTGCGCCTGGAATCGGTGAGTGAGGGCGTCCTGGTGACCGGGACCGTCGCCGGTGAGACCGAGGGGCAGTGCTCGCGCTGTCTGGAACCGCTCGACGGCACCGTGACGGTGTTCCTCACCGAACTGTTCGCCTACCCCGACAGCGAGACCGAACAGACCACCGATGCCGACGAGGTGCACCGGATCGTCGACGACCGCATCGATCTCGAACAGTCGATCATCGACGCCGTCACCCTGGAACTGCCGATGTCGCCGCTGTGCCGCGACGACTGCCAGGGACTGTGCAGCGTCTGCGGAATACGGCTCGCCGTCGCCGAACCCGATCACGGACACGAGGTGATCGATCCGCGGTGGGCGGGACTGGCCGACAAGTTCGGCTCCCTGAACGAGTCATCGGACGACCTGGGCAAGGGTGACGCCGATACCGAGGTGCGAGGCGACAAGTGACCGACGGTAAGCGACGGGGTAATCAACCGCCCTCGTTCGATCCGCTGCTGAGCGCGCTCGGCGTCGAGATCTCCGATGAGATGCTGACGCTGGCGCTGACCCACCGCTCCTACGCCTACGAGCACGGCGGCCTACCCACCAACGAGCGCCTCGAGTTCCTCGGGGATTCGGTGCTCGGCGTGGTGATCACCGAATGTCTCTACAAGCGATTCCCCGAGCGTCCCGAGGGCGAGCTCGCGAAGATTCGTGCCAGCGTCGTCAACATGCATGCGCTCGCCGACGTCGCACGTGGACTCGGACCCGACGGGCTCGGCCACTTCCTGTTCCTGGGCCGAGGTGAAGAACTGACCGGTGGCCGCGACAAGGACTCGATCCTCGCCGACGGCCTCGAATCCCTTTTCGGCGCCGTGTATCTCGAACACGGCCTGGCGATCTCGCAGAACGTCGTCATGGGGTTGTTCGACGAGATCATCGATCGCGCAGGCGATCTCGGTGCCGGATTGGACTGGAAGACGTCGCTGCAGGAACTGACCGCCGAACGAGGCTATGGCCCCCCGCAGTATCAGATCACCTCGACCGGACCCGACCACAACAAGGAGTTCACCGCCGTTGCGGTGGTGGCCGGCGAGAACATCGGCGAGGGTACCGGCCGCACCAAGAAGGAGGCCGAGCAGAAGGCCGCGGCACTCGCCTGGCAGGCGTTGTCGGACCGGGCCGGCGCCTCGTGAGTCCCGCACCCACAGATGCCTGAACTCCCCGAGGTCGAGACGGTTCGCCTCGGTCTTGCCGATCACGTTGTGGGACAGCGGATCACCGATGTCGACGTGATGCACGAACGGGCCGTCCGGCGGCATGCCGGCGGCGCGCCCGACCTTCGCTCACGTCTGCGCGGCAAGACGGTCACCGCGGCACGGCGTCGCGGCAAGTACCTCTGGCTCGACGTCGCCGACGCCGACGATGACGCCGCGCTGGTGGTGCACCTGGGGATGAGTGGCCAGATGCTCATCGCTCGTGAGGGCGCGCCCGATCACACCCATCTGCGGATTCGGGCCCGGCTCGCCGACGGCAACGAACTGCGATTCGTCGATCAGCGCACCTTCGGTGGGTGGCACGTCGATGATCACGTCCCCGATCCGTTCGGCGGCGCCGGGCAGGTGCCCGCCTCGATCGCCCACATCGCACCCGATCCCTTCGAGACCGCCTTCGACCGCGAGGCCGTCGTCGCGGCGATGCGTGCCAAACACACCGAGATCAAGCGGGCTCTGCTCGATCAGTCCCTGATATCCGGGGTGGGCAACATCTACGCCGACGAAGCGCTGTGGCGAGCCCGGCTGCACGGCACCCGACTGACCGACACCCTCGCCCCGAAACGGCTACGGGAACTCCTCGATGCGGCGACGGCGGTGATGTCGGAGGCACTCGACGTGGGTGGGACGTCGTTCGACACCCTCTACGTCAACGTCAACGGTCAATCCGGTTACTTCGAGCGATCGCTGAACGCCTACGGGCGAGAAGGGCAGCCGTGCCGACGATGCGGCCGAACGATGCGCCGCGAACACTTCATGAACCGCAGTTCGTTCTCCTGCCCGCAATGCCAGCGACGGCCGCGCGAGGCGTAGACAGTTATCGAGCGGGAAGCCACGGAAACGCCACGGTGTTGAGCAAACACGGTGTTGAGCCACACGATGATGAGCACACACGACACGACAGATGCCACGAAGGAGCCGTCACCACGATGACCGTTGAGCAGGAGAACGCGCAGGCCGGGTCGAGCACCGCCGACACCGCCGGAGGGGCGCAGCCGCACACCGAACTGTGGGTGCAACGCACCGGCACGCGTCGCTACACCGGGCACAGTTCACGTGGCGCGCAGGTGCTCGTCGGTTCCGAGGATGTCGAGGGCGTCTTCACCCCCGGTGAGTTGCTGAAGATCGCGCTCGCCGCATGCACCGGCATGTCCTCGGATCGCCCACTGTCGCGGCGCCTCGGCGATGACTACGACGCCACCATCCGTGTCGGCGGCGCCGCCGACCGCGAGAACGAGGTGTACCCGAAGCTCTCCGAGGTTCTCGAGGTGGACCTCTCGGAGCTGGAACCCGAAGCGGCACAACGGCTTCTCGTCGTCGTCGAGCGTGCGATCGACGCCGTCTGCACCGTCGGACGCACCCTGCGGGCGGGCACCGACGTCGACCTGCGGATCGACACGGAATGAGCGTGTCATGACCGACGCGTCCGATGCCGCAACCACCGTCCGCCTGACCGCGTTCGTCCACGGGCACGTGCAGGGCGTCGGATTCCGGTGGTGGACCCGTTCCCGTGCCCTGGAGCTGGGCCTCGTCGGCTACGCCGCGAACCAGCCCGACGGCCGGGTCCTGGTGGTTGCCGAGGGGCCACGCTCGTCGGTGTCCGCGCTGGTGGAAGCGTTGCGCTCGGACCGGACCCCCGGGCGGGTTGATCTGGTGGTGGATCGACTGGATCCGCCGCGCGGGGATCTGACGGGGTTCGTCGAGAAGTAGGGCCACCTCGACGATGCCGTCCGTGGGTGTGGACGCGGGGTCGATTGTGGACAAGTGCTGCGCCGTCGCGGTGTCGGCCGCCCGACGATCTCCAGGTGGGTAGGCTGTACCGTCGTGCACCTCAAGTCGCTCACCCTCAAGGGCTTCAAGTCCTTCGCGTCGGCGACGACCCTGCGTTTCGAGCCCGGGATCACCTGCGTCGTCGGCCCCAACGGCTCGGGCAAATCGAACGTCGTCGACGCCCTGACCTGGGTGATGGGGGAGCAGGGCGCCAAGGCGCTGCGCGGCGGGAAGATGGAGGATGTCATCTTCGCCGGCACCTCGGGCCGCCCGCCCCTCGGCCGCGCCGAGGTGACCCTGACCATCGACAACTCCGACGGCGCCCTGCCGATCGAATACTCCGAGGTGTCCATCACCCGGCGGATGTTCCGCGACGGTGCCGGCGAATACGAG
This sequence comes from Gordonia sp. VNK1, assembly GCF_040049135.1. NCBI lineage: Bacteria > Bacillati > Actinomycetota > Actinomycetes > Mycobacteriales > Gordoniaceae > Gordonia > Gordonia sp. VNK1. The sequence goes on along the minus strand of NZ_JBDZDJ010000003.1, from coordinate 243,115 downwards.
ATCAACGGCAGTACGTGTCGCCTGATGGATGTACAGGAGTTGCTGTCGGATTCGGGTATCGGCCGGGAGATGCACGTCATCGTCGGACAGGGGCGTCTCGCGACGATCCTCGAATCCCGGCCCGAGGACCGTCGCGCCTTCATCGAGGAGGCCGCCGGCGTCCTCAAACATCGAAAACGCAAAGAGAAGGCCGTCCGCAAACTGCAGGGCATGCAGGCCAACCTGGACCGGCTCTCCGACCTGACGGCCGAACTGCGCCGGCAGCTCAAACCGCTCGGTCGGCAGGCCGAGGTCGCCCGCCGCGCCCAGACCATCCAGGCCGACCTGCGTGATGCGCGACTGCGCCTGGCCGCCGACGACCTCGTCAGCCGGCGCGAGGAGATGGCCGAACACACCGCCGTCGAGGACCAGATCCGCGGCGAACAGGACGAGGTGTCGGCCGAACTCGACACCGTCAGCGCCGACGTCGCCGATCACGAGGAGCACCTCGCCCAGGTCGTGCCCGCCGCCGAAGCCGCCGGTCAGGCGTGGTTCACGTTGTCGGCGCTGGCCGAGCGGGTGGGCGCGACCGGCCGGGTGGCCGCCGAACGCAGCCGCTACCTCGACGAGCCGGCGGCCGAGACGGGCGGACCCGACCCCGACGACCTCGAACGTCAGGCCGATGAGGCCGCCGAGACCGAGGCCGAGATGACCTACGCGGTCGAGAGCGCCGCGGAAGTCCTCGAGGGAGCGGCCGACGACCTGGCCGATGCCGAACGTGCCGCCGGTGCCGCCGAGGCCGCCCACCTGGCCGCGGTCCGCGCCGTCGCCGATCGTCGCGAGGGCCTGGCCCGCCTGGAGGGTCAGGTCGGGAGTCTGCGCACCAAGGCCGAATCGGTCGACGCCGAGATCGACCGCATGACCACCTCGATCGCCGAGGCCACCGAGCGTGCCCAGCGGGCCCAGACCCAGCAGGACGCCGTGGCCGAGTCGTTGGGTGAACTCGAGGCATCCGAACAGGGTCTCGACGAGCATCACGAGCGATGTGTCTCAGCGCTCAACCTGTCCAATGAACGGGTCGCCACCCTGCAGACCGAGGAGCGGGCGACCGAACAGCGCATCGCGTCGCTGACCGCGCGGATCGAGGCCCTCTCGGTGGGACTGGAACGTGGCGACGGCGGTGCGTGGCTGCTCGAGCACGCCACCGACGGTCTGCTGGGACCGATGTCGGGGCTGATCACGGTCACCTCCGGATGGGAAACGGCCATCGCCGCAGCCCTCGGCTCGGCTGCCGATGCCATCGCGACGGTCGACTCGCTGGCGGCGCTTCGAGCCCTCGACGCGCTCAAGGGCGGCGACGGGGGACGGGCGTCGCTGATCGTCGGCGGTCTCGCCGAAGCCGCGGCGCCCCGCACCGACTCTCTTCCCGACGGGGTGGTGTGGGCGGCGTCCGTGGTGACCTGCGACGACGCGATCCGGGGCGCGGTCGATCACCTGCTCGCCGACACCGTCGTGGTGGACACGACCGCCCGGGGCGTCGATGTGGCGACGGCGCTCGGCGTGCGCGCGGTCAGCCGCGAGGGTGATCGCATCACCCGCGCGTCGCTGGAGGGTGGTTCCTCGCATCGCCCGTCGACCCTGGAGGTGACCTCGGCGATCGACGCCGCCACCGCCCAGTTGGCGACGGCCCGACGCCGCGTCGAGGAGATCGGTGCCGCCCTGCAGGGTGCGCTCACCGAACAACAGCAGCGTCGGGAGGCGGCCGAGGAAGCCCTGGCCGCGTTGCACGAGTCCGACAGCGCGGTCGGCGGCGCGTATGAGCACCTGGCGCGATTGGGGCAGGAGATCCGCGCCGCGGAGGCCGACGCCGATCGCCTCACCCGGCAACGCACCTTCGTCGAGACCGGTCGTGCCGAAACCCTGACCTCCCTGCACGAACTCGAACAGCGTCTGGCCCTGGCCCGCGACGAGGGTTCCGACGAACCCGCCGACATCGAGTCGCCTGACCGTTCGGCGGCCGCCGAGGCGGTCGCGGTGGCCCGCGCCGCCGAGATGGAGGCGCGTCTGGGGCTGCGCACCGCCGAGGAACGGTTGGCCTCGGTGCGGGGGCGCGCGGAATCGCTGCGTCGCGCGGCCGCGCGGGAACGCGACGCCCGTGAACGGGCCCGACGGCAGAACGAGGCGCGCCGTCAGGCGGCCACCGTCGCCGCGGCCGTTGCCGCCGCGGCCGCCGAGGTTTCCACCCGACTCGTGGGTGCCGTCGCCGACGCCCAGGCCGGTCGCGACGAACTCGAACAGGTCCGGGCCACCCGAACGGTGGCGCTGGATGAGCTCAAGAGCCGTGCGAATCTGCTGTCGCAGCGACTGAGCACCCTCAAGGACGCGGTACATCGTGACGAGGTCGCCCGCGCCCAGGCATCGCTGCGCATCGAACAGCTCGAAGAACAGGTGATGGAGTCGTTCGCGATGACACCGGACGATCTCGTTGCCGAATACGGCCCCGACGTGCCGATGCCGCCGTCGGCGTTGGAGATGAGTGAGTACGAGGCTGCCAAGGCCCGTGGTGATCAGGTGGTGGCCCCGGCCCCGATGCCGTACGACCGTGCCACCCAGGAGTCGCGGGCGAAGAAGGCGCAGAAGGATCTGAACACCCTCGGCAAGGTGAATCCGCTTGCGCTGGAAGAGTTTGCGGCGCTGGAGGAGCGTTACAACTTTCTCTCCGCCCAACTCGAGGACGTCAAGGCCGCCCGCAAGGACCTGCTGTCGGTGGTCGAGGAGGTCGACGCCCGCATCCTGCAGGTCTTCACCGACGCCTACGCCGACGTCGAACGCGAGTTCGCGCAGGTCTTCTCGACACTGTTTCCCGGCGGCGAGGGACGTCTGGTGCTGACCGAGCCCGGTGACATGCTGACCACCGGCGTCGAGGTGGAGGCGAGGCCGCCCGGCAAGAAGGTCAAGCGGCTCTCGCTGCTGTCCGGCGGTGAGAAGTCGTTGACCGCCGTCGCGATGCTGGTGGCGATCTTCCGCGCCCGGCCGTCGCCGTTCTACGTCATGGACGAGGTCGAGGCCGCACTCGACGACACCAACCTGCGACGACTCATCAGCCTGTTCGAACAGTTGCGGGAACGCTCGCAGCTGATCGTCATCACCCATCAGAAACCGACCATGCAGGTCGCCGACGCGCTGTACGGCGTGAGCATGCGCGGTGACGGGATCACCACGGTGATCTCGCAGCGGCTGCGCGGGGTGGAGATCCCCGTCGCCGCGACATCCGACCCAGCCGCGTCCGACCCCGCCGCGTCCGACCCGGCAACCGGGTCGGATCAGCAGGACCCAACGAGCGCGTAGAGAACAGGACAGGACCCCTCAGTGGACACCCAACTCATCATCGGCATCGTCGTCATCGCCGTCGTCGTGATCCTCGCACTGATCGTCGCGGGAATCATCCTCGCGCGGCGGCGACGGATCTCGTTGAGCGACAAGCCCGATACGCAGGTCATCGACGGCAGCAAGCCGCAGGTCGACAGATCCGGCGGCTACCAGGCCGGGTCCGGGTTCAGTTTCAGTCAGGGTGGGACCACCACAGTCGCACCCCCGCCCGAGCCGGTGCGCCCACCCGTGGAACGGACCGAGACCGACGGTCAGCCCGGGGTCGGCGACGACGCCTCGGTTCCACGCGATTCCGAGCAGCGCAAGATCACCGACATCACGCTGCCCGACAGCGACACCGTTGAGACCGACACCTCCACCGCCACCGACACCATTGACAGCGCCCCAGAGGTCACTGACAGCGCTCCCGACACCGTTGACAGCGCCCCGGAGGTCGTTGACAGCGCTCCGGAGGTCGCCGACAGCGCTCCGGAGGTCGTTGACAGCGCTCCGGAGGTCGCCGACAGCGCCCCGGAGGTCGTTGACAGCGCTCCGGAGGTCGCCGACAGCGCCCCGGAGGTCGTTGACAGCGCTCCGGAAGTCGTTGACAGCGCTCCCGAGGTCACCGACAGCGCTCCGGCACCCGAGATCACCGCTCCCACGGATGCCTCCACGGCCGAAGTGGCGCCCCCGCGGGAGGAGATCGCGCCGACCGCCGGTCGCCTCGGCCGCCTGCGCGGGCGACTGTCGCGGTCGCAGGGCGCCATCGGCAAGAGCATGCTCGGCCTGCTCGGCGCGGGTGACCTCGACGAGGATTCCTGGGAGGAGATCGAGGACACGCTGGTGATGGCCGACCTCGGTACCGCGTCGACCACCGCCGTCGTCGAACGGCTGCGGACCGAGTTGGCGACCAATCCGGTCCGCACCTCCGACGATGCACGGGCACTGCTGCGACGTGTCCTCGTCGAGCAGCTTCATCCCGAGATGGATCGTTCGGTCCGGGCGCTGCCGCATGCCGGTAGTCCCGCCGTGGTGCTGGTGGTCGGCGTCAACGGCACCGGAAAGACCACCACCACCGGCAAGCTGGCGCGGGTTCTGGTCGCCGACGGCCGGCGCGTGTTGCTCGGTGCGGCGGACACCTTCCGTGCCGCGGCCGCCGATCAGCTGCAGACCTGGGGGGAGCGGGTCGGCGCCGACATCGTTCGTGGCAAGGAGCAGGCGGATCCGGCCTCGGTGGCCTTCGACGCGGTGGCCAAAGGCATCGACACCGGTGTGGACGTGGTGATGATCGACACCGCCGGGCGCCTGCATACCAAGACCGGCCTGATGGACGAGTTGGGCAAGGTCAAGCGGGTCGTCGAGAAGAAGGCCCCGGTCGACGAGGTTCTCCTCGTTCTCGACGCCACTGTCGGCCAGAACGGGCTCACCCAGGCCCGGGTGTTCGCGGAGGTCGTCGACATCACCGGCGTCGTGTTGACCAAGCTCGACGGTACGGCCAAGGGCGGCATCGTCTTTCACGTGCAGGAAGAACTGGGTGTTCCGGTCAAACTGGTCGGGCTCGGTGAGGGGGCCGACGATCTCGCCCCCTTCGAGCCGGAGGCGTTCGTCGACGCGTTGCTGTGACGACACGCAGACACTGATGTGGGAATCGGTGGAATTGCCTGTGGGATTTCATGCGGCGCCGTGCATATGTGACCAGGGATGTTACCTGCGCGAAATGTAAACCGGCCACCGGTTCACATATCGGAAACGTCAGAGCACCACGGCTGAAACCGAGTGCCGACAGTCTCTTTGGAGGCGCCGAGCGGTCGGCGCACTCTAGGGAGGTTTCTCACAGTGGTTTCTGCACTGCCAGAAAGCGTTTTCGGAGAGTTCGACACCGGTGATACGGCATGGGTCATCACGGCCGCCGGCCTGGTGCTGCTGATGACTCCCGGTCTTGCTTTCTTCTATGGGGGTTTGTCTCGGGGCAAATCCGTCCTGAACATGATGATGATGTCGTTCGGCGCACTCGCCACGGTCAGCGTCATCTACGTTCTGTGGGGTTTCTCGATGTCGTTCAGCGACGGCATCACCGGGGAGAGTGACATCGCAGGCATTTTCGCGAATCCGTTCGCATTGTTCGGCTCCGATCAGTTGATGAACACGATCGGGGAGGGCGACACCGAAAAGGTCGTCACCGCAGGGTTGTCCATTCCGGCGGTCGTCTTCCTCGGCTTCCAGCTCACCTTCGCCGTGATCACCGTCGCGCTGATCTCGGGCGCGGTCGCCGAGCGCGTGAAGTTCTCGACCTGGTTGGCGTTCTCGGTGCTGTGGGCCACCATCGTCTACTTCCCGCTGTCGCACATGGTGTGGGGTGGCCTGGTCGGCGGCGGCGGCATCATGGGTGGCGGCGAGGACGGCTTCGCTGCGTGGATGTTCGGTACCACCGACGGTGAGGCCAACGTCGCGCCCATCGACTTCGCCGGTGGCACCGTGGTTCACATCAACGCCGGTATGGCCGGCCTGGTGCTCGCGCTGATCGTCGGCGCCCGCGTCGGCTTCGGCAAGACCGCCTACCGTCCGCACAACATCCCGTTCGTCATGCTCGGTGCCGCTCTGCTGTGGTTCGGCTGGTTCGGCTTCAACGTCGGTTCCGAACTCGCCGCGGACCTGACCGCCGGCAAGGTGTGGCTCAACACGACCGCCGCCACCGCTGCGGCGATCATCGGCTGGCTCGCGGTGGAATTGATCCGCGACAAGCACGCCACCAGCGTCGGCGCGGCCTCGGGAATCGTTGCCGGTCTCGTCGCGATCACCCCCGCGTGTGGCAATCTCACCCCGGTCGGGTCGCTGATCCTCGGCGTGATCGCCGGTATCCTCGCGGCGCTGGCCATCGGACTGAAGAACAAGTTCGGTTACGACGACTCCCTCGATGTCGTCGGCGTTCACCTCGTCGCCGGCCTCTGGGGCACCGTCGGTATCGGATTCCTGGCGCAGGACACCGGCCTGTTCTGGGGTGGCGATTACAAGCAGCTCGTCGTGCAGGTCGTCATCGCCCTGTTCGCGCTCGCCTTCACCGGCGTTCTGACCACCATCATCGCCCTGATTCTCAAGCCGCTCGGCTGGCGTGTCGCCTCCGACGAGGAGAAGAGCGGAATCGACGAGGCAGAACACGCGGAGACAGCGTATGAGTTGGCGTGAATCCGGCACCGTTGACCACTACGCTGAATCACAGCTGAATCCTTTGGAGAGGGATAATTCATGAAGCTGATCACCGCGATCGTGAAGCCGTTCACGCTCGAAGACGTCAAAGCAGGTCTCGAGCAGGCCGGCATCCTGGGCATGACCGTCAGTGAGGTCCAGGGTTACGGACGCCAGAAGGGCCACACCGAGGTCTACCGTGGCGCCGAGTATTCCGTCGATTTCGTTCCCAAGGTGCGTGTGGAGGTCGTCGTCGACGACGCCGCCGTGGACAAGGTCGTCGACGTCATCGTCGAGGCCGCCCGCACCGGCAAGATCGGTGACGGCAAGGTATGGGTGTCGCCGGTGGAGTCGGTCGTGCGCGTCCGCACCGGTGAGCGTGGCTCCGACGCCCTATAACGAGGGTCGATGCCCTTCGTGAGCACAGGTCACGGCCCCGCATCCGACGACGAGTCGGGCGCGGGGCCGCGTCCTTCCCAGACACCGGTCGCGGCAACAGATCTCGCGGCCACCCGGCGGCAACTGACCGAGGCCACCGGACCCAACCGACTCGACGCTGCCGGACTCCGGCAGGTGCTCGTCGATCTGCACGAGTTCTGGCTGACCAGCAAGGGTGCCGAACTCGGCATCCGGCCCGGCAGCGGCTTGTCGATCGTCGCCGTCGGCGGACTCGGCCGGGGCGAACTCCTGCCGTTCTCCGACCTCGACCTCATCCTGCTCTACGAGGACCAATCACCGGAGCGGGTGTCCGAGGTCGCCGACGGACTCTGGTATCCGCTGTGGGACGCCAACATCCCACTCGATCACAGTGTCCGGACGGTTCCGCAGGCCCTGCAGGTCGCCTCCGACGACGTGACCGCGGCACTCGGCCTGCTCGAGGCCCGACACATCGCCGGCGACGAGGACCTCTCGGCGCTGCTGATCGGTGCTGTGCGCCAACAGTGGCGATCGGAGATCCGTACCCGATTCGGTGCGGTCGTCGAACACGCGCGGGATCGTTGGCGCCGCAGCGGCGACATCGCCCACCGCGCCGAACCCGATCTCAAGAACGGCCGTGGCGGCCTGCGAGACGTGCAGCTGTTGGGCGCACTGTCGATCGCCCAGCTCACCGACGGCATGGCCAACCTGCGGCCCGACTCGCCGGGCGCCGGCCCCCAGGTGGCCTATCAGCGACTCCTGGACATCCGTACCGAATTGCATCGGATCGCCGGGCGGCCCCGGGAGCAGGTCCGCGCCCAGGACGCCGACGAGATCGGCGCCGCGTTACGCATCGGCGACCGTTTCGATCTCGCGCGCGTCATCAGCGACGCCGCACGCACCATCAGCTACTCCACCGATGTGGGGCTGCGTACCGCCGGTAACGCGCTGCCCCGACGCGGCCTGGCCAAGTTGCGGCGGTCACCGATCCGCCGACCGCTCGACGAGGGGGTCGTCGAGCACAATGGCGAGATCGTGTTGGCGCGCAATGCACTTCCGAGCAAGGACCCGGGTCTGATCCTGCGGGTGGCGGCCTCGTCGGCGCGCACCGGACTGCCGATCAGCGCCTCGACACTGTCGCGGCTGGCCGACTACGCCCCCGAACTGCGCGAACCCTGGCCCGCCGAGGCCCTCAGCGACCTACTGGTCCTGCTCGGCTCGGGCCCGCACATGGTGGCGCCCATCGAGGCCCTGGATCGCACCGGACTGTGGGGGCGTCTGCTCCCCGAATGGGGTGCGGTCCGTGACCTCCCGCCGCGCGACGCCGTGCACACCTGGACGGTGGATCGCCACCTGGTGGAGACCGCGGTCAACGCGAGCCGGATGACCACACGTGTCACCCGGCCCGATCTGCTGCTGCTCGGCGCACTGGTCCACGATCTCGGCAAGGGCCGCGGCGCCGACCACAGCATCGTCGGCGCCGACCTCGCCATTCAGGTCGGCACGCGGATCGGATTGTGGCCGCAGGACGTGACGATCCTGTCGGAGATGGTGCGGTATCACCTGCTCCTGCCGACCGTCGCGACCAGGCGGGATCTCGACGACCCGGCGACCGCGCAGGAGGTGGTCGACAAGCTCGGCCGCAGCCGGGTGCTGCTCGAGTTGCTCGCCGCGCTGGCCGAGGCGGACTCGCTGGCCACCGGCCCGGGCGTGTGGGGGGACTGGAAGGCCTCCCTCATCGGTGACCTGGTGCGGCGGGCCACCCGACTGCTCGACGGCGACGAACTGCCCACGCCGGAACCGCTCACCGATGAGATGATCGCGGTCGCCGAGAGCGGCGAGTACGCCGTGAAGGTGTCACCGACCGAAGGGCCACATACCTTCTCGGTGATCATGGTGGCCCCGGACCGTCCCGGTCTGCTGTCGAAGATGGCAGGTGTGCTGGCGCTCAACGGCCTTCGGTCGCATTCGGCGACCGTGCAGGGCCACGCCGGTCGCGCGGTCAACGCGTTCGTGGTGGTGCCGGCGTTCGGTGATCCGCCCGAGGCGGGTCTGTTGCGTCAGCAGCTGATCGCGGCGGTCGAGGGCAAGATCAAGGTGCTCGACCGGCTCGACAAACGGGAGCGCGAATCGCCGACACCGACGATCGGGACCGTGGCCGGCTCGCCGGGTGCGGCCACCACCGAGACCGACGACGACATGCCGACCGTGGCCGCGGTCAACGCGGTGCCGGCCCTGTTCGCGGTGGCGCCGTCGCGGGTGCTGTGGGCCGAGGTCGGCGACGCCGGCGAGTTGCTGATGGAACTGCGCACCGACGACCGGCTGGGTCTGCTCAGCCGGGTCAGCGCCGTGATCGAGGAGTCGGGTGCCACTGTACGGTGGGCCAAGGTCGCGACGCTCGGCAACACCGTCGTCGACACCTTCTGCCTGACGCTGCCCGCCGACACCGACGAGACGCGCGCCGCGTTGGAAGAGTCGGTTCTGGCCGTGTGTCCGGTCATCCGCCCGTTCTCGGACGACGACGACGCGGGCCCGCCGACCGCGGGGTCGTCGCGATCCGGGGTTCCCATCAGCTGACCGCTCGGCCTCGCACGGGCCGCGCCCGGGCGCCGACACGGACGAGGCGACGTGGTCGAGCGGTCACCTCGAGCGCGGTCATGGAAAGATGGGGGAATGTTCGACTCCCTCTCCGATCGGTTGACCGGTGCGCTGAAGGACCTGCGTGGCAAGGGCCGCCTCTCCGACGCCGACATCGACCGCACCTGTCGTGAAATCCGGCTCGCACTGCTCGAGGCCGACGTCTCGCTGCCCGTGGTCCGTGCCTTCATCGCACGGATCAAGGAACGTGCCAAGGGCGCGGAGGTGTCCGGTGCGCTCAACCCGGCCCAGCAGGTCGTCAAGATCGTCAACGAGGAACTCGTCGCGATCCTCGGCGGCGAGACCCGGCGGGTGCAGTTCGCGAAGACCCCGCCGACCGTCATCATGCTGGCCGGTCTGCAAGGTGCCGGTAAGACGACCCTGGCCGGAAAGCTCGGTGCGTGGCTGATCAAGCAGGGGCACACCCCGTTGCTGGTGGCATGTGACCTGCAGCGCCCGGGTGCGGTGTCCCAGCTGCAGATCGTCGGCGAGCGTGCCGGCGTGCCGGTCTTCGCGCCGCATCCGGGTACCTCGATCACCGGCGAGTCGTCGCCAACCGGGGTGAACGCATTGGGTGTCACCGCCGGTGACCCGGTGTCGGTGGCCAAGGCCGGTGTGGACGAGGCGCGTGCACGCCACCACGATGTCGTCATCATCGACACCGCGGGCCGGCTCGGCATCGACACCGAACTGATGAAGCAGGCGTCCGACATCCGCGACGCCACCCAGCCCGACGAGGTGCTCTTCGTCGTCGACGCCATGATCGGTCAGGACGCGGTCTCCACGGCCGAGGCGTTCGCCGACGGTGTCGGATTCACCGGCGTGGTGCTCACCAAACTCGACGGCGACGCCCGCGGCGGTGCGGCGCTGTCGGTGCGTGAGGTGACCGGCCGACCGATCATGTTCGCCTCCTCGGGTGAGAAACTCGAGGACTTCGACGTCTTCCACCCCGACCGGATGGCCAGTCGCATCCTCGGCATGGGCGATGTGCTCTCCCTGATCGAACAGGCCGAACAGCACTGGGATGCCCAGCAGGCCGAGGAGGCCGCGGCCAAGATCACCCAGGGGGAGCTGACCCTCGAGGACTTCCTCGAGCAGATGCAGATGATCCGGAAGATGGGGCCGATCGGCAACATCCTCGGCATGCTGCCCGGCGCCAACCAGATGAAGGACGCCCTCAGCCAGGTCGACGACAAGCAACTCGACCGGGTGCAGGCGATCATCCGTGGCATGACCCCCGCCGAGCGGGAGAATCCGAAGATCATCAACGCCTCCCGCCGACTGCGCATCGCCAACGGTTCGGGTGTGACGGTCAGCGAGGTCAACCAACTCGTCGACCGGTTCTTCGAGGCCCGCAAGATGATGGCCCAGATGTCCGGCCGGATGATGGGCCCGGGCCGAAAGACCAACCGTAAGAAGGGCAAAGGCAAGAAGGGCAAGAGCCGCGGACGCGGACCGACCCCGCCGAAGGTACGCGGCGGCTTCCCGGGCATGCCCGGCGGCTTCCCGGACCTGTCCAACATGCCGGCCGGACTCGATCAACTCCCGCCGGGCCTCGAGGGCATCGACGTCTCGCAGTTCCAGCAGCCGAAGAAGAAGTGAGCCGATGACCGTCGGCGGTGGATCCGGTACCGCACCCGCACAGCACTACCGGGGTCGGGATCCGCTGACCGACGAGCCACTCGAATTCTGGGTGGTCGACGGCACGATCACCTCTGAGCCGGTGGCCGCGGCCGACACCGTCGTCGCCGACGGCTGGATCGTGCCGGGACTCGTCGACGCGCACAACCATGTCGGGATCGCACCCGGACTCGGTGTGACCATCGAGCAGGCCCGCGACTTCGCCCGTCAGGACGCCCTCGCCGGCACCCTGCTGATCCGCGAGGTCGGATCCCCGCTGGACACCCACCCACTCGACGACGATCCGGCGGGGCCGCGATTCATCCGTTCCGGCAAGCACATCGCCCGGCCGAAGCGGTATCTGCGTGACTACGGTGTCGATCTCGACGATCCGGACGAACTGGCCGACGAGGTGGCGCGGCAGGCGAAGGCCGGCGACGGATGGGTGAAGATCGTCGGGGACTGGATCGACCGGGAGGTCGGGGATCTCGCGCCCCTGTGGACCCGGCGCCAGCTCGACGCGGCGGTGACCGCGGCGCACGACAACGGTGCCCGCATCACCGCGCATGTCTTCGGCACCGACGCGCTCGGCGACCTCATCGACGCCGGCGTCGACTGCATCGAGCACGGTACCGGCCTGACCTCCGAGCACATCGATGCACTCGTCGAGCGCTCGATCGCCTTGGTGCCCACACTGATCCAGGTCGACAACTTCCTCCAGATCGCCTCCGGCGCCGACCGGTTCCCGACCTATGCGGCGACGATGCGCAAGCTGTACGCGCACGCCGAGGACACCTTCGCCGCGGCACGCGAAGCCGGAGTGACGATCTTCGCGGGCACCGACGCGGGTGGATTCGTCGAACACGGACGCATCGTCGACGAGGTCGAACGGCTCGCCGGCGTCGGTCTCGGCGCCCGGGGAGCTCTCGCCGCCGCCACCACCGAACCGCGGCGCTGGCTCGGTGCCGGAATTCTCGACGACGGTGACCGCGCCGACTTCCTGGTGTTTCGGGAGAACCCGGTGGAGAACCTGAACATCCTGCGTCATCCGGCGGCCATCGTCTGCGCGGGCACGCACCTCTGATCACGCCGCCGCGATCGCGACAGCATGCTGGTCGCCGAGCGGGAGGTCGTCGAGTGAGGGGTCGGGTTATTCCGCGCTATACACCTCACGGGCCGATTTTGTGAGCCAAATCACCCATTGACCGTTGGTCGATATCCTTACTGTTCGGTAGGGTCACAGTCACATCGCGAGGTTGACCACTTCGTGATCAGTTCACAAGTCTTCTCGTCGCCCGTACCGCGGTGCGATCGGCGGGATGTTCACCGGGGTGAGGTGCGGGCATGTGGGTGTCCTTCGCGGGGTGGACAGCCACATGCCCGATCCCGTTTCCGGGTTCGGATCACCCGTCAGAGCAGTCGCAGGATGCCGATCGCGATCAACAGTGCCGAGACCAGGTAGGCGGCACCGCGGGCGACGAGTGTGTGGTGTCGCCGAGCAGTGACGAACAGCCGTCCGGCCCACGATCGCGGCCGGACCCGGACCAGTCCGAGCGCCATCGCGGCCAGCACCGGGATGCTGAGGGCGACCGTCGCGTAGGCCAGCAGCGCGGTGTAGCGCTCGCCGGTCGGTAGACCGCTCGACGACAGCACCGCGAGCCCGGCGTAGAACGGCACCGAGGTGGCCGACTGCACCACGCCGAGACCCACACCGGCCAGCACGGTCAACGGCGACGCCGTACGCACCGGCGTGAGGATGCGGTCGACGATCGGGGGTGGCCCGTCGTCGCCCTGGCGCAGCGTCCACAACGCGGTGACGACACCGGTGAGGATCAACAGCGCGCCGAATGCCGGAGAGTCGACGACCCGCTCGACGATGGTGCCCAACCCGTCGAAGGCGAGCAGGACGATCAGGGCCAGGCCGATGACGCCCAGCCAGTTGCCGATGAGCAGCAGAATGGTGATGGAGCGATACCGGCCGCGTGCGGTCATCATCGCGAGCGCGACCAGGACGCCGATCAACAACACGTTGACCGCATCGACGAGGGCGTAGGCCAGGGCGTTGAGCATGGGGTGCGGTGCTCTCCTCGCTGACTGTGTCGACTGCTGGTGTGGGAAGGGTTGCGGCCCGACGTCAGGTCGCCGAGTACCGCCCGCTGGTCACCCCCGACCGCCCGGACGAGCGTACCGGGTCGATCGCAGGGGGCCGATGCGCGCTGGTCGATCGGCCGCGATTTGGGCCGGTGGGCGCGTCTCTGGCAGAATCGAACGCTGGTTCGTCGGACACGGTCACGTACCGGCCGACGGTCACACCCGATCGCAAAACCGGGCCCCGCATTCCGGCGGGGTCGCTGAATTGCGCAGTGGCCAACGAAAGAAGAAGAACATGGCTGTCAAGATCAAGCTCACGCGGCTCGGCAAGATCCGCAACCCGCAGTACCGCATCATCGTCGCCGATTCCCGCACCCGCCGCAACGGCCGGGTGATCGAGACCATCGGCAAGTACCACCCCAAGGAAGAGCCGAGCCTCATCGAGGTCGACTCCGAGCGCGCACAGTACTGGCTCGGCGTGGGCGCCCAGCCGACCGAGCCCGTCGCCGCGATCCTCAAGGTCACCGGCGACTGGCAGAAGTTCAAGGGCCTGCCCGGCGCCGAGGGAACCCTGAAGACCGCCGCCGAGAAGCCCTCCAAGCTGGACCTGTTCAACGCGGCCCTGGCCGCCGCCGACAGCGAGCCGGTCGCCGAGGCCACCACCCCGAAGAAGAAGGCCGCCAAGAAGGACGAGGCCCCGGCCGCATCCGCCGACGAGGCCGTCACCGATGAGGCGGCCGCCGAGGGCGACAAGGCCCAGGCGTGAGCGCTGTCGTCGCCGACGCCGTCGAGCATCTCGTTCGCGGGATCGTCTCCAACCCCGATGACGTGCGCGTCGAACTGATCACCGGCCGTCGTGGTCGCCTCGTCGAGGTGCACGTGAATCCGGAGGATCTCGGCAAGGTGATCGGTCGCAACGGCCGCACCGCCACCGCACTGCGCACCCTCGTGAGCGGTATCGGTGGCCGCGGCATGCGTGTCGACATCGTCGACACCGACCGCTGAGCGTCACATCAATGGAGCTCGTGGTGGGCCGTGTGGTCAAGTCGCACGGCATTCGCGGCGAGGTCGTCGTCGACGTCCGTACCGACGAACCGGAGCAACGGTTCGCGACGGGTGCGACTCTGGTCGGTCGCCTGCCACGAGGTGGGGGCGAACGCGATTTCACGGTGACAGCCGCCCGGGAACATTCCGGGCGGCTGTTGCTGTCGCTGGCCGAGGTCGGCACGCGGGCCGACGCCGACGACCTGCGGGGGACGTTGTTCCTCATTGACAGTTCGCAGGTCGATTCCGGTGACGATCCCGACGCCTTCTACGACCACGAACTCGAGGGTCTGCCGGTGACGACCGTCGCGGGAGTGGCGGTCGGTGTGCTGTCGTCGGTGCTGCATCTGCCCGCCAACGACGTGCTGGCGGTGCGTGCCCCGGACGGTCGGGAGATCCTCATCCCGTTCGTACGGGAGATCGTCCCGGTGGTCGGGCGCGACGGTATCGTCGTCGACCCGCCGATCGGTCTGCTCGACGACGCGGACGCGGACGCGGGCACTCCCGACGGCGCATCGTGACCGATCCCCGCATGCGTGTCGACGTCGTCACCATCTTTCCCGAGTACCTCGAGCCGGTGCGAGTGGCCTTGCTGGGCAAGGCAATCGACCGTGGCGTCATCGAGGTCGGGATACACGACCTGCGGTCCTGGACCCACGACGTGCACCGCAGCGTCGACGATTCCCCGTACGGCGGCGGTCCGGGCATGGTGATGAAACCCGATGTCTGGGGTCCCGCGCTGGACGAGGTGTGCCCGGACGAGGCGTTGCTGATCGTCCCCACACCGGCGGGGGTGCCCTTCACCCAGGCCACGGCCGTCCGCTGGAGTACGGAACTACAACTCGTGTTCGCATGCGGCCGATACGAGGGCATCGACCAGCGGGTCTTCGACGACGCCGCACGCCGGGTGCGCGTCGAGGAGGTCTCGCTCGGTGATTTCGTCCTCATCGGGGGTGAGGTGGCGGCGATCGCGATGATCGAGGCCACCGTGCGGTTGATCCCCGGGGTCCTCGGCAATCCTCGTTCCCACCAAGAGGATTCGTTCTCCGACGGACTCCTGGAGGGGCCGAGCTATACCCGCCCGGAGACGTGGCGGGGGCTGCCCGTGCCGCCGGTGTTGCTCTCCGGCGATCACGCCAAGGTCGCGCGGTTCCGCCACGAACAGTCGTTGCAGCGCACGCGCGAGCGTCGCCCCGACCTCCTCGCCGAACCCGGCGCCGACAACTGACGGCGACGAACGACCCGTCCCCGCGCTGACGGGTTCGCCACTGTGGACGCATTCGCGGTGGGAGCACTCTGTTCGGGCTACGCTCGGTCGATCCGCGTCCGACGACCTCACACGCGGGTACTGACGACCTCACACGCGGGTACCAGGGGGAAACGACGGTGGATGAACGGTCCGATGCACACGACACGCGTGATCCGGGTCGGCCGGGTGACTCCCACTGGTCGGCGATGCTCGAAAAACTGGACCGGCAGCGCACCGACCTCGCCCGCGCCGCCGAACAACTCGCGACGCTGACCGCCCGCGCGGTCAGCACGGACCGGCTGATCGAGGTCACCGTCGACGCGCGCGGCCTGCTCGTCGACCTGCAGATCGAACCGGCGGCCCTGCGCCGACACCGCGCGCCCGTGTTGGCCGAGCTCATCACGGACCTGGTCGCCGCGGCCGACCAGCAGCTGCGTCACCAGCGTGAACACCTCCTGGCGGCGGTGGCCGAAACGGCCCCCGGATACGCCGATGTGTCCGGCGGGAACCGCACATGAGCCGGTCCGAGGGCGTCGCGGTCGACCCGGAGGCGGGCCACACGCTCGTCGGCGAGGTGACCGAACTCGCCGACGAGGTCACCGCCATCGGGGCGGACCTCGGTCGCATCATCGACGAACTCACCGAAGCGCTCGGACACGACGTCGGCGCGACCGCGTTCGCCGCCGCCTTCGTCCCCGGTGTCACCGCGCTGCACGATGCCCTCGGCCGGATCGCCGACGCCCTGACCACCCAGGCCGCACAGATCGCTCACGGCGTGCTCGGCGTCGAGGCCGCCGAGGACACCGCCGCCCATGGCGTGCGACGAAGCGTGGACCGGACCGCATGAGTGGGCCGGACGACCTGCGGCGCATCGCCGAGGAACTCGCACCCGATCGGTGGCCGGACACCGACGTCATCGCCATCGGTGAGCTCGCGCAGCGACTCGCCGGGCTCGCCGCGCGACTACGGGCGGTCGCGAACACCGTCGAGACCGTCCACCACGTCCACCGGATCGGTGCGGGCGCCTTCGACCAGGCGACCATCGACACCGCCGCCCGGCTCGCCGACGACGCGACCGGGACCGCCGGCGGGCTCGCCGTCTCGGCGACGACCCTGGCGGCCTTCGCCGACCTCACCACCAGGACGCGGCAGAAGATGGCGGTCGTGGCGACGATCGCCGATCGTGATCGGCTGCTCGGGATGATCGGCTCCGCGGTCGGCGACGACACGCCGGCTGTCCGGGCGGCCAGTGCCGGACGCGCGGCGATGACCGCTGCCGGCGACGACTACGCCGACGAGGCCGCGGCACACGGAACCGCGGCCACCACCACCGCGACCACCGACGATCCGCAACATCCCGCCGCCGCGACGAGCGGGATGATGCCGATGGGTGGGCTCGGGACCATGGGCGTGGGTGCGGTGGGCGTGGGTGCGGTGGGCGCCGCGGCTGCTGCCGGGAGAAACCGGCGGGAGCCGGGAACCGACGACGACGAACCGCCCGAACTCACCCGCGCTGAGCACGAGGACCTCGTGCGCTACGCCCGGACTCTGGCCGCCGACCTCGACGGTCGGGCCGGGGGCTGGGTTCAGGTGGCCGTCGGCATCGGGCACGATCGGGCCCAGGGACGCGCGACGGTCGTCGGGACCAGCGATCCGGTGCCCTATCTGCGCGTCGGGATGCGGGTCCGCACCACCGACGAGGTGGCCGGTGACGGGCGGGCACCGGAGATCGCGGTGGTCGACCATCTCCGCGCCCGCGGATACGAGCCGATCGCGGTGGCCTCACCGTCGACGCCGTCGGCGGCGGCGCGGGCCGTCCTGGCGACGGCCGGGGTGACCTCGATCATCATCGACCCTACCCGGACGTGACGACGTCACCGCTGGTGAGGTCGCGATTTCGTCGGACGCGGGTCGGTCTGGCACAATAGTCGGGTTGCCTGACGACGGCCCCCGGTCGGGGTCGCGAGCAGGCGCGCACATGACTCGGAGCACGAACCGGCCGAACCCATGCCCCCGATCCGGGTGATCCGGGTGGGGGAGGGCCGCCAGGTTCCTCTGTTCGCAGCTAGCACCCTAAGGACCAACCATCATGAACACCCTGGACATCCTCGACCAGCAGTCCCTGCGCGACGACATCCCCGCATTCGGACCCGGCGACACCCTCGACGTGCACGTCAAGGTCATCGAGGGCAGCAAGGAACGTGTCCAGGTCTTCAAGGGCGTCGTGATCCGTCGCCAGGGTGGTGGCGTCCGCGAGACCTTCACCGTCCGCAAGGTCTCCTTCGGCGTCGGCGTGGAGCGTACCTTCCCGGTGCACAGCCCCAACATCGCCAAGATCGACGTCCTGACCCGCGGTGATGTGCGTCGCGCCAAGCTCTACTACCTGCGCGATCTGCGCGGCAAGGCCGCCAAGATCAAGGAAAAGCGCTGACGCGTCTACCCTGGCGACGTGGCTGACACTGACCGCCGAGGCGATGAGGCCGGCGAGGACCGGGTCCCGCGCGACGACGATTCCGTCGACGCCGACTCCGCGTCCCGCCCCTGGCGCACCAAGAGCGACAAGCCGGAAAAGAAGGGTTCCCTGCTGCGGGAGACGATCATCATCGTCGCCTGCGTCCTGCTGATCAGCTGGATTCTGCAGACCTTCATCGGACGGCAATACGTCATCCCGTCCGAGTCGATGGAGCCGACGCTGATCGGCTGCACCGGTTGCTCGAACGACCGGATCTTCGTCGACAAACTGTCCTACACCTTCGGTGATCCCGCACCCGGCGACGTCGTGGTGTTCAAGGTTCCCGAGTCGTGGGGCGAGGACGGATGGGTGTCACCCCGATCCTCCAATACGGTGATCCATGGACTGCAGAACGGCCTGTCGTGGTTCGGCTTCGCGCCGCCCGACGAGAACGACTACGTCAAACGCATCATCGCCACCGGCGGTCAGACCATCGAATGCCACAACGCCGACGGCGTCGGCGTGAAGGTCAACGGCAAGGTTCTCACAGAGCCGTACGTCGACATGGCCCTGCAGGAGCAGAACCTCGCCGACGGCACCGCGACCCCGACCGCCATCGGCGAGGACGGGAAGCTCAACAGCTGCCTCGGCAAGGACTTCGGCCCGATCGTGGTGCCCGAGAACAGCGTGTTCGTGATGGGCGACAACCGCACCCGTTCCTCGGATTCGCGCTACCACATCACCGAGACCAGCGACGGCACCGTCCCCGTCGACGATATCCGCGGCAAGACGCAGTTCATCATCTTCCCGTTCTCCCGGATGGGCGGGGTGGACTCCGTCAACCCCCAGCAGTGATCCCACAGCAGTGACCGCGAGTCGATAGCAGATCCACGATGAGTCGCTGGCCACCCCGTCTGCCGATCCGCCGCGCGGCGGGCCTGCGCACCTTCGAGTTCGCCCTGCATCGCAGTGGTCTCGGTCCGGTCGCCGGGGTCGACGAGGCCGGGCGCGGCGCGTGCGCCGGGCCGCTGGTGGTGGCCGCGTGCGTGCTGCGACCCACCCAGCTCGTGTCGTTGTCGGAACTCGACGACTCCAAGAAGCTCACCGAGTCAACGCGTGAGAAGCTCTATCGCTCGGTCACGCGATACGCCGACGCCTGGTCGGTGGTGATCGTCGACGCCGACGAGATCGATCGGATCGGCATCCACGTCGCCAACATCGAGGGGATGCGTCGCGCCGTGGCCGGTCTGGATGTGACTCCGGGCTACGTCCTGTCCGACGGGTTCGCGGTTCCCGGACTGACCGCCCCGTCGCTGCCGGTGATCGGCGGTGACGGCGCCGCCGCCTGCATCGCCGCGGCCAGCATCCTGGCGAAGGTGACCCGCGACCGCATCATGGTGGCGATGGACTCCGAACTGCCGGGGTACTCCTTTTCCATCCACAAGGGCTACAGCACGGCACTGCACATGAGCTGCCTGGACGAACTCGGACCCTCGCCCCAGCATCGGATGTCGTATCGCAACGTCGCCGCCCGCAGTCGCGACATTCCTGCCGCATCCGCCGACACGTCGCGCGATAGGCTTACAGGATGAGTGCTGAGGATCTCGAGAAGTACGAAACCGAGATGGAGTTGTCCCTGTACCGCGAGTACAAGGACATCGTCGGTCAGTTCACGTACGTCGTCGAGACCGAGCGCCGTTTCTATCTCGCCAACTCGGTGGAGGTCGTGCCACGTAACCCCGAGGGTGAGATCTACTTCGAGCTGAGGATGAGCGATGCGTGGGTCTGGGACATGTACCGCCCGGCTCGTTTCGTCAAGCAGGTCCGGGTGCTGACCTTCAAGGACGTCAACATCGAGGAACTGGAGAAGTCCGAACTGCGGCTGCCCGACGAACCGTGATCTGACATCGCCTCGATTGCGACGAAAGTCGTTGTAGGGGTATCGCTTTTGCGGTCTGATGGTCCGCCGAAGGTGCGCCGATCCGGTTGAACCGCGGGTCTGATCCCGGCGGTGATCCCCAGAAGCGCCGTCATCCACAGGTATCGCCCGTCGCGGCAGACATCCGGGCGGTCCGGTCTGCGCGGTGAGTGATGCTGTCGGACATGACAGCACAATCGGTGGGACCCGGGCCCAATCGCCGGCCCAATCGCCGGGCCGGGGTGGGGCGGTTGGGTGAAGACCTCGCGGCCGACTACGTCAGCGGTCTCGGGTGGAACATTCTGGATCGCAACTGGCGCAACAGGTATGGCGAACTCGACCTGATCGCGGCCGACGGACGCCGACTGGTGGTCGTCGAGGTCAAGACCCGCGCCTCGCGGATCTTCAACGATCCGGTGGCGGCGGTGACCCGCGACAAACTGATGCGGATGCGACGGCTGACGCGCATGTGGTTGGCGCAGCAGGATCGGCACTGGGAGCAGATCCGATTCGACATCATCTCCATCCAACTCGATCCGGCACATCCGATGTCGGCCGACGGCGCGCGGGTGCGGCACCATGTCAACATCGTGGAGTGAGGACCCATCGCGGAATGAGGATGAGGAGTCCTCACGGATGCTCGGGTGCACGAACTCCGTGGGGCTCAACGCCTTCGAGGCATCGCCGGTCGAGGTGCAGGCCAATGTCGGGCACGGCCTGCCCGGCGTGACGATCTCCGGCAGCGTGGATTCGTCGCTGCGCGAGGCCAAGGAACGCATCCGTTCGGCGATCAACAACTCGGGATTCTCGTTCCCCGACATGAAGGTGACGATCAGCCTGTCGCCGGCCGAAATGCCCAAACGGGGTTCCACCTACGACCTCGCGATGGCGGTCGCGGTGCTCGCCGCGATCAAACGGGCGCCGACGGCCAGGCTCGGTCGCACCGTGCTGGTGGGTGAACTCGCACTCGACGGCAGCCTCCGGCCGGTGCGGGGTGTGCTGCCCGCGGTGATCGAGGCCCGCGCCGCGGGCATGGCCGCGGTGGTGGTGCCGATGGCCAACATCGCCGAGGCGACCCTGGTCTCGGGGATCGAGGTGGGTGGCGCGCACAACCTCGCCGAGGTCGTGCGGTGGCTCGCCGGCAACCATGTGCTCGACACCGTCGACGACGCGACGCCGCGGCAATCGCCGTCGCGGATACCGGCGGACATGGCCGATGTGGCGGGTCAGGCACAGGCCCGGCACGCTCTCGAGATCGCCGCCGCCGGAGGGCATCACGTCCTGATGACCGGTCCGCCCGGGATCGGCAAGACGATGCTGGCGCGTCGGCTGCCGGGGATTCTGCCGCCACTGTCGACCGACGAGTCCCTGCAGGTCACCGCGATTCACTCGATCGCGGGTGCGCTGTCGCCCGGCTCGCCGCTGGTCGTCGAACCGCCGTTCATCGACCCCCACCACAGCATCTCGCTCACGGCGATGCTCGGCGGCGGAACCGGCATGGCCCGCCCGGGTGTCGTCTCGCTGGCGCATCGGGGAGTGCTGTTCCTCGACGAGTGCGCGGAGATGGGCACCAAGGTCCTCGATTCGCTCCGTCAACCGCTCGAGGAGGGCGAGGTGCGGGTGACCCGCCGCGACGGGGTCGCGGTGTATCCGGCGCGTTTCCAGCTCGTGCTGGCCGCCAACCCGTGTCCGTGTGCCCCGGTCCGTGACGTCGAGTGCGTCTGCAGTTCGGTGACGCGGCGTCGCTACCTGGGCAAGTTGTCCGGGCCGTTGATGGATCGGGTGGACATCCGGGTGCGCATGGATCCCCCGGGCAATGCGGCACTGACCACCGACACCGGGGAATCGAGTGCCGACATCCGGGCGCGCGTCGCGGCCGCCCGGGAAGCGGCGGCCGAGCGGTGGAGTGGGCGCGGCTTCCGCACCAACACCGAGGTACCGGGACCACTGCTGCGACGCGAGTTCCGTCTCCCGCCGGCGGCGACGCGACCCCTCGAACTGGCGATGCGCGACGGCCGGCTCACCGCCCGTGGCGCCGACCGCGCATTGCGGGTCGCCTGGACACTCGCTGACCTGTCCGGGCAGACCGTGCCCGCAGAAAACGAAGTGGCACAGGCCCTTCACTACCGTGACCGGGGAATCCATCGATGACGAGCAATGATTCCGAACGCGCCGCATGGGCCTATCTGGTGGCGGTGGCCGAGCCGCCGTGCCGCGCGGTGGGTGCGCTGGTGGCCGACATCGGGGCCGAGGCGGCGGCCGAGGCCATCCGCACCCGAATGGTTCCCACGGCACACCGGGCGGTGCTCAAGCCGACCGCATCGCGGGCGGCGGCCGTCCGTCCGGAGCAGGCGCTGGCGGCCGCCGACGCCGTGGGGGCGCGGCTGGTGACCCCGGACGACGACGAGTGGCCGGGATTCTCCCTGCTCGCATTGGATCAGGCGGACACGGCATCCGCGGGGGGAATGCCGTTGGCGCTGTGGGTACGCGGTCCTCGGCGACTGGACGACTTCGCCGAGCAATCCATCGCCGTGGTGGGGTCCCGCGCGGCGTCGGACTACGGCACCCACGTCACCGGCACCCTGACCGAGCAGTTGGTGTCCCGTGGGTGGGGCATCGTCTCGGGTGCGGCCTACGGCGTCGACGTCGCCGCTCACCGTGCCGCGCTCGCGTGTGACGGCGCGACGATGGCCGTCATGGCCTGTGGCATCGACCGGGACTATCCGGCCGCACATTCGCGGCTGCTGGCCGCGATCGCCGAGAGTGGGCTGATCGTGTCGGAGTACACGCCCGGGACGACGGCCGCCCGGCACCGGTTTCTGGCGCGAAATCGCCTGGTCGCGGCCCTGTCGTCGGCGGTACTGGTGGTCGAGGCGGGTGCGCGGTCCGGGGCGGTGAGCACCGCGGCCTGGGCCTGCAAGCTGGGACGTCCATTGGGTGCGGTACCCGGACCGGTCACCTCGGCGACGTCGGTGGGATGTCACGAGATGATCGCCGATGGCCGTGCCGCCCTCATCGCCGACGTCGACGCGCTGGTCTCGGTGGTCCGCCCGGACGGCCTGGGGGTACCCGATCACGGTGCGGCCCGGCCCACCGACGGTCTGACCGCGCAACAGAAACTGGTGCACGACGCCATTCCCGGTCGCGGCGGGGCCACCCTGGAGGAGATCGCATTCTCCGCGGGTGTCGAGATCGATGCCACCCGGGTGGCCCTGGTGATGATGGAACTCGGGGGACTGGTCGGCACCGACGGCAGTACGTGGCGACTGGCGTGAGGCCGTGCCACGGGTGTGGGTGTTCGGTGTGCGCTTTCTGCGAGAAGCCAACCGCCGCCCAGTTAGGTAAACCTAACTCGGCGTACGCTGGTTCGGGAGAAGGAGGTCTGCATGGCCAAGCGAGTGAATACGATGACCGTCCTGCGACGTGAGCAGGTGACGCCGCACATGGTGCGGCTGTTCTTCGGCGGAGAAGGGTTCGACGACTTCCTGCCGGCCGTCGGCAAGGACGGTCTGCCCGAGACCGACATGTACATCAAGCTGATCTTCATGCCCGAGGGCGTGGAGTTCCCGGAGGATTTCGATCCGCGCGCGTCGCGGTCGTTGCCCACCGAGCAGCAGCCGACGTTGCGCACCTACACGGTCCGCAAGGTCGACGCCGAACGCCGGGAACTGCTCGTCGACTTCGTGGTGCACGGCGACGAGGGGCTCGCCGGACCGTGGGCGGCCTCGGTCGAGCCGGGAACTGTCGTGCGGTTCCTCGGGCCGGGCAGCGGTTATCACCCGAACCCGGACGCACCCTGGCATCTGCTCGCCTGCGATGAGGCGGGATTGCCCGCGGTGGCAGCAGCGCTGGAAGCACTGCCGGCCGACGCGACCGCGCGGGTGTTCATCGAGGTCGCCGGTCCCGAGGACGAGATCGATCTCGTCGCCCCCGCCGGGGCGCAGATCACCTGGGTGCATCGGGGTGGCGGTGCCGGTGAGGTCGGCGACGATCGTGCCGGGGACAACGCCCCGCTGATCGCCGCGGTCCGCGGCGCGCAGTGGCTCGACGGTGAGCCGCAGGTCTTCATCCACGGGGAGGCGCAGGCGGTGATGCACAATCTGCGTGCCTACATCCGCAAGGAACGTGGTGTGGGCGCGAAGAATGCGTCCATTTCCGGATACTGGCGCCGCGGCCGCACCGAGGAGGGCTTCCGCGAATGGAAGGCCGATCTGCGCGCCACCGAAGAGGGGGAGCAGAAGGTCGGCGTCGGGCAGCGCCTCCGCAATCTGGTGCGCTGAACCGGGCGCGAGGACGATCGGGCGGTCGTACCGATCCGGCAACGGCGTCGCGTGTGCGGTTGCGTGAGTGCGGCGCGGTGGGTGTGCTGGGGTGATGACCGAGTCGGTGGTGTCGGAATTCGCGCGGTATCTGCGCTTCGAGCGTGGACTCAGCGAGCACACGATCCGTGCGTACACCGGTGATCTGCGCGGCCTGATCAGCTTCGCGGGCGTGCGCGGCGTACCCGTCGGCGACATCGATCTGGCGCTGTTACGCGCCTGGCTGGCCGACCACACCCGTCGGGGAGCCGCGCGGACAACGGTCGCCCGACAGGTGTCCTCGGCAAAGACGTTCTGCGCGTGGGCCGTTCGCGAAGGGATTCTCGGCGCGGACCCGGCCACCCGGCTGCAGGCCCCGAAGGCGCACCGGAGGTTGCCTGCCGTGCTCACCGCCGAACAGGCGGCGACGGTCGCCGCCGGCACCGCCGTATCGGGTGCCGACGACTCCCAGGGCGACGCCGGCCCCGACGATCCGATCGTGCTGCGTGACCGCGTGATCACCGAGCTGCTCTACGCCAGCGGAATCCGGGTGGGCGAGTTGTGCGGTCTCGACCTCGCCGACGTCGACGACGCGCGAGCGGTGCTGCGGGTCATCGGCAAGGGGGACAAGCAGCGCAGTGTGCCCTACGGTGCGCCCGCCGCGCGCGCGTTGCAGCGGTGGCTTGCCGTCGGACGGCCCGCGCTGGCGACCGCCGCCTCCGGGTCGGCCCTGCTGCTCGGTGCCCGGGGCGGCCGACTCAACCAGCGGGTCGCGCGGGCGGTCGTCTCCTCGGCGGTCGCCGCGGCCGGCGGCCCGCACATGGGACCCCACGGTCTGCGCCACAGCGCCGCGACGCATCTCCTCGAGGGCGGTGCGGATCTCCGTGTCGTGCAGGAACTCCTGGGACATTCGTCGCTGGCGACGACCCAGATCTACACCCACGTCAGCGTCGAACGGCTACGCGCCGCCCACCGGCAGGCGCATCCGCGGGCATAGGGCATACGGCATAGGGCACGGTCTCACCCGTCGAGCGGCTTGAGCCGCACCCGGACCGCACCCAGCAACGCCAGCGGATCGAGATACTGCGCCGCGTGACCGGCCCCGCGTCGCGCGCCCCAGTGCAGGCAGGCGGCCGCGGCGCAGCCGGGATGACCGGATTCGAGGATGCCGATCGGCTCACCGCGCCGCACCAGGGTGCCCCGTCGCACGCTCGCGCGCACCGGCTCGTAGGTGGTGATCACGCCGTCACCGTGCTCGATCGACACCGACGGTTTACCTGCGACGATCCCGGCGAACCGGATCACACCGTCGCCGGCCGCCCGGATCACCGCACCCGCCGGCGCCGCCAGATCGACTCCACGGTGACCGGGTTGCCACCGCTGCGGGGGATTGTCGAAGCCGCGGACCACCGTCGGCCGCGGGGACAGCGGCGCCGAGTAACCGCGCGGTGACACCGGGATCTGGGACACCGGGATTTGGGACACCGGGGTCGGGGACACCGGGATTTGGGACACCGGGGTCGGGGCGGCACCGACGACACCGGGCACCACCAGCATCATCGACGCGACGACCAGCAGCTCGACGAGCACCGCCGTCAGATGCCGGATCAGGCCCACCGCTCGTCGTGGTCGTGGCGGCGTCACGGCATCGTCGTCATCACGGTCGTCGGCGCCGAGATGCGCGGTCTCACGCCATGTCGCAGAATCTGCAGAACGGGTCACAACAGATCAGACGCACGCCGGGGCCATTCGGCTCCATCGCGGGCCGAGAAATTTCGGGGAGTTCTCGGGCTTTTTGGAGACCGGCATGCGCGCGCGTAGACTTGCCAGAGCACCTCGCTTCGGCGGGGTGACTTCGCGCGTCTGCACCCGGTCGCCGCACTGCGGCCCCGAACAACCTCCGCGCGGCGGTCCCGGTCTCCCGGGTCCGCGTGGACGCAGACGCCAGGGTCGACGCCACCCGGTGTCGACGTCAACTGCGCACAAAGGAATGAACACACTCATGGCTGTCGTAACCATGAAGCAGCTGCTGGACAGCGGCGCACACTTCGGGCATCAGACCCGCCGTTGGAACCCGAAGATGAAGCGATTCATCTTCACCGACCGCAACGGCATCTACATCATCGACCTGCAGCAGACGCTGACCTACATCGACAAGGCGTACGAGTTCGTCAAGGAGACCGTCGCCCACGGCGGCACCATCCTGTTCGTCGGCACCAAGAAGCAGGCCCAGGAATCCATCGCCGCCGAGGCCACCCGCGTCGGCATGCCGTACGTCAACCAGCGTTGGCTCGGTGGCATGCTCACCAACTTCCAGACCGTGCACAAGCGTCTGCAGCGTCTCAAGGAACTCGAGACCATGGAGCAGACCGGTGGCTTCGAGGGTCGCACCAAGAAGGAAATCCTGATGCTGACCCGCGAGAAGAACAAGCTCGAGCGGACACTCGGTGGTATCCGCGATATGGCCAAGGTGC
Organism: Gordonia sp. VNK1; assembly: GCF_040049135.1. Classification (NCBI taxonomy): domain Bacteria; kingdom Bacillati; phylum Actinomycetota; class Actinomycetes; order Mycobacteriales; family Gordoniaceae; genus Gordonia; species Gordonia sp. VNK1. The sequence continues at coordinate 216,384 of NZ_JBDZDJ010000003.1, read as the reverse complement.
CGTCTGCCATTTGGGTGGTGGACACCAACAAGGAGCACATTGCTGTCGGTGAGGCACGCAAGCTCAACATCCCGGTCATCGCGATCCTCGACACCAACTGCGACCCCGACCTCGTCGACTACCCGATCCCGGGCAACGACGACGCCATCCGCAGTGCCGCCCTGCTCACCCGCGTGGTCGCCTCGGCCGTCGCCGAAGGCGTCCAGGCCCGCGCCGGCCAGTCCTCCGACGACTCCAAGCCGGAGGCCGGTGGCGGCGAGCCGCTCGCCGAGTGGGAGCAGGAACTGCTGACCCAGGCGGCCGCACCCGCCGAGGGTGGCGCCACCCCGGCGTCCTGACCTGATCGGGTCCACGTCGTCGACCTGCGCGCCCGGTATCTCGGGCGCGCAGGTCACCAGACACATCGACACTCTTTCCTAAAGGAGGCTCGCCAACGATGGCGAACTACACCGCAGCGGACGTGAAGCGTCTCCGCGAGCTCACCGGCTCCGGAATGATGGACTGCAAGAAGGCCCTCGAGAACAACGACGGTGACTTCGACAAGGCCGTCGAGGAACTGCGCATCAAGGGCGCCAAGGACGTCGGCAAGCGTGCCGAGCGGTCCACCGCCGAGGGTCTCGTCGCCGCTCGCGACGGCGTCATGGTGGAGATCAACTCCGAGACCGACTTCGTCGCCAAGAACGCCGAGTTCCAGGCGCTCGCCGACCAGGTCGTGGAGGCCGCGATCGCCGCCAAGACCAGCGACGTCGACGAACTCAAGGCCGCCAAGCTCGGCGACGGGACCGTCGCCGACGCCGTCCAGGCACTCTCGGCCAAGATCGGCGAGAAGCTCGAACTGCGTCGCGTCGCCTACTACGACGGCCCGGTCGCGATCTACCTGCACAAGCGTGCCTCGGATCTCCCGCCGGCCGTCGGTGTGCTGGTGTCCTACACCGGTGAGGGCGACGCTGCGGCCGAGGCCGCACGTGGCGCCGCCATGCAGGTCGCCGCGCTCAAGGCGCGCTACGCCACCCGCGATGAGGTCCCCGCCGACATCATCGAGAACGAGCGTCGCATCGCCGAGGAGACCGCGAAGGCCGAGGGCAAGCCGGAGAAGGCACTGCCCAAGATCGTCGAAGGTCGCGTCAACGGCTTCTACAAGGATGTCGTGCTGCTCGACCAGCCGTCGGTGCAGGACTCCAAGAAGACCGTCAAGGCACTCCTCGACGAGGCCGGTGTGACCGTCAACGGTTTCACCCGCTTCGAGGTCGGCCAGGCCTGATCGGCCCTGATCGCACGACGACCCCGTGTCCGCACTTCTCGTGGACACGGGGTCGTCGCGTCAGGGCGGCAATCGGGCACGCCCTAAGATGATTCGAGAAGGTCGTGTGCACCGCCCGCGCGGATCGCATGCGGCCCACCACCGTCGGCTGTCAGTGAGGAAGTAGATGATGCAATCCCCTGATCCCCAGCAGTCCGAGCGTTCCGGTTTCCACCGGGTGCTCCTCAAGCTCGGCGGTGAGATGTTCGGCGGGGGAGAGGTCGGACTGGATCCCGATGTGGTGGCCACCGTCGCCGATCAGATCGCCGAAGTGGTGGAATCCGGGGCGCAGGTGGCCGTCGTCATCGGCGGCGGCAACTTCTTCCGCGGCGCCGAACTGCAGCAGCGCGGCCTGGACCGGGCCCGCTCGGACTACATGGGCATGCTCGGGACCGTCATGAATTGCCTTGCGCTGCAGGACTTCCTGGAGAAGCGCGGGGTCACCACGCGAGTCCAGACGGCCATCACGATGGGTCAGGTCGCCGAGCCGTACCTGCCGTTGCGGGCACAGCGTCACCTCGAGAAGGGCCGGGTCGTCATCTTCGGCGCCGGTATGGGCATGCCGTACTTCTCCACCGACACCACCGCCGCGCAGCGCGCCCTCGAGATCAAGGCCGAGGTGGTGCTGATGGCCAAGGCCGTCGACGGTGTCTACAGCGCCGACCCGAAGGTCGATCCCGACGCGACCCTGTTCCGCGAGATCAGTCACCGCGAGGTCCTCGACCGCGAACTCAAGGTCGCCGACGCGACCGCGTTCAGCCTCTGCATGGACAACAAGATGCCGATCCTGGTGTTCAATCTGCTGGAGCGGGGCAACATCGCCCGGGCGGTGGCCGGTGAACCGATCGGGACACTCGTGAGCACCTGAGCCCCACACACCTTCGCGACCACCCACCACACACCAGAACCAGGGAACTCAACACATGATCGACGACACCTTGCTCGATGCCGAAGAGAAGATGGAGAAGGCCGTTGCCGTCGCCAAGGACGACATGGGCTCCATCCGGACCGGCCGAGCCAATCCGGCGATGTTCAACAAGGTCACCATCGAGTACTACGGCGCCATCACCCCGATCACGCAGGTGGCCGGCATCACCACCCCCGAGGCCCGACTGGTGGTCATCAAGCCCTACGAGGCGTCGACCCTCCGCGACATCGAGACCGCGATCCGCAACTCCGATCTCGGGGTCAACCCGACCAACGACGGTTCGCTGATCCGGGTGTCGATCCCGCAGCTCACCGAGGATCGGCGCAAGGACCTCGTCAAGCAGGCCAAGGGCAAGGGTGAGGACGCGAAGGTCGCCATCCGCAACGTCCGGCGCAAGGCCGTCGACGAGCTCAAGCGCATCCAGAAGGACGGCGAGGCCGGCGAGGACGAGGTCGTGCGGGCCGAGAAGGAAATCGACAAGACCACCGCCGACTACGTTCATCAGGTCGACGAGCTGGTCAAGCACAAGGAGTCCGAACTCCTCGAGGTGTGAGGATCGCGAACCCCTGGTGAGTCGGGACCCGGGGACCCGACGACCTCGAACCCAACACCTCAACCTCGCGACGCACCTCGACTCAACGGAGATGACAGGCGGACACCACAGCAATGCCACACGAATCGTCGGCGCAGCCGTCGGGGACGGACGGATCTTCGGAGGGTCGGGAGGCCGGATCACCTGCGGATCCGTCGGCATCGGCCCCGAAGAAGTCACGCGCCGGTCGGGATCTGCCGGCGGCCATCGGGGTCGGTGTGACCCTGGGTGTCTCCATCATCCTCATCCTGCTGTTCGCACCCATGGTCTGGTACGGCGTCGTCTCGGTGGCCTTCGCGATCGCCACCTGGGAGGTCACCAAACGGCTCCGCGGCGGCGGCTATGACGTCGCGTTCTGGCCGCTGCTGATCGGTGGGCAGGCCATCGTGTGGTCGAGCTGGCCGTGGGGAACGACCGGCATCCTGGTGGCATTCGTCGCGACCGTGCTCGTGCTGATGGTGTGGAAACTGTTGTCGCAGGGCATCACTCACGCGCCGGAAAACTATCTGCGCAACCTCGCCGTGTCGATCCTGGTGCTGGCGTGGCTCCCACTGTTGGCCTCGTTCGGCGTCGTGATGGTCACCCAGGATCACGGGGCCGCCCGCGTCGCCACCCTGATGGTCGTGGTGGTGTGCTCCGACGTGGGCGGCTACGCCGCGGGAGTGCTCTTCGGCAAACATCCGATGGCGCCGGCGATCAGTCCGAAGAAGTCGTGGGAGGGCCTCGTCGGCTCGTTCGTGGTGGGGACCGCGGGCGCGGTCGGATGCGTGATGCTGTTGCTCGACAACGCCTGGTGGGTGGGCGTCATCCTGGGGCCGGTCCTGGTGATCTGTGCGACCCTCGGTGACCTCGTCGAATCGCAGATCAAACGCGATCTCGCGATCAAGGACATGGGAACCCTGCTCCCCGGCCACGGCGGCATCATGGATCGCCTGGACTCGCTGTTGCCGTCGGCGTTCATCGTGTGGGCGGTCCTCACCGCCCTGCTGTAGACGACGCCGCCTCGACGGTTACTTCTTGGCCTCTACTTTTTTGCCTTCTTCAGGGCCCGGCTGAGCTGAATCATCCGGAGTCCGCCGACCAGCGCGACGATCAACGCACCGGCGATGGCGGCGATGAGCAGACTCACGCCCATCGGTAGCGTGACATGCCACGCGAGGAACGTGATCTGCTGCTTGTCGAGATTCTGCAGGATGAAGACCAGGAGCAGGACGGTGATGACGGCCCCGATCACCAGCCCGATGAAGGTGGCGCGGGTCCGCGTGTGCTCGACCTTTTTCACTTGTTTGCGCAGCGCGTCGCGCTCGTCGAGCAGTGCTTGGCTGTCCACATCGGGGGTGGCGGGGTCGGTGGTTCCGGCAGAGCTATCCTGCGCCGCCGGACCGTGCGGATCGGGACTCGTCATGCACCCATCATGACATGCGACAATGGCGTTATGACGTCATTGCCACTCGTGTTCGACGCGCCCAAGCGTGGGCGTCCGCCGACACACTTCGCCGATCTCGACGCGGCGGACCGTGTGGCGGCCCTCGGCGAGATCGGGCTCCCACGATTCCGCGCCGATCAGCTCGCCCGCCAGTACTACGGCCGCCTCAACGGCGACGTCGACGAGATGACCGACCTCCCCGCCGCCGCCCGTGACAAAGTCGGCGCGGCGCTGTTCCCGCAGCTCCTCACCCCGGTCCGGCACATCTCCTGCGACGACGACAGCACCCGCAAGACCCTGTGGCGGCTGCACGACGGCACCCTTCTGGAAAGCGTGCTGATGCGCTATCCCGACCGCAACACGTTGTGTATCTCCAGTCAGGCCGGCTGCGGCATGGCCTGCCCGTTCTGCGCGACCGGGCAGGGCGGCCTCGACCGCAACCTGTCCACCGGCGAGATCGTCGACCAGGTGCGCGCCGCCGCACGGGCGCTGCGCGACGGCGAATTCGGCGAACCGGGCCGACTGTCCAACGTCGTGTTCATGGGAATGGGTGAGCCCCTCGCGAACTACAAGCGCGTGGTCAGCGCGGTCCGCCAGATCACCTCGCCGGCACCCGCCGGGCTGGGGATCTCGGCGCGGTCGGTGACGGTGTCGACGGTCGGTCTGGCGCCGGCCATCCGGCGCCTGGCCGACGAGAAACTGTCGGTCACCCTCGCCGTGTCCCTGCACACCCCCGACGACGAACTACGCGACACCCTGGTCCCGGTGAACAACCGGTGGTCGGTGGCCGAGGTCCTCGACGCCGCGCGGTACTACGCCGACTCGAGCGGTCGTCGCGTGTCGATCGAGTACGCCCTCATCCGGGACGTCAACGACCAGCCGTGGCGCGCCGACATGCTGGGGGAGAAGCTGCACAAGGCGCTCGGTTCACTGGTCCACGTCAATCTCATCCCGCTGAACCCGACCCCGGGCTCGGAGTGGGACGCCAGTCCCAAACCGGTGGAACGGGAGTTCGTGCGACGGGTCCGCGAGCAGGGTGTCTCCTGCACGGTGCGCGACACCCGCGGGCAGGAGATCGCGGCGGCCTGCGGTCAGCTCGCCGCCGAGGAGAAATAGACCTCTCCGGGCCCGGCGACACGACCGGAAGAACGACCAGAGCCCGGCCGGTGATCACCGGCCGGGCTCTGTGACGTCTGGGAGGAGCGGGCTAACTCCACTTCTTCTTGGCGAACATCGCACGCAGGAGGAAGACCGCCAGCACCGCCGCGGAGACGGCCAGCCAGATGTCCTCGACGTGCCCCACGTGATTGCCGAAGAACATGAGCAGCAGCAGGATCACGCTCAGCCAACCGGCGATGTAGAAGGTCTTCGTCGCGGTGCCGTGCCAACCGAACCGCGCCGACGGCGCATCGGCGGGTTCGTGCACCCAACCGGTGTCGATGTCCTCGCTGTGCTCCACATCGGTGCTTGCCACGCCTGGCTCCTCACTGCGGGCGCCGAAGCCCCCGGAGGGATCTTCGACGGTCGGTAGTAGTTCTGCTCTGGGGAAAGCATAGCGGCCCGACCCACACGGCGTCGCACTCCCCACGCCGACGGGTGCCGACGTCGGATCGGTGTAAGAATCTGGCCATGCATCCGCCGTCTCGATCACTCGCCGACCATCGCTCCGAGGACTACCCACGCGACATGGTGGGATACGGTCCGACGCCGCCGGACCCGCAGTGGCCGGGTGGCGCGAAGATCGCGGTGCAGTTCGTCCTCAACTATGAGGAGGGCAGTGAGAACAACGTCCTCGAGAACGATCGCGGCAGCGAGACCTTCCTCTCGGAAATGATTGGCGCCCAATCCTTTCCGAACCGACACATGAGCATGGAATCGCTCTACGAATACGGGTCGCGGGCCGGTGTGTGGCGCATCCTGCGGACCTTCTCCCGTCGTGGTCTCCCGTTGACGATCTTCGCGGTCGCCCAGGCGATGGCCCGCAACCCGGAGGCGGCCGCGGCCTTCGTCGAACGCGGCGACGAGATCGCCTGCCACGGCTACCGGTGGCTGAGTTATCAGATGGTCGACGAACACGTCGAACGCGAGCACATGCGCACCGCGATCGATGTCCTGACCGAGATCACCGGCTCCCGGCCACTGGGCTGGTACACCGGACGCGATTCACCCAACACCCGGTCCCTCGTGGTCGAACAGGGCGGCTTCGTCTACGACTCCGACAGTTACGCCGACGACCTGCCGTACTGGGTGAAGGTCCCGCGCACCGACGGCTCGGTCACCGGGGCGGTCGATCACCTGGTGGTGCCCTACACCCTCGACACCAACGACATGCGGTTCGCCTCGCCCGGCGGATTTCCGTCGGGGGAGCAGTTCTTCGCCCATCTGCGGGACGCGTTCGACGTGCTCTACCGCGAAGGCGTCGAAGGATCACCCAAGATGCTCTCGGTGGGTCTGCATTGTCGTCTGGTGGGTCGCCCCGCCCGGCTGGCGAGCCTGGAGCGCTTCCTCGACCATGTCCAGTCCCACGACGATGTCTGGATCACCCGCCGCATCGACATCGCCGAACACTGGCGCACGGTGCATCCGGCGCCGGGCGGAATCGGCGGCTGAGCCCGAGCCCGCATCGTCGGCAAGGGTGGCGGTGACCTGTCGCGGCCGTCGGCCACAATGAACGTGTGACGACGCGCGTGCTCATCCTCGGTTCCACCGGATCGATCGGGGTCCAGGCCCTCGACGTGATCACCGAACATCCCGACCGGTTCTCGGTGGTCGGACTCGGCGCCGGAGGCGGCAATTGTGACGTCCTCGCACGTCAGGCCCGGGAACATGGCGTGCCCGCGACGGCGATCGCGGTCGCCGATCCGGCGGCGGCCCAGGCACTGACCACCGAACTCGGTGACGGCGTCCTCGGTGGCGAGGATGCGATGTGCCGGCTCATCGAGACCGTCGAGGCCGACGTCGTCCTCAATGCCGTCGTCGGGTCGATCGGACTGCGGCCGAGTCTCGCCGCACTCGACTCGGGTGCGCGACTCGCGTTGGCCAACAAGGAATCGCTGGTCGCCGGTGGTGCGCTGGTGTTGCGGGCCGCCGCACCCGGCCAGATCGTGCCGGTCGATTCGGAGCACTCCGCGATCGCGCAGTGTCTGCGGGCGGGCACCGCGGCCGAGGTGGATCGGCTGGTGCTCACCGCCTCCGGCGGGCCGTTCCGCGGGTGGAGTGCCGCGCAGCTCGAGGATGTCACCCCCGAACAGGCCGGGCGGCATCCGACGTGGTCGATGGGGCCGATGATCACCCTCAACTCGGCGACGCTGGTCAACAAGGCCCTCGAGGTGATCGAGGCGCACCTGCTGTTCGACGTGCCCTACGACCGCATCGACGTCACCGTCCACCCCCAGTCGATCGTGCATTCCATGGTGACCTTCGTCGACGGTGCGACCATCGCCAAGGCGTCCCCGCCGTCGATGAAACTGCCCATCGCGCTGGCCCTCGGCTGGCCGGACCGGGTGCCCGGATCGTCGCAGGCCTGCGACTTCTCCACGGCCTCGGCGTGGACCTTCGAACCCGTCGACGACGAGGTGTTCCCGGCGATCGAGCTGGCCCGGCGTGCCGGTGGGGCCGGTGGCAGCCTGACCGCGGTCTACAACGCCGCCAACGAGGCCGCGGCGGCCGGCTTCTTCGCCGGTGAGATCGCCTTTCCCCGCATCGTCGAGGTGATCGGTCGTGTGCTCGACGACGCCGATCAGTGGCGTGCGACCCCGGGTACTGTGGACGAGGTCCTCGCCGCAGACACCTGGGCGCGGGTCCGTGCGGCGGAGCTGGTCGCGGCATCGCGCCGGGGTTGAGACGGCCGGCACAGGCTGATCGGTAATCAACAGGAGAGTCGGAGAAGTGGTTTTTGCGATCGGGGTGGTGCTGTTCGCCCTCGCGTTGCTCGCGTCGATCGCGTGGCACGAATGCGGTCACATGTGGGCCGCTCAGAGGACCGGGATGAAGGTCCGGCGCTACTTCGTCGGTTTCGGGCCCACCCTGTGGTCGACGCGTCGCGGTGAGACCGAGTACGGCGTCAAGGCCCTGCCGTTCGGCGGGTTCTGCGACATCGCCGGCATGACACCGCACGAGGAGCTGACCGCCGACGAGCGTGAGCGTGCGATGTACCGGCAGAAGCCGTGGAAACGGCTCGTCGTGCTGTTCGCCGGTCCCGCGCAGAACTTCATCCTCGGATTCGTCCTGATCGTGATCGCCGGGCTGGTCTGGGGACTTCCCGATCTCTCGCCGCCGGCCACCGGCACCACCGTCGCCAAGATCTCCTGCGTCACCCCGACCATCACGGTCGATGCCGGCAACTCCGCCACCGAGGCGCCCTGCGCGGGCAGCGGACCGGCCGGTGCGGCGGGACTGCGCACCGGTGACCAGATCGTCGCCGTCAACGGCACACCGGTGGACACCGCATCGGACCTGACCCCGAAGATCCAGCAGAGCGTCGGTCCGGTCGAACTCACGGTGCGTCGCGACGGCAGCGACTTCACCGCCGTGATGACCCCGCAGCCGGTGACGATCAACACCACCGACAAGGCCGGTGCCACGACCAGCCGAACCATCAACCGGGTCGGGATCACCTTCGAGCAGCCCCCGTTGTGGAAGCACTACAACGCGCTGACGATCCTGCCCGGATCCGCGGTGTTCACCGCCGAACTGGCACATCAGACCTGGAATGCGCTGCTGTCGATGCCGACGAAGGTGCACAACCTGTGGATCGCGGTCACCGGCGGCGAACGCGACCCGGACACCCCGGTCAGCGTGTACGGCGCCACCGTGCTGGGCGGTCAGGCCGCCGAGCGGGGCCTGTGGGACACCTTCCTGCTGCTGCTGATCAGCATCAACTTCTTCCTCGGACTGTTCAACCTCGTCCCGCTATTACCCTTGGATGGTGGACACATGGCCATCGTCGGGTACGAGAAGGGACGTGACACGGTGCGTCGGTGGTTCGGCCGGGCCCCGGGCGGTCCGGTCGACTACTACAAGCTGCTGCCCCTGACCTACGCGGTGGTGGTCGTGATGGCCGGATTCATGGTGCTGACGCTGACCGCCGACATCATCAATCCGATCACCATCCCCAACTGATGGTTGCCCTCCCAGCCCCGCGAGCCCGCCTCGCACCCCTCGACACGCCCGCAGGAGAACGCGATGTCCGCCCCTGACCCGAACTCGTCCGGCCCGATCGCGATCGGCCTCGGCATGCCCGAGGCGCCACCGCCGGTGCTGGCCCCCCGACGCAAGACCCGCCAGATCCAGGTCGGCTCGGTCGGCGTCGGCAGCGATCACCCCATCTCGGTGCAGTCGATGACCACCACCAAGACCCACGACATCAACGCGACGCTGCAGCAGATCGCCGAACTCACCGCGTCGGGCTGCGACATCGTCCGCGTGGCGTGTCCGCGTCAGGAGGACGCCGACGCGCTGCCGATCATCGCCAAGAAGTCCAAGATCCCGGTGATCGCCGACATCCACTTCCAGCCGAAGTACATCTTCGCCGCCATCGACGCCGGATGCGCGGCGGTGCGCGTGAACCCCGGCAACATCAAGGAATTCGATGGCCGCGTCAAGGAGGTCGCCAAGGCCGCCGGGGACGCCGGCATCCCGATCCGCATCGGCGTCAACGCCGGATCGCTGGACAAGCGCATCATGCAGAAGTACGGCAAGGCCACCCCGGAGGCGCTGGTGGAGTCGGCGCTGTGGGAGGCGGGCCTGTTCGAGGAGCACGGCTTCGGCGACATCAAGATCTCGGTCAAGCACAACGACCCGGTCATCATGGTCGAGGCCTACCGCCAACTCGCGGCGCAATGCGACTACCCGCTGCACCTCGGCGTCACCGAGGCCGGTCCCGCATTCCAGGGCACCATCAAGTCCGCGGTCGCGTTCGGGGCGCTGCTGAGCCAGGGCATCGGCGACACCATCCGGGTGTCGCTGTCGGCGCCGCCCGCCGAGGAGATCAAGGTCGGCGATCAGATCCTGCAGTCGCTCAACCTGCGTCCCCGCAAGCTGGAGATCGTCTCCTGCCCGTCGTGCGGGCGTGCCCAGGTCGACGTCTACAAGCTCGCCGACGCGGTGACCGCCGGGCTCGAGGGCATGGAGGTACCCCTGCGGGTGGCGGTGATGGGCTGCGTCGTCAACGGTCCGGGCGAGGCACGCGAAGCCGACCTGGGCGTGGCGTCGGGCAACGGCAAGGGTCAGATCTTCGTCAAGGGGGAGGTCATCAAGACCGTCCCCGAGGCCGACATCGTCGAGACACTGATCGAAGAAGCGCTGCGAATTGCCGAGGAATCAGGGGACACTGGTGAGGGCGCGCCGGTCGGGCCGCCGGTCGTGACCGTCTCGTAGGGTCGCGCAGGGCTACGGGAGCGAAGGAGCAGCGGTGCTGAAGCTGCTGGGCGACAAGCCGCTCGGAGCGCGGGACGCACCCGCGGTCAGTCGTGTCCTCAACGCCGACCCGGTCGCCAACTGCATGGTCGCCGCGCGCTTCGAGTCCCACGGCATCGAACCCCGGATGCTCGGTGGGGAGATGTGGTCGGCCGGTCATCCCGAATCGTCGCTGTGCTTCTCCGGTGCCAACCTCATCCCGATCCGGGGATCGCTGGCCGACATGGCGTACTTCGCCGACCGTGCGACGTCGGGGGCCCGCGTCTGCTCCTCGATCGTCGGGGACACCGATCTGGCGTTGACCCTGTGGGAGAACATCACGCCGGTCTGGGGGCCGGCCCGTGAGGTCCGTCCCACCCAGCCGCTGATGGCGCTCTACGGCCCGCCCGCCGTCGAACCCGACCCCGCGGTCCGGCTGGTCACCCCCGACGACCTCGACGCCTACCTGCCGGCGGCCGTCGACATGTTCATCGGTGAGGTCGGCGTGGATCCGCGTGCCGGCGACGGTGGCCGGTCCTATCGCCGTCGTCTCGCGTCACTGATCGCGGCGCGCCGGGTGTTCGCGCGCTTCGACGACGGCGAGGTCGTGTTCAAGGCCGAGATCGGGTCGATGTCACGGGCGGTCGGCCAGATCCAGGGTGTCTGGGTGGACCCGCAGATGCGTGGGCGCGGGTACGGCGCCGCCGGTACCGCCGCCGTGGCCGCCGCGGTCGCCGCCTACGGGCGCATTCCCAGCCTCTACGTCAACAGCTTCAACCTGCCGGCCCAGGCCGTCTACCACCGCGTCGGGTTCACCCAGGTCGGCACGTTCGCCACGGTGCTCATCGACTGACCGGCCGCGGTGCCCATCGGCACATCGGTGGGCCGAGAAGATCGCAGAGTCACAGCCTTTGGCGCCGCGTGGCTCCCGGATTCCGGGTGCCGCCGACCCTAGGATCGGCAGCGATGGAATTCTCGACGCGCAGAGCGGCCTTGATCCTGGCCATGCTGATCAGCGCTGTGCTCGTCGTCGGCGCGGCGACGGCCTGCAGTTCGGCCGACGACGGACCGCGTGGTGCCGTCGACGACTTCCTGTCCGCCTACAGCCGCGGCGACATCGCCGGCGCCGCCGCACAGACCGACAATCCGCAGGCAGCCGCGGCCGCGTTGCGTTCGGCATGGGATGGGCTCGCCGCCGAGTCGGTGACCGGGCGGACCGGCCGGGCCGACGTCACGCAGGACACCGCCGACATCGACGTCGCCTACACGTGGCGGTTGGCCGATGCGCGGGAATGGCGCTACGACGCGACCATCAAGGTGGTGCGGTCGGACTCACGCGGCTGGCAGGTGCGCTGGACCTCCACCGACATCCACCCGAACCTCGGCGCCGATCAACGGCTCATCCTGCGCACCACCGCCGCGCCGCGGGCCACCGTGAACGAGGCCGACGGTTCGGAGGTGATGGTCAACGGCACCGTCATCGGCATCAACTTCGACGCGAAAGCCGCAGCGGCCCAAGGGTCCGTCGGTGATTCGGTGACCCGCCTCGTCGACGTGCTGGCACCCATCGACCCGACCCTCAACGCGCAGAAGATCGCGGAGGAATCGACCGCCGACGACGGGCAGTACCCGATCACCCGCCTGTCCACCGCCGACTTCGACCGGTTGCGCGACCAGTTGGCGATCCCCGGCGTGGTCCACAACGAGCAGGCCGAACTGGTCCCCACCAACCCCGCCTTCGCGCCCGCACTCCTGACCGGGGTGCGCAGCGTCGTCGACGGCGAACTCGCCGGGCGGTCCGGCTGGCAGATCGTCACCGTCAATCCGAACGGCCTGGACGCCGACACCCTCACCGACCACGCGGCCGAGCCGTCGCCTGCGGTGTCGCTGAGTCTGTCCCGTCAGGTGCAGGACGCGGCGCAACGAGCGGTCAACGCCACCAACGCCTTCCAGATCGCCATGGTCGTCATCCAGCCGTCGTCCGGCCGTATCCTGGCGGTCGCGCAGAACCCGGCCGCCGATGCCCACGGACCGATCGCGACCACCGGCCTGTACCCACCGGGCTCCACCTTCAAGATGGTGACCTCGGCGGCGGCGTTCAATGCCGGAATGGTGCACCCGGATTCGACGGTGGGGTGCCCCGGCGAGGTGACCATCGGGCCGCGCACCATCCCCAACTACGACCGGTTCGCGTTGGGGCCGGTCAGTCTGCTGCGCGCCTTCGCGCAATCGTGTAACACCACCTTCGCCAAACTCGCGAGCGAGATGGGGCCGTCGGATCTGCCGCATGCGGCCGCGGCGATGGGTATCGGACGCAACTACGACATCCCCGGCCTGGCCACGGCCACCGGGTCGGTACCGATCGAGAGCGATCTGGTGGCGCGGACCGAGGACGGCTTCGGGCAGGGCCGGGACCTGGTCAGCCCGTTCGGCATGGCGCTCGTCGCGGCGACCGTCGCCAACAACGGCACACTGCCTGTCCCGCAGTTGATCCTGGGCCGCACCACACAGGTGAGCGGGCCGTCGGCGGAACTCAACCCCGACGTCGTGGGCCAATTGCGGCCGATGATGCGCGAGGTCGTGGTCTCCGGCACCGGCACCGCCATCGCGGGGCAGGGTGAGGTGTACGGCAAGACCGGTGAGGCGGAGTTCGATGGTGGGTCGCACGCCTGGTTCGCCGGTTACCGCGGAGATCTCGCATTCGCGACTCTCGTTGTGCGCGGCGGTGATTCGAACAACGCCGTGGGCGTCACCCGTGACTTCTTCTCGTTCCTGCCGGCCGGTTTCGGAGTCTGATCACAGCGTTCACCTGCGACGCGGTATGACGATCAGCCGACCGCCGCGGTCGAGGATCTCGACCGGGTAATCGTAGGTCTCCGACAGCAATTCGGTGGTCATCACCGCACGGGTCGCGCCGAAGGCGCGAAGGTGACCGTCCTTCATCACCGCCACTTTGTCGGCGTAGGCGGCCGCGAGTGTCAGGTCGTGGACCACGAGGAGGACCGCAGCGCCGGAATCTCGGTGCTCGCAGAGGATGTCGAGGACCTGCTCCTGATGCCGGATGTCGAGGGACGCGGTGGGCTCGTCGAGCATCATCACCGGGGTATCCTGCGCGATCGCCCGGGCCAGCGACACCCGCGCCTGCTGACCGCCGGACAGCTGCGGAAACGGCCGCGCCACGATGTCGGACAGGTCGCACCGGGCGATCGCGTCGGCGGTCACGGCGGGGGAATCGGCCGCACGTGGGGTGCGCAGCCACGGGAAACGTCCCATCTCCACGACCTCCCCGACGGTGAACGGGGTGTCGACGCGGTTGTGCTGGGTGACCATCGAGCGGCGGCGCGCGAGATCGCGATGGGAGGTGTGGGCGACGTCGTGACCGTCGATGAACACCTGCCCGCGTCGGGGGCGGCGTACTCCCGACAGCACCGACAGCAGGGTGGACTTGCCACAACCGTTGGGGCCCACCAGCGCGACGAGCTCGCCGGGACGCACCGACAGCGACACCCCGGACACCACGTCGCGGCCACCGAGTTCGACGACGATGTCGGTGGCCTCGATCCCGGCGTGGGGGTCGGCCATCGTCACCACCCGGCCCCGGCGTGGCGGCTGCGGCGCAACAGGATGAAGAACACCGGGCCACCCACCAACGAGGTGAACACGCCCAACGGCAGGTCGGCCCCGCCGAGTACGGTGCGTGACGCCAGGTCGGCCGCCGCGAGGACCAGTGCGCCGCCGATCACGCTCGCCGGCAACAGCACCGCGTGACGCGGACCGACGATCAGGCGCATCACATGCGGCACGACCAGACCGATGAACATCACGATGCCGGTGAAGGCGACGGCGGCGGCGGTGAGGATCGCGACGAGCACGACGACCTGCCGGCGCACGGTCTCGACGTTCACACCCAGCGACGCGGCCTGGATCTCGCCGAGCGCGAGCAGGTCGAGCTTGTGCACCAGAAGCATCGCCGCCGCCACGCCCGCGACCACCAGGGGCAGCGTCACCCACACCGCGTTCCAGTTTGCCCCGGCGAGAGAACCCAACTGCCAGAACACGATCTGTTCGCGGGCGGCGGTGGTGGCGACGAAGGTGAGGTAGGAGATGATGCCCAGGGCGAACGCGTTGATCGCAATGCCGGTGAGCACCAACATGATCGCCGACGACGACCCGTCCCGCAGGGACAGCACGTACACCGCGGCGGTGGTGATCAACGCTGCCACGAAGGCCGCCCCGGCCAGTGCCCAGCCGTTCACACCGACCCCGCCGATCACGATCATCAGGCAGGCGCCGACCGCCGCTCCCGACGACACCCCGATCACACCGGGTTCGGCCAGTGGGTTGGCCAGCACCCCCTGTAGTAGGCATCCGCCCGCTCCGAGCGCGGCGCCGACGATGAGGCCCAACACGATTCGTGGGAATCGCACCACCCACAACGCGTGCTCACCCTGCGGATGCGACGGCAGCGATCCGATGTTCAGGCCGAAATGGTGGGCGATGCTGCCGAGTACCTCGCTCGGCGCCACCGGAATCTGACCGATGGCGGCCGACGCGACGACGACGACGATCGTCGCCACGATCAGTGTCGCGATGACCACCGGTGCCGAGACTCGTCCGGCCGCCCGCGCCCCCGGCCGCGACGTCGACGGTGACTCCGTGGGAATGCTCATGTTGTGCTCACGTGTAGATCGCGTGGGACAGTGCGCCGAGGACCCTCCCGACGTCGGGTCCGAAGGCGAGGATCTCGGTCTCGTCCATCTGCACCACGCGGCGTGCCCGCCCGGCATCGGTGTCGGCGACGCCGGGCAGTGCCAGGACACCGTCGAGTCCACCTACCGAGTCCGCGCCCTGGGTCATCACCAGGATGACGTCGGGGTCGGCGCGCAGCAGCGCCTCCGGGGTGATGGCGGTGAAGGCTGCGCTCAGACCCGCCGCGGTGCCGGCGTCCTTGCCGCCGAGCGCCTCGATGAGATCGTCGGCGCCGGAGTTCGGGCCGGCCAGCAACACCAGGTTCGGTCCGCGGATGTACAGGAACGCCATCGTGGGGTCGCCGGACGGGTCGGGGATCGTTGCCTGCGCGTCGGCGATCTGCGCCTGGGTTCGTGCCACCAGGGCGTCGCCCGCGGGCGTGACGCCGAGTGCGGCCGCCACCGCCCGGATGAGATCGGGTGTGGTGGACACCGACCGCGTGTCGGTGAACGCCACCACCGGGATCTGCGAGGCACGCAACGCTTCGACCGCCTGTGGCGGGGTGGTCGTCTTGTCGACGAGGACCACCGACGGGTTCAGCGCCAGCACGGCCTCGGCGTTGAGTTGGTGCCCGTTGCCGGTGACCACCGGCAGGTCGGCCGCCGACGGGAACGTCGTCGACTGATCGCGTCCGACGACGCGGGAGCCCAGTCCCAGGGAGAACACGATGTTGCTCAGGGTGCCGTTGCGGTCGATCGCGATGATCCGGCTGGTATCGGTCACGGTCACGCTGCCCCCCGATGCCGACCCGACGGTGACCGGCAGGGTGATCGTCGGATTCGAGGTCACCGGCACGACGTCCGCATCGGGCAGAGTGGCCGTTTGCGGGCCACTGCGCAGGTGCGCGGCCGCGTCCGACGGCGATGCCTGTTCGATCGGCGCGGTGCTGCACCCGGTGGTCAGCATCAGAGTGGCGGCCAGAGCCACCAGCGCGGGGAGAACCGCGGGCCGCCCCGACGGTCGACGATACCGAGCCCGCTTCCCGATCAGGTCGCCGCCGATGACGGGCGTGGCCGTCTCCATCTGTTGCACAGGCTCACCTTAATCACGGATGGTGAGAGGTCGGCGATGTACCTCCGGCCGGTCCGGGGCGCTCATCGGCGTTCACTAAGCTGGGGCCATGACCGTTCGTGCCCCGCTTCACCCCGGCAAACTCTCACCCATCCGCCAGGTGCCCGACTCGATTGCACGGCCGGAGTACGTCTGGAAGGACAAGGTCAACGAGGGACACGAGCCCTGGGTGCAGACTCCCGAGGTGATCGAGAAGATCCGGGTGGCCGGCAAGATCGCCGCGAACGCCCTCGCCGAGGCCGGCAAGGCAGTCGCCCCCGGAGTGACCACCGACGAACTCGACCGCATCGCGCACGAGTACATGATCGACCACGGTGCCTACCCGTCGACGTTGGGCTACAAGGACTTCCCGAAATCCTGCTGCACCTCGCTGAACGAGGTCATCTGCCACGGCATCCCGGATTCGACCGTCATCGCCGACGGCGACATCGTCAACATCGACGTCACCGCCTACATCGACGGGGCCCACGGCGACACCAACGCCACCTTCCTCGCCGGCGACGTGTCGCAGGAGGCACGCGATCTCGTCGAGCGCACCCGCATCGCCACCGAACGCGCCATCAAGGCGGTCAAACCGGGACGTGAACTCAACGTGATCGGCCGCGTCATCGAGGCCTACGCCAACCGATTCGGCTACACCGTGGTCCGCGACTTCACCGGCCACGGCATCGGCGAGACCTTCCACAACGGACTCGTCGTCCTGCACTACGACCAGCCCAACGTCGACACCATCATCGAACCCGGCATGGTGTTCACCATCGAACCGATGATCAATCTCGGTGGGCTGCCGTGGGAGATGTGGGACGACGGGTGGACCGTGGTGACCGTCGACCGCAAGTGGACGGCCCAGTTCGAGCACACGCTCGTCGTCACCGACACGGGCGCGGAGATCCTCACGGTGCCCGACGCCTGACCGGGCCCGACGCCTGACCGGGCCCGACGCCCGACCGGCCCGACGCCGACCGGCCTCACGCCGGATCGCGGACCCGCACCGGCTGATCGATCGAGGTGGTCGTCGTCCCGTCGCCGAGTTGCCCGGCATTGTTGAGACCCCAGCAGTACAGCCGGCCGGCCGAGATCGCGCAGACGTTGATGTTGCCGTCCAGCGCCGTCACCTGATCGATGCCCGCCACGTCGGCGGGCGTCGGCGCCACGTCGCCACCACTACGCCAGCACGAGACGTGGCCGCTGACGACCGCGGCGCATCCACCGGTCCCGGTGTTGGCGACGTATCGTGCGCCGTCGAGTCCGATCGGCTCGGGGCGCAGATGCTCGTTCTCGGTGCCCGAGGGATACTGGCCGGGACCGTACCCCCAGCAGTAGACCTGCCCCTCGGCCACGGCGCAGGTATTGCTGGTGCCGGGACTGACCGAGGTGACCGAACGTAGTCCGGGGATCTTCACCGGGGTTGCGCGGTTCTCCCGGGTGCCGTCGCCCACCTGGCCGGTGTTGTTCTGGCCCCAGCAGTACAGTTCGGCCCCGCGAGTGATGGCACAGGTGGTGGCGACCCCACTCGTGATCGACGCCACGTTCTCCAGACCGGCCACCTTCGTCGGATCGGCCACCGACGTGGATGTCGTTCCGACGCCGGCACTTCCGTACACGTTGTTTCCCCAGCAGTACACCTCACCCCGACGCACCACACACGTGGCGATCCCGGAGGAAACCCCACTGACATCGGAGATGCCGTCGACGCGAGTGGGGATTCGCTGCATGTCGCCGCCCGCGAGATCCTGACCCCAGCAGTACAGGTCGCCCTTGCTCACCGCACAGACCCGGGCCTGACCGAACGCCACCGACACCGACGAGACATCACTGATGCCCGTGACCGCCGTCGGGACGGTGCGGTCGGTGGTCGTGCCGTCACCGACGGCGCCGTAATCGTTGTCACCCCAACACAACAGCGCACGCCCCTTGATCCCACAGCTGACGGTCGTCGAGGTGCTGACCGCGGTCCAGTCACCGCTCGCGTCCGGCGCGCTCGTGGCCGCCGGCGCACCGGTTCCCGACGCGGCGGCCGGCGGCGTGGACGGTTCGTCACCCGCCGACAACCAGACGGCGACACCCGCGACGGCCGCGACGAGGAGCAGCACACTCACTGCAGCGGTCACCAGCAGGGCCGTTCGCCGTGCCGATGACCCGCGCGGCGACGTCGGAGCGGGTGGCGCAGGCGTGGCAGGGGTCAGGCCGGTACCCGGTGCGCCGGGGTGCTGCGGCGGCATCGGTACCGCGCCCGGTATCAACGTCGGTGCACCGCGGGACGACATGGCGCGGTGGAGGTCGGTGGTGAAGTCGTGGCAGGTGGGGTAGCGGTCGGTGGGGTTTTTGGCCATGGCTCGTGCGATGACCGCGTCGGCTGCCGGTGGTGTGGGGATGCGTTCGGAGAGTCGGGGGATGGGGGCGTGGAGGTGGCCGGAGATGAGGTGGCCGGGGTTGGTGGCGGGGAAGGGTGGGGTGCCGGTGAGGAGGGTGAAGGTGGTGCAGGCCAGGGCGTATTGGTCGGAGGCGGGGGTGGCGGGTGCGCCGTTGAGTATTTCGGGTGCGGCGTAGGCGAGGGTGCCGATGAAGGCGCTGGTGGCGGTCATCTTGGGGGCGTCGATGAGTCGGGCGATGCCGAAGTCGAGGACGGTGACGCGGTCGGGGTGGCCGTGGGGGTCGGTGGTGATGACGATGTTGGCGGGTTTGATGTCGCGGTGGATGATGCGGCGGGCGTGGGCGTAGTCGAGGGCGTCGGCGACGCGGGTGGTGATGTGGAGGGTGTCGTCGATGGGGAGTGGGGGGTGGTGGTCGAGGTCGTGTCCCTGGAGGTAGGTCATGGTGAACCAGGGGGTGCGGTTTTCGATGCCGTGGGCGTAGACGGTGACGATGCCGGGGTGGTCGAGGGAGGCGGCCATGCGGGCTTCGTTGGTGAAGCGGGCGAGGAAGTCGGGGTCGTCGGTTCCGGTGGAGACGATTTTGAGGGCTTCGTGGCGGTGGAGTGAGGGGTGTTCGACGAGGTAGACCTGGCCCATGCCGCCGGCGCCGAGTTGTCGGATGACGCGGTAGCCGGCGAAGAGTGTGCCCGGTTCGAGCAGCGTCATGCGCCGATTCCCCCCAACTGCGTCGACAAATGTGCGATCAACTGTAGCGATACGCCCGTCGCGGACCGCGCGACCGGGTCGGCGGAGTCATCCGATCATGCCCCGACCCACCGCGACGGCGACCGCTACTACTCCGGATCACGAACGCGCACAGGTTGATTGAGGGATGCGGTGGTGGTGCCGTTGCCGAGTTGTCCGGAGTTGTTGAGTCCCCAGCAATACAGTTGACCCGCCGAGATCGCACACATGGTCGCCGCGCCGAGCAACTGCGTCACATGGTCGAGCCCGGAGAGCTCCGTCGGTCCGGGTTCGGACGAGGTGTCGAAAGCCCCGAAGCACTGCACGTCTCCGCTGATCACCGACGCACATCCGCTGTCACCGACGGAGACAACCTGTCGAGCGCCCTCGATGCCGTCCACGCGCTCCGGTGCCAGATGCTCGTCCTCGGTCCCGGCCGGATACTGGCCGGTCGAGAATCCCCAGCAGTAGACGGTGCTCTCGGCGACGGCACACGTGTTCTGGGGTGAGAGACTGACCGAGGTCACCGAGCGCAGGCCGGTGATCTTCACCGGGGTTGCGCGGTTCTCCTGGGTCCCGTCGCCGACCTGTCCATTGGCGTTCAATCCCCAGCAATACAGTTCCTGGGCGCGAGTGATCGCACACGCGCTGCCGACGGCGGTGCTCACCGATGCGACATTGTCGAGGCCGACGACCTTCGTCGGGTCGGGGACCGAGCCGCCGATCTTTCCGTTACCCGCGTTGCCGTATGAATTGTTGCCCCAGCACCACACCTCGGCCCGGCGCACGGCACACGAGGTGAGTCCCGCGGAGACCGAGGACACGTTCGAAATGCCGTCGACGACGACCGGGGTCCGACGGACGTCACCGGTGACGATGTCCTGCCCCCAGCAGTACACCTGGCCCTTGCTGACGGCGCACGTCATCGGTGCTCCGGGCGCGACGGACACCGAGGTGACCTCGGTGAGTCCACTCACCGGCGTCGGGACATGGCGATCGGTCGTGGTGCCGTCGCCGACGGCGCCGTAGTCGTTGTCACCCCAGCACAGCAGGGCACGACCCTTGATCCCGCAGGACACGTCGTTGTACGCGGTGGCCGTCGTCCACTAACCGCTGAAATCCGCTGCGGGACTGGGCGTCACCGAGCTGGTCGCGATCGGCGCATCGGGCTCGTCGTCGCCACCGGACGACCAGATCGCCACACCGGTCACCGCGGCGACCAGCAGCATCACGCTCCCGATCACCCCCGAGACAACCGCGGCGCGGCGCCTGGTAAAGCGTTGCGGCGACTGCGGAGGTCCTACCGGCTCGGGTGGCGCACCGAGGAAGTGGGGGAAGCGGGGAGGCACACCCCCGTGCATCGTGGGTAGGCCGGCTCGGGCACCCGAAAACTGCGTCGGTGGATTCCCTGGTGGGATCATCGTCGACCCGGGAGTCACCGTCGGCGCATACACGGGCGAGGGCGCCAGTGTCGGTGCACTGCGGCCGCCGTCCGGCGCAGCACCCGGGGACAGCAGCGCCTGCCGGAGGTCGGTGGTGAAGTCGTGGCAGGTGGGGTAGCGGTCGGTGGGGTTTTTGGCCATGGCTCGTGCGATGACCGCGTCGGCTGCCGGTGGTGTGGGGATGCGTTCGGAGAGTCGGGGGATGGGGGCGTGGAGGTGGCCGGAGATGAGGTGGCCGGGGTTGGTGGCGGGGAAGGGTGGGGTGCCGGTGAGGAGGGTGAAGGTGGTGCAGGCCAGGGCGTATTGGTCGGAGGCGGGGGTGGCGGGTGCGCCGTTGAGTATTTCGGGTGCGGCGTAGGCGAGGGTGCCGATGAAGGCGCTGGTGGCGGTCATCTTGGGGGCGTCGATGAGTCGGGCGATGCCGAAGTCGAGGACGGTGACGCGGTCGGGGTGGCCGTGGGGGTCGGTGGTGATGACGATGTTGGCGGGTTTGATGTCGCGGTGGATGATGCGGCGGGCGTGGGCGTAGTCGAGGGCGTCGGCGACTCTGCCGATGATGTGGGACACATCCTCGATCGGCAGCGCCGGGCTGTGATAGAGGTCGCGCCCCTCCAGATAGCTCATGGTGAACCACGGTGTGCCGTTCTCGACGCCATGCGCATGGACGGTGACGATGCCGGGGTGATCGAGGGACGCTGCCACTCGGGCCTCGTTGGCGAAACGATGAAAGAAGTCGGGGTCGTCGGTGTTGGCGGAAATGATCTTGAGCGCCTCGCGGCGATGCAAAGAGGGATGTTCGACGAGGTAGACCTGGCCCATGCCGCCGGCACCGAGCCGGCGGATGACGCGGTAGCCGGCGAACATCGTGCCGGGCTGGAGCAGCATCACGCGTCGATTCCCCCGACTTCGTCGACAAATGTGCGCTCAACTGTAGCGAAACGTGGTGGAAGGGGGCACGCCGAGAACGTTGCACGCACCGTCATTCCGGGTCGCTGACGCGTGCGGGTGTGCCGAACGACGTGGTCGTGGTCCCGTCGCCGAGCTGCCCCGCGTTGTTGCGTCCCCAGCAGTACAGGTGACCGGCCGAGATCGCGCACGTGTTCGCCACACCCACCAGGTTCGTCACCTGATCCAGTTCGGGCAGCACCGCAGGCGTCGACGGTGGCGCCGTGTCGAGGACCTGCCAGCAGGTGACGCGGCCGGAGTTCACCGTTGCGCAGCCGCCGTTGCTGGTCAGGGCGACGTCGCGGGCACCGCTCACACCCACCGGGGTGGGGCTGAGGTGGCCGACCCGGCCATTCTCCGGACGGCCGACGGGCCCGGAACCCCAGCAGTAGACGGTCCCGTCGGCGACGGCGCAGGTCGCGTCGGCGCCCAGGGTCACCGAGGTGACCGACCGCAGTCCCGCGATCCTCACCGGCGTCAGCCGATTCTGCGTGGTCCCGTCACCGACCTGTCCGGTGGTGTTCCTCCCCCAGCAGTACAGGTCGGCCGCGTGGGTGATCGCACAGGTGGTGCCGACGCCGGTGGCGATCGATGCCACATCCTCGAGTCCGATCACCCGCGTCGGCTCCGGGATGAAGCCGATCGTGGATCCGGTACCGGTGCCGCCGTCGACATTGCTTCCCCAGCAGTAGGCCTGTGACTGCCGCACGGCGCAGGTCGTCACTCCGGCGGTGACCTCGCTGGCACCGGAGATGCCGTCGACTCGGGTCGGTTTGATGTCGCCACCGGAGGCGTTCTGGCCCCAGCAGTACACGTCGCCGTCGCTCACGGCGCAGGCCCGGGCCTGCCCGTAGGCGACCGACACCGACGAGACGTCGCCGAGCCCGTGGACGGGCGTGGGAACCGAGCGATCGGTGGTGGTGCCGTCGCCGACGGAGCCGTATTCGTTGTCGCCCCAACAGAACAGCCCACGACTCTTGATTCCGCAGGTCACGTTCGTGGATGTGCTGACGGCGGTCCACTCGCCGACGGTCGACTCCCGTGATGCGGTGGTCGGCGCGTCCGATCCGTCGCCGACCGACGTCACGAGAGTGACACCCGCGATGGCGGCGAGGAGCAGGAGTACGCCACCGAGTACGACAGTTCGTCGTGCGGAGCGGGACCCGCGTCCCCGCCGATGGCCGGTGGACGATTGCCCCGCGGCAGGCTGCGCGAGCACCGGTGGTGGCGGAGCGGACCCCGGCGCGACGGTCGGAGCACCGGAGAACACCGTCGGCATCGCGGACGACGCATCCGTCGTCGGTGCGCTCATCGGCGGTGCGTTCCGGGGTGCGGACGCCGCGTGCGCGAGAGCAGCGCTGAACTCGCGGCAGCTCGCGTACCGCTCCGCCGGATCCTTGGCGAGGGCTCGAGCGAATACCGCGTCGACCTCCTCCGGAACCGGGACGTGTGGGCATCGCCGACGCTGATCGATGTCACATCGTCGACTCCGTGCACCTGTCGAGGGACCAGCAGGTTCGGCGCACCTCGCTCGCCCGATTCGTTGACGCCTGCCTGGCCCGAATGATTGTCGCCCCAGCAGTACACATCGGCCTTCGACAGCGCACAGGCCGTCCCGAACAGTGAGCCCACCGACACCTGCGACACCCCGGTCAGGGTGCCCGAGCGCACCGGAACCGTCGAGTCGGTCTCGTCCGAGGCCAGGGATCGCCCGTCCCCGAGCGTGCCCCGGCTCCCGCCGCCCCAACAGAACACGGTCCCGCCGGTTGCCGTGGCACACGAGGTGTTGGCGACGGTGCTCACCGACGTCGAATCCGTCAGCCCGAGTACCCGTACCGGCGTCGTGCTCGCGGTGGATGAACCATCGCCGAGCGCGAAAGTGCTCTTACCCCAGCAATACGGAACGTCCTGGGCCACCGCACACGTCACGTTGATCGACGCGGAGATGGCCGTGACGTCCGTGAGGCCGACGACCTCGACTGGAGTCGCGCTGTCGGTGGTGGATCGGTTGCCGAGTTGTCCCTTGTCGTTCTCGCCCCAGCACCATGCCCGACCGGAGTCGATGGCGCAGGTGTGGCCCGACCCGGCGCTGATCGCGGTCACGTGGGCGAGCCCGACGACCTTCACCGGGACCACCGGCGCGCCGGTGCTGATGCCGTTGCCCAGTTGGCCCGCATCGTTGTTTCCCCAGCAGTACGCCGATCCGGCCGTCGCGATGGCACACGCGTGACCGGCACCCACCGATGTACTCACCCAACCACCGACGGGGATCTCCGCGGGATTCTGCACCAGGAACTCGGAGCGCGGCAGTGCCGATGTCGAGTCCGCATCGCCGACGTCGGCGACAACTGCCACCACGACGGCGACGAGCGCCATCACGAGAACCAATGCCGCGACGCCGACACCGATCGCCAGTCCACGTCGCGGCCGTCCACGTGGAGGTTGCGGGTTCCATGCGGGCGCTGCCACGTGGGGATGGACGGGAGGACGCGCGACACCCGGCACCGGTGAGAAGTGCGCGGCCGGGGCTGGGGCGGACGGTCCCATGTGAGCCGCGGCGTTGGCAAAGGCCGAGGCGAACGCGGCGCAGTTCGGGAACCTTTGCTCGGGGGTCTTGGCGAGTGCACGTCGAAACACGTCGTCGAACGGTGCCAGGGTGGGGTCGGCTGCAGACACCCGCGGAATGGGTGAGTTGATATGACCCATCATCAACGCGCCCGGATTGTCGGCGACGTACGGCGCGCGGCCGGTCAACAATTCGAAGGTCGTGCACGCCAACGCATATTGATCTGACGCCGGACTCGCCGCCGAGCCGGTGAGGACCTCGGGCGCGGCGTAGGCGACGGTGCCGATGAACGCGTTGGACGTCGTCATCCTGGTGCTGTCGAGAAGGCGTGCGATGCCGAAGTCGAGCACCGTGACCCGGTTGAGGGAACCGTCGGCGCCGCGGGTGACGAGGATGTTGGCCGGTTTGATGTCGCGGTGAATGATTCGGTGAGCGTGAGCATCGTCGAGCGCGTCGGCCACCCGGGTCAGGATCGCAACTACCTCGTGCGGCGGGAGCGGGCCCGCACCGGACAGGTCGGTGCCCGCGATATAGGCCATCGTGTACCACGGCTGGCCGTCCTCGATCCCGTAGTGATAGACGGTGACGATGTCGGGGTGATCGAGGGACGCCGCGGTCCGGGCCTCGCTGGTGAATCTCTCGGAGAACGACGGGTCGTCGGAGCGAACCGAGATCACCTTCAGTGCTTCACGACGTCCGAGATGCGGGTGTTCGACGAGATAGACCTCGCCCATGCCGCCGGCACCCAGCTGTTCGATGACGCGACAACCGGCAAAGGTCGCACCGGCGGCCAGTGCCATCGATATCTCCTCACCCCGACGTTCTCGGGTGAGGGTATCGAACCCCGGGGGCCCCGCGTCGACGCGGATGGCGGAGGCGGGCTCTGATCGACGGCGCGGAAAGCACCCGAACGACGAACGCACCGATAGGGTGACCGAGGTGACCGGGATTCGTGGTGCCGTACTGATCGGGGGGACGAGCTCGGACGCCGGCAAGAGCCTGGTGGTCGCCGGGCTGTGCCGGGCGCTGGCGCGACAGGGCGTGCGGGTCGCGCCGTTCAAGGCCCAGAACATGTCCAACAATTCGGTGGTCACGATCGACGGCGGCGAGATCGGTCGCGCGCAGGCGTTGCAGGCGTACGCCTGTGGTCTGGAACCGTCGACCCGATTCAATCCCGTGCTGCTCAAGCCGGGCGGTGATCGACGGTCGCATGTGATCGTGCGTGGGCAGCCGGCCGGCGACGTGGGCGCTCGCGACTACATCACGCGCCGGTCCCATCTACTCGAGGTGGTCGCCGATGAATTGTCCTCGCTACGTGACGAATTCGATGTCGTCATCTGTGAGGGTGCCGGTTCGGTCGCCGAGATCAATCTGCGTGATACCGACATCGCCAACATGGGATTGGCGCAGGCTGCCGACCTTCCGGTGCTGCTCGTCACCGACATCGACCGCGGCGGATCGCTGGCGCACCTCTTCGGTACCACCGCCATCCTGGACAGCGCGGATCAGACGCGCATCGCCGGCTACATCATCAACAAGTTCCGTGGCGATGTGTCGATCCTCGAACCGGGACTGATGCAGCTGCAGGCGTTGACCGGACGGCCGACGCTGGGCGTGTTGCCGTTCGACACCGGCCTGTGGATCGATGCCGAGGATTCGCTGTCGTCGCCGGTCGGCCGTCGGGTGGGACCGCTCGGGACGTCGGATCGGTCGGGCCGCAACCTCACGGTGGCCGCGATCCGGCTACCTCGGATCTCCAACTCCACCGACGTGGAGGCCTTGGCATGCGATCCGGGCGTGGACGTCACGTGGGTGGACGATCCGGGCAGCGTCGCCTCCGCTGATCTGGTGGTACTCCCGGGCACTCGGGCCACCGTGTCCGACCTCGCGTGGCTGCGGTCACGGGGGATCGACAGCGCCGTGCAGGCGAGGGCTGCTGCCGGCCGGCCGATCCTCGGGATCTGCGGAGGATTCCAGATGCTCGGCCGACTCATCGTCGACGATGTGGAGTCGGCGACGGGACACGAGCGGGTGGACGGTCTCGGCCTCCTCGACATCGACGTGGAGTTCGATCAGCAGAAGATCCTCCGCGAGGTCAGTGGCACCGGTGGCGGTCTCCCGATCAGCGGATATGAGATCCATCACGGACGGGTGACGCGTTCCGCCGAGGAACCCTGGCTGCGCGACGACCGTTTCGGCGACGAAGGCGCGGCTCGAGGATCGGTACGGGGGACACACTGGCACGGCTTGCTCGCCTCGGACGGGTTTCGCCGGGACTTCCTCTGTTGGGTCGCAAGAGAATCGGGCCATAGCGAGTTCGAGCCCGACGAAACCGTCACCTTCGCCGACGTGCGCGCCGAGCAGGTCGACCGCATCGCGGATCTGGTGGTCGAGCATCTCGATCTCGACGCCGTCGTGGACATCCTCGCCGCCGGAGCTCGCGCGGACCTGCCGATCATCGCCAGCGCGCTGATTCCGCGCCCGTGTTGAACCTCTGACGTGTCGGCGATCACCTAGGCTGGACCGAGTGGACACACAACAGCGCACGGTCGATGTGGGGGATCTGAGTTTCGAGGTCACCACCGGGGGCCCGGACAAGGGCCCCTGGGTGCTACTCCTTCACGGCTTTCCGGTGAACGGTTCGTGCTACGACGCCGTCGTCCCGCGTCTTCATGAGGCGGGATTGCGGACCATCGTGCCCAACCAGCGCGGCTACAGCCCGGGTGCCCGTCCCGACAAGGTCGAGGATTATCGGATCGATCATCTCGTCGACGATGCGATCGGCATCCTCGATGCGCTCGGCGTGCACTACGCGTTGTTGGTCGGACACGACTGGGGAGGGCTGGTTGCCTGGCACCTCGCCGCCAAGCATCCAGACAGGTTCACCGGATTCGTCGCGGTCAGCACGGGTCACCCGTCGGCGACCCGAGATTCACTGGACACCAGTGATCAACGGGAAAGATCCTCCTACATCAAGGATTTCATTGCCGACGGTGCGGAGGAGAAGCTCCTCGCGCGCAACGGTGTACTGCTGCGTCGGGCGGGTGTCACTGCGGAAGAGCTTGCCCCACTGAAGGAACCGGGGGCGATGACCGCGGCGTTGAACTGGTACCGGGCGAACTTCACCACCGACATCGCCAAGACGATGTCGTGCCGACCCGTCGAGATTCCCACCACCATGGTGTGGAGCGACGCCGACTCTGCGCTCGGGCGTGAGCAGGCCGAGCAGAGCGGGCGGTATGCCTACTCGGACTTCCGCTTCTGCGTACTGTCCGGCGTCGACCACTGGATTCCGCAACACGCGCCGGCCGAACTGGCCAGCGAGATCTCCTTGCGCTCAGCAGTTTTCTGAGCGCCGTCGGTCAGGCGACGCTCGACCAACCCCATCTCCTGACGCGTCCCAACGGCCTCGTCGAGCACCCTCATCCCGCCGGTCGAGCCGGTGAGGAGCGCAAGCGACGAACCGTGTCGAGACCCGGTGACGCAAGGCTGGAAATAGCCAGCACCCCAACCATATTCACGCATGCACACCCTGTGGGTAGAAAAGCCTTGCGAATATAGATGTGGACCGCTATAATAGAACACATACGCCACAACGGCCTTCTCGGGGGAGGTGACATCAGCATGACAGACACCACCGACAGTCCCATGTCACGACCACTGCAGCTGATGCACCAACTCTCCGAGATCTTGGACGAGTTGGCCGAAACTCCGATGACCGCATGCTCCGACACCGAAGTCATCGAAGCGGCGAAACTGTCCGAACAGATCGCGACCCGTACCCACTTTCAGGGTGATCGCGCGATCCTGGAAATCTCTGATCGTGGTGTGCACCGCAAGGTCGGCAAAGTCAGCCTGTCGAATTTTCTGAACTACGATCTGCGGATCGCGCAACCCACCATGCGCATCGCTCATATGAAGGCCACCGCCCGGTTCCACGGTTTGACCGGGCAACCGGAGGAACCGAAATACCCGACCCTGTCGGCCGCGTATGAGAAGGGTCTGATCGGTCACACCCACCTGTCGGCGGCACTGGAAGCCCTGGACAACATCCCCAACGCCGTACCGCATGACAAGAAGGTCGCCGCCGAAGCCACCCTCGGTGAGAAAGCCACCGAACACATCCCGGCCGACATCACCAAGATGGGTGCCCGCATTCTGGCGCACCTCGACCCCGACGGACAGTTGGTCGAGGAGAAAGAACGCCAACAGCGTCGCAACTTGTGGATCAACCAGTCCCGTGTCGATGGGATGGCGAAACTCAACGGGCACCTCCCTCCGATCACCCGCGCCCTGTGGGACATCTCCTCGCGGGGGCTGGGTATGCCACCACTGCGTCCGGATCCACGATTCCTATTCCGGATTTGCTGAGTGCGTTGGGGGACATCAAAGACCCCAACGATCTGCAGCAGTTCCTGGCGGTGTTCTCCGACGCCATCGACCTCCCGTTGTATCTGGGGCGGGCCCGCCGGTTGGCGTCGACCGAGCAGCGGATCGCGTCG
This sequence comes from Gordonia sp. VNK1, assembly GCF_040049135.1. Taxonomy (NCBI): domain Bacteria; kingdom Bacillati; phylum Actinomycetota; class Actinomycetes; order Mycobacteriales; family Gordoniaceae; genus Gordonia; species Gordonia sp. VNK1. Next base: position 187,369 of record NZ_JBDZDJ010000003.1, on the reverse strand, counting down.
TTCTCCCGCACCGGCGGTGAGGTGTGTTCGTTCCCCGGATGTGGGCAACCCGCCTCGCATTCGGAGATGCATCACGCCAAAGAGGACTGGGCTGATGGCGGGAAAACCGACATCACCGATCTGGCGCCGGCGTGCGGGCCGCACAACCGGATGGTCGGGCCGAATCCGGGTCAGTACACCACCGGCATCTACGAGGACGGACCGCTCGCCGGTCGGTGTTGGTGGCAGCTCAACGCCGCACCCGGGATGCCGGAGAACCCGAAGATCGTCAACGATCACCCCGACATCACCGCACTCTACGAGCAGAAACTCGACCAGATCCGCGACCAGATCCACAGCGACCACAACGGCACCGATACCGGTAGTGGTGCCGGCGCAACCGAACCCGCAGACACCGACGTGGTTGACGCCGACGTGGTCGACGCTGAAGCGGTCGATGCCGAAACTGCTGACATCGAAGCCGAAGCCGCTGACGGTGAAGCACGTGGTGAGGCCGAGGACGACACTCGCCACGACCACGAGGGCGCGGCACCGACCGTCGAGGCCGAAACCCCGTGCGATCGTGGCGTTTCGAGTGACCATCCGGCTCCGGCCGTCGACTCGTCCAACATCGTCGACAGCATCGACGAGGGTGACGACCGCAAGTCCGGCGTCGCTGAGCAACCCGAACCAGGCGTCGACGAGTTCGATTCAGGCGCAGCCCATTCCGATCCTGTTGAGCCCCAACCACCCGATCAGCGGGACGGGCCCGACGCCGTAGGCGGCGAGCACCCCGACGAACCTGGTGTCACCGGTACCGGGGAGATCGACCTGGTCATCTTTGACGGGGACGGTGTTCCGATCACCGACGATCCCGACGACCCTGACACCGTTGCCGGGCTGGATCGTGCCTCACGTACCCGGATTCGTGTCCGCGACACGGCCACTGAAAGTCAGGCACGCGAGCGCCGCATCCGTGATGGCGGATTCCGTACCAGCGATGCCGACCGGGAGCGTGAGCTCGAGGAACTGGCCGCCATCGGCATGAACCCGCGCAACAGCCGGATCGAACGTGTCCTGGCCGCCAGGCTCCACTACCGGCTCGACACCTCCTGAACCAGCCCGCCCCACCGGGACTGTCCGGGCTCCGCTGCCGCAGAAACGTTGTGGCCGTGGGGAGTTACAGCGCTTGCCTTGCGAGGCCTCGACCTCGACAAGCTCGGCCCGGCGGACACGGTCCTCCGTTTCGACGGAGCTCAACGCGGCGGCTAACGCTCCGGACCGGCTCGACCACCGGGACGGGACCTCGACCTCGACCTCGACAAGCTCGGCCCGGCGGACACGGTCCTCCGTTTCCACGGAGCTCAAACACCGCGACCAACGGGACGGTCGGATCGACCAACGGGCCGGGTCAGATCTCCAGTCCGAGAAGGGCGTTCTCCAGGACCTCCGGCATTGCCGGGTGAATCCAGTACTGGCCGCGCGCCATCTCGTGGGCGGTGAGCCCGAAGGACATCGCCTGAATGACCGGTTGGATGACGGTCGGAGCCTGCGGACCGATGAGGTGGGCGCCCAACAGTTTGCCGGTGCCCTTCTCGGCGATCAGTTTGCAGAACCCGGTGGAGTCCTCCATCGCCCAGCCGTAAGCGACGTCACCGTATGCCTGGACCTTGACCGTGATGTCGTGGCCGGCCGCGCGGGCCTGCGCCTCCGACATGCCGACGCAGGCGATCTGGGGGTGGGTGAAGACGGCAGCAGGAACGTATCGATGATCAAAGGACTCGAGATCGTCGGCGTCCCAACCCTTGCACAGGTTGGCCTGCACGACACGCTGTTCGTGATTGGCGACGTGCTTGAGCTGGTACGGCGAACTGACGTCGCCCAGCGCCCATACGCCGGGGGCGTCGGTTCGGCCATGCTCGTCGGCGATGACCCGGCCGTCATCAGAGAGGGTGAGTCCGATTGTGTTCAACCCCAGCCGATCCGCGTTGGATACTCGGCCGACGGCCACCAGGAGCACGTCGGCATCGAGATGGGTCCCATCCTCGAAGTCGACGCGAACTCCGCCCCCGGGAAGATTCGCCGCCCCCGACACCTGCGTGTCGAGATGCACATCCCAGCGGTCCCGGGCGATCTCGGTGAACCGCTCCGAGACCTCGTCGTCCAGCTTGCGGAGCAGTCGCGGTCCGCGGGCCACGATGGACACGTCGGTACCCAATGCACCGAAGACATGCGCGAACTCGGCGGCGATGTACCCGCTGCCCACGATGATCATCCGTTGCGGCAGCTTCTCCAGCCGCATCACGTCATTGTTGGTGTAGTAGCGGACGCCGCTCTCGGCGATCGGGGTGGGGATGGTGGCACGCGACCCTGCGGCGATGACCACCTCGTCGGCGAGGACCACCGAATCCCCGGTGACGAGCCGATAGCGGCCGGAATCATCGCGACCGTCGAACTCGACATGGGAATCGAAGACGGTGATGTTGTCACAGTCCTCGACGCGATAACGTTTGCCGCCCACCGAGATTGGGTCGATCCGCCCGAAGACACGCGACACGATCGACGGCCAGTCGACCCCGTCGACACGCGAATGAACGCCGTACTTCTCACCGTGAGAGGCGATGTCGGCGACTTCGGAGGCGTAGACGAACATCTTGGTCGGGATACAGCCGACGTTGAGGCAGGTGCCCCCGTAGATGCTTTCCTCGAAGATGGCGATGCTCTTCCCGGCGAAGCGATCGTCGGGAATGGAGTTTCCACTGCCCGATCCGATGATGGCCAGATCGACAGATGTGGTTGTTCCCACGGGTTAGTGACCTTTCGCAGTCTGTTGTTCGTGCAGGGCCGCGAGCCATCGGTCGACCTCGAGGTAGGCCTGCTCACGGGCGTGACGCACCGACAAGAACACGTCGTGCCGGGCATCGGTGATCGGCACGGTGGTGACTCGATTACCGAGGCAGCCACTCCACTGGGCGATCTGCCCGACGTCGAGGACGGCGTCCGCGGTGTCGGTCGCCGACGAGTAGTGCGGGCTGAAATGTGTTTTGTCAGAACGTAAGACGAGTGATGGAACGCCGACGTCGATGCCGTGGTGCAGGTGCCGCTGAGCCGTTCGGGCGGCATTGAGGAAGCCGAAGGTCTTGGGAAACCCGCCGAGGGGCTTCTTTGCCAGGTCGTAGCTCCACTCGCCGAACTTGCTCACGTGGATGCTGTCGCCGTATGCGGATGAGAACTCCTGCGGGATCACGGTTTTCGGCCGAACCGCGGCCACGATCCGGAACAACAGGGTCACCGGGTACGAACGGAGCAACGGCGCGCCCTGCAGATCGAACCACGGACTGTTGAGCAGCAACCCGTGGATGCGATCGTGGCGGGTTGGGTCGGTTCGGCGGAGTCGGTCGAGCCACAGTGCTGCAACCAACCCGCCGGTGGAGTGGCCGGCAACCAGGATCTCGGCGTCGGCGCCCACGTCGGCGCCGATGATGTCGATCGCGGCGCGCAACTCCTCGTCGTACACCGCGAGATCGGCGGTGTAGTGCGGGGTGTGCTGGGGCAGCAGCGAACGCCCGCACTTGCGCAGATCGATCGCGTAGAACGCATAGCCGAGTTCGGCGAAGTGGTCGGCGAGGGGTTCATGAAAGAAGTAGTCGGTCAGGCCGTGCACGTACAGCACGGCTCCGCGTTCGGCATCGGCCTGACCGGCCGGGCGGCGGACGAGGGTCGCGGTGATGGGATCCTCGCCGTCGGGGTCGGGCCCGAGGTCGATGGTGCAGGTTTCGTAGCGGTCGAGGAAGTGGTCGGGTTGCCAGCCGTGGACGACGGCACCGGTGCTGCTGGCGGCGTTGACGAGGCCCTGCTGAGACGTCACGCCACCACTGTAGTGAAGCGGCACCGGCGGCATCGACCAGCGCAGGGGGTGCGAAAGTCCGGGTGCAGTGTCGCCCAGCCCACACTTGACAGGAGTCGATGCTGCCGGAGCGCCGCGATAGGGGACAATGGGCTATCGAGAAGGGACGACGGTCGTCCCGGCTGCGTGAATTGGGGTCCAGGTGTCTGAAACGGTGATCAAGACAGATGTGGCGTTGGTGGGCGCGGGCATCATGAGTGCCACTCTGGGAGCGCTGCTGCGGCAGCTCGAGCCCAATTGGTCGATCAGCCTGTTCGAACGGCTCGACGCCGCCGCCGCCGAAAGCAGCGACCCGTGGAACAACGCCGGGACCGGTCACTCGGCACTGTGCGAGCTGAACTACACACCGAAGACCGCCGATGGTGATGTCAACATCGACAAGGCCATCAACATCAACGAGCAGTTCCAGGTGTCTCGTCAGTTCTGGGCCCACGCCGTCGACAACGGCATCCTCGGCTCGCCCAGCGAGTTCATCAACCCGATCCCGCACGTCAGCTTCACCCACGGTCAGGCCGGCGCCGACTACCTGCGCAAGCGTTACGACCGTCTCTCCGGACAGGTCTTGTTCGAGGGCATGGAGTTCATCGACGACCCGGCCGAGTTCAGCGCACGGCTGCCACTGATGGCCCAGGGCCGCGATTTCAGCGATCCGGTGGCGCTCAACTGGTTCACCGACGGCACCGACGTCGACTTCGGCGCACTCACCCAGCAGTTGCTGAACTTCGTCAGCCAGGGCGGCGACATCTACTTCGGTCACTCGGTGACCAACCTGAACAAGCAATCCGACGGCAGCTGGATCGTCAAGGTGAAGAACCGTCGCACCGGCGAGAAGACCCAGGTGCACGCCAAGTTCGTCTTCGTGGGCGCCGGTGGCGGCGCGTTGAGCCTCCTGCAGAAGTCGGGTATCGCCGAGGCGAAGGGCTTCGGCGGCTTCCCGGTGTCGGGTGAGTTCTTCCGCTGCACCAACCCCGATCTGATCGAACAGCACGCGGCCAAGGTGTACGGGCAGGCCGCCGTCGGCGCCCCGCCGATGTCGGTGCCGCACCTCGACACCCGCGTCATCAACCACTCCAAGGGACTGCTGTTCGGCCCGTACGCCGGCTGGTCGCCGAAGTTCCTCAAGAGCGGCAAGGTCACCGACCTGCCCGCGACCATCAAGCCCGGCAACCTGCTGCCGATGATCTCGATCGCGCCGCAGGAGTTCGGTCTGCTCAAGTACCTGATCGGGGAGCTCGCCGCCAGCCCCGCCGACCGCGTGAAGACGCTGTCGGAGTTCGTACCCCGCGCCCTCGGGCACGACTGGGAGTTGATCACCGCGGGCCAGCGTGTCCAGGTGATCCGTAAGACCGGTGTCGGTGGCTCGCTGGAGTTCGGAACCGCGGTGGTCGCCGCCGGTGACGGCACCATCGCGGGCCTGCTCGGTGCCTCGCCCGGCGCGTCCACGGCCGTTCCGGCGATGCTCAACGTGCTCGAGCAGTGCTTCCCCACGGAGTATCAGGGGTGGACGTCCAAGCTGACCGAGATGATTCCGTCCTTCGGCCAGAAGCTCTCGGGCAATCGCGACCTGTTCCGGCAGGTGTGGGATTGGACCAGCGCCAGCCTGCAGCTCAAGAGCGGAGCCACCCAGTCCTCCGACGCGGTCGCGACCTCGGCCGGCTGACCGCGGCGGTGTGATGTGCGGGAAGGTGCACGGCCCGTGCGTCCTGTGATAGTCACGACATCATGAGCTCAGCGACGTCGAACGCGTACCGGCTGCATCACAGTGCCGCCGCCGACCTCGATCCCGCCACGCTGTACCGGATCCTGCGGTTGCGGGTCGATGTCTTCGTCGTCGAGCAGGCCTGCCCCTACCCGGAACTCGACGGCCGGGACCTCGAGTCCACCACTCATCACTGGTGGTTCACCGAGTCGCCGTCGGTGTCGGACGAGGTGGACGGCACGGGATCTCCGGTGGCGGCGACGTTGCGTGTCATGCAGGACGGTGTCGGTCCCGATGGCAGGCCCGAATTCCGTATCGGTCGGGTGTGCACCGAACGGGCCCACCGTGGCATGGGCCTGACCGCACAATTGTTGACCGCCGCGCTCGAGGACATCGGAGAACACGTGTGCCGGATCGAGGCGCAGACCTACCTGACGCAGATGTATGCGAAGTTCGGCTTCCGGGTCAACAGTGACGAATACCTCGAGGACGGGATACCCCACGTGTCGATGGTGCGTGACGGTGCTGGTCCGGCGGAGACGGGTGTGAGCTGAGATGACCGCAGACCTTGCGTCGGGACACACCCCGCGCGACCCGATCGCCGCACCGGTGCGGTATCCGTTCACCGCGGTCGTCGGACAGGACCGACTCAAACTCGCCCTCATCCTCAGTGCGATCGCACCCGGGATCGGTGGAGTGCTCATCCGCGGCGAGAAGGGCACCGCGAAGTCGACGATCGTGCGTGCGCTCGGTCCACTCATTCATGACGCGCGCGCGGACGGTCAAGGTGCCCGCGTCGTCGAACTACCCATCGGTGCCACCGAGGACCGGGTGATCGGATCGCTCGATCTCACCGGTGTCCTGCGCGACGGTCGGGCCGACTTCACTCCCGGATTGCTGGCGCAGGCCGACGGGGGAGTGCTCTACATCGACGAGGTCAATCTGCTCGCCGATCACCTCGTCGACGTTCTCCTGGACGCCGCGGCGAGCGGGCGGGTGACGATCGAACGTGACGGGGTGTCGCACACCCAATCCGCCGACTTCGTGCTCGTCGGCACCATGAATCCCGAAGAGGGAGAACTACGTCCGCAACTCCTCGACCGTTTCGGTCTGGCCGTCGATGTGATCGCCGGACGAGACGTCGACGAACGGGTCGAGATCGTCCGTCGTCGCATCGACTTCGACGCCGATCCGGTGGGTTTCGCGGCGCGCTACGCGGATTCCGAAGACGAACTCGCGCAACGTATCTCGGCGGCAAGGGCAAGTATCGACTCCGTTGCGCTCCCGACGTCGCAGCTGCGCCGGATCGCCGGGATCTGTGCTCACCTGCAGGTGGACGGATTGCGCGGTGACATCGTCGTGGCACGGACCGCGACGGCCCACGCCGCGTTGCGGGGTGCCACCGAGGTCGACGCCGAGGACGTGCGCGTCGCCGTCGAACTGGCACTGCCGCATCGGCGCCGACGCAACCCGTTCGACGAATCCGGTCTCAGCGATCAGCAACTCGACGATGCGATGGCGGCCGGCGATGAGGCCGCCGGCGATGATGATTCCCCGGAACCACCGGACGATCCCGGGTCCGGAGATCGTGAACCCGATGACCCAGGACCCGATGGGGGAGAACCGACGGGCGAGGCACCCCGCGATTCCACCGAGCCCTCCACGCCCGACCCCGCCCCACCCAACAACGCTGCCCCACCCAACAACGCTGCCCCATCCGACGACGCCGCCCCACCCAACGACGAGGAGGGTGCCGAGTCGACGACGCCGGCCGGTCCGGCGCCGGGGGCCCTGTTCGGCGGGCCCGCCGCGGCGACCGCCCGCCGGATGCGTCGCCTGCGTGTCGACGGCATCGGCGACGGCGAACCCGGCCGACGATCCCGCGCCCGGAGTCGACGTGGCCAGACGATCGGCGCCACCGATTTCGGTCCCGGCACACCGATGCATCTGTTCGGCACGGTCTTGTCGGCGGCCGGCCGCGGTGTCGACGACGCCGGGCGGGTACGGGTCGCCGAAAGAGATCTCCGTGGGGCCGCGCGGATCGGTCAGGAAGCCAATCTGGTGGTCTTCGTCGTCGATCTGAGCGGATCGATGACCGCGCGCCGCCGACTGGCCGCCGTCAGTGAACTGTGCGTCGATCTGCTCCGCGATTCCTACACCCGACGGGATCGGGTGGCCGTGGTGATCGCGCGTGGCTCGCGCGCCGAAGTCGCTGTGCCGCCGACGAAGTCGGTCGACATCGCGGTGCGTCGGATGGCCTCGGTCCGCACCGGTGGACGCACCCCGCTCGCCGAGGGGCTGCTCGCCGCCGACGAGGTCATCACCCGAGCCCGACGTGCCGATCCGCATCGACGCCCCCTGCTGGTGGTCCTGACCGACGGCCGGGCCACCGCGGGGGCCGACGCCGCGCCCCGGGCCCGCGCGGCCGCCGAGACGATCGGGCGCAAAGGCATCGACAGTGTTGTCGTCGACTGTGAGCAGGGCATGGTGCGTCTGGGTCTCGCGGCGGAGCTCGCGGTGCACCTCAACGCGGAACTGTTGCCCATGGAGCACCTGAGCCTGGCCGCCCTGGCCCGCCCCGTCCATTCGGCCGCATAACGATAGTCGAGGAGAAATTCTGTGCCGCAAGGTGTTCCGACCGCCATTCCCGACGACGGCCTGACCACTCGGCAGCGCCGGAATCTCCCGGTGCTCGCCGTGCACACCGGCGACGGGAAAGGGAAATCGACCGCCGCGTTCGGCATGGCGATGCGGGCGTGGAACTCCGGCATGCGGGTCGCGGTGTTCCAGTTCGTCAAGAGCGCCAAGTGGAAGGTGGGCGAGGAGTCTGCCATGACCGCCCTCGGCGAACTGCATGAGAGGACCGGGCAGGGCGGACCGGTCGAGTGGCACAAGATGGGCCAGGGCTGGTCGTGGTTGCGCGCCAACGCCGATGACACCGACGACCACGCCGCCGCGGCCCGCGCCGGGTGGGCGGAGATCGCGCGGCGCCTCGCAGCGAACGAACACGACTTCTACGTCCTCGACGAATTCACCTACCCGCTGGACTGGGGCTGGGTGGACGTCGACGAGGTCATCGAGGCACTGGCCGCGCGACCCGGCCGGCAACACGTCGTCATCACCGGACGCCGCGCCCCGCAGTCGCTCATCGACGCCGCCGACCTGGTCACCGAGATGCGCAAGATCAAGCATCCGATGGACTCGGGTCGTAAGGGGCAGAAGGGTATCGAGTGGTGAGGCCGTGACGTCGCCGACGGCCACCGGCATCCCCACCGTCGTCATCGCCGCGCCCGCGTCGGGTAGCGGCAAGACGACGGTGACCACCGGACTGCTCGGCGCGTTGCGCGCCGCCGGACACCGGGTTGCGCCGTTCAAGGTGGGACCCGACTACATCGACCCCGGGTACCACGCGGTGGCGGCCGGTCGGGTGGGACGCAATCTGGACCCGAATCTCGTTGAGGCGGAGATGATCGCCCCGCTGTTCGCCGCGGGATGCGGCGGAGCCGACATCGCCGTCGTGGAGGGGGTGATGGGCCTGTTCGACGGGCGGATCACCGGGATCGGCGACGACGCGGACATCTCGGAGGCCGACCCCATCGGCATGGGATCGACCGCGCATGTGGCGACGCTGATCGGTGCGCCGGTGATCCTCGTCGTCGACGCCGGCGGCCACAGTCAGTCATTGGCCGCACTGCTGCACGGCTTCCTCGGATACTCGCCGTCGGTGCGGATCGCCGGGGTGATCCTCAATCGTGTCGGTTCACCGCGGCACGAGGCGGTCCTACGTCAGGCGTGTGCGCGGGTCGGTCTCCCCGTTTTCGGTGTGCTGCACCGCAATCCCGAGCTGGCGGTCCCGTCGCGTCATCTCGGCCTGATACCCGCCGCCGAACGCAGCGCGGATGCGGTGACCGCGGTGGCCGCAATGACGGCGACGGTGGGCGCCGGACTCGACCTGCCGGCCATCGTCGCGGCGGCACACGCCGCGCGTGGGGTCCCGGATCGACCGTGGAGTGCGGCGGAGGCGATCGCCGAGGCCGTCGGCCCGGACGTGTCACCTCCCCGGGCCCGCCCGGTGGTGGCGGTGGCCGCCGGGGCGGCCTTCACCTTCGGCTACGCCGAGCACACCGAACTGCTGAGGGCCGCGGGTGCCGACATCGCCGAGTTCGATCCGCTGACCGACCGACTTCCCGACGGCACCGCCGCCGTCGTCATCGGGGGTGGGTTCCCCGAGGAACATGCTGCCGAACTGTCGGCGAACACGCTGCTACGCAACGATATTGCCGACCATGCCCGCGCCGGAGGCGCGATCCACGCCGAGTGCGCCGGCCTGCTCTACCTCTGCCGGGAGCTCGACGGGCATGCGATGACCGGTGTCATCGACGGTGTCGGCGTCTTCGGTCCACGGTTGAATCTCGGATACCGGGATGCCGTCGCCATCGCCGATTCGGTCTTGTATCGAGCCGGTGAACGGGTCACCGGCCACGAATTCCACCGCTCCTACGTCGACATCGACCAGGGGGCACCCGCCTGGGGATGGCGTGGCGTCACTGGGCTGCCCGTCACCGACGGGGCCATCGGTGACGGCGTGCACGCGTCCTACCTGCACGTACACCCGGTGGCGACGCCACATGCGATCGCGCGATTCGTCGACGCGGCAACGACGGCTATGACGATCGGTGGTGACCGCGATGACCATGTCCGGAACTGAACTGCGGGCCGTGCTCGACGCTCTGCTCGAGTACGGTGTCGACGACCCCGACATCCTTCGGGACCTGCTCGAGGCCGTCCTCGTTGTGGGGCAGGGACTCGAACTCGACCGCGCTCTGCAGCGGATCGTCGAGGTGGCGGTCGGCGTCGTCGACGCCCGCTACGGGGCGTTGGGCGTGCGCGGACCGGATGGCGGTCTCAGCGAGTTCGTCTACACCGGCATCACACCCGTCGAGCGGGCACGGATGGGGGCGCTGCCCGTCGGTCGCGGTGTGCTCGGTGTGCTGATGGACGATCCGCACGTTCTCCGGATTCCCGATCTCGCCAAACATCCGGCGTCGGTGGGATTCCCGCCGAATCACCCGCCGATGACCACCTTCCTCGGCGCGCCGATCATCATCCGCGGCTCGATCTTCGGGCGCATCTACCTGACCGAGAAGCGGGGCGGTGCACAGTTTTCCGAGCTCGACGAGACGTTGATCGCCGTCCTGGCGGTGGCCGCGGGTATCGCCGTGGACAACGCCCAACTCTTCGAGCGTGCGCGCACCCGACACCGGTGGATGCAGATCCTCGCCCGTCGCGGATCGGAGCCCCTGGCCGGAATCGCGTTGTCGGACACGCTGTCCCGGATGTGTTCGGACGTGGCCGAGTTGGTCAACGCGGTGGACGTGTACTTGATCACCGGCGAGCAGGGCGATCGGTCGGTCGCCGGGGCCACCCGCACCGGGTTGGATCTGTCGCGGTTGACACTGCCCGCCGGTACCGGGTTGTCGGTGGTGCCGATCGAGGAGATCGACTCGGAACTGTCACGTTCGGGGGCCGGGTGGGCGACGGTGCAGCCGCTGCATCGCGCGTCGGGGGCGTTCGGCTGGTTGCTGATCACCGCCCGCGAGAAGACGTTCTGGGAGGACGAGGAGATCGCCGGTCTGGCCGGTGTCGCCGAGGTGGCGTCGCTGGCCATCGTGTACGCCGAGCAGCAGCAGGTCGCCCGCGATCTGGAGGTACTCGAGGACCGGCATCGCATCGCCCGTGACCTGCATGACCATGTGATCCAGCGCCTTTTCGCGATCGGTATGTCGATCCAGACGATGCAGGCACGTTCGGCCGCCCAGCCGGGGACCACCGACGAGGCGACCACCGCGCGTCTCGAGCAGGTGATGACCGATCTGGACCGGACGATCGCCCAGATCCGGACCTCGATCTTCGATCTGCAGACCGTGTCGGATCATCACGACACCTCGACGTTGCGTCGTCGTGTCCTCGACATCGTCTCGGAGTTGTCGGTGCACGCGCCGATCGCGCCGAGCGTGCAGTTCATCGGCCCGGTCGACACCGTGGTACCCGATGCGCTCGGACCACACATCGATGCCGTGCTGCGCGAAGGGCTTTCCAATGCGCTCCGGCATGCGCACGCCGAGCACATCTCCGTGTCGGTGAGCGCCGACGACGTGCTGACCGTGAAGATCGAGGATGACGGCGTCGGAATCGCCAAGGACGTCAACTACCGGGGACTGGACAATCTGACCCGTCGCGCCGAAGAGTGTGACGGCGTCTTCGACATCCACACCGCACCACGCCGGCGCGATGGGCGCGGTGGTGGCACGACGCTGACCTGGTCGGTGCCGCTGGCCGAGGGGTGAGGAGGGCGCGTCCTGCCGGTCGGGGTGTGGTGGGCCGATCCGCTGGTCGGTGTGCGTTGTGGAGTCGCGGCGAGCCCCCAGGGCGAGCCGCCAGTCGCTTTGACCACCTGCCTGATGACACCGGCATTGGCCGATTCCAGCTCTGGCACAAGAGGTCTCGAGGCTCGTCGCTAGCGCTCCTCGCACCTCGACCGGCGGACTGGCCGCGCCACTACGCACCACCGACCGGCGGATTGGCCGCGCCACTACGCACCACCGACCGGCGGATTGGCCGCGCCACTACGCACCACCGACCGGCGGGACCGGCGCATTGGGTCGGCTCGACCGCAGGCCTACGCCTTCCCGTCGCGCAGTTTGGTCGCCATCACCGCGACCTGGGTGCGGCGCTGCATGTCGAGTTTGGCGAGGATGCGTGAGACATAGTTCTTGATTGTCTTCTCCGCCAAGAACATTCGTTCTGCGATCTGGCGGTTCGTCATACCGTCGCCGATCAGGTTGAAGACCTCGCGCTCCTGATGGGTCAGCTCGGCAAGCGGATCGGTGTGCTGCTTGCCGTCGCGCAGTTTCGCCAGAAGTGCCGCCGTGCTGCGATCGTCGAGGAGCGAACCACCCTTGCCGACGGTGCGCACGGCCGCCACCAGGTTGTGTCCGAGGATCTGCTTGAGCACGAATCCGGACGCCCCGGCCAGCACGGCGGCGAGCAGGGCATCGTCGTCGGCGTAGCTGGTGAGCATCAGACAGTGGATGGAGGGATCGGCGGCGCGGATGTCGCGGCACAGTTCGACACCGTTGCCGTCGGGCAATCGGACGTCGAGCACCGCCACGTCGGGCTTGGCCGCCAGGACGCCGACGCGGGCCTCTCCGACGCTCGCCGCCTCACCGACCACCTCGATGTCGCCGGCGGTTCCGAGCAGGTCACGCAGACCGCGCCGGACGAGTTCGTGGTCGTCGACGAGGTACACCCGAACCGGTGCGGTCGGCGCACCGTCGTGGCCGAGCTCACCACCGGAATCGTCGGCAGAAGCGGGATGGACGTCGGAGGACATGACACGAAGTTACCGCACCGGGCCGCCCAGATCGCGACGTCGGTCCCCACCGACAGGGGACCTTTGGCTCACGTGTGACGGGTGGGACGTGGCGGAGAGTGTGGAGAACCGGGAGCGCGTGTCGGGCCGCGCGCCGGGAGGACCGCCGAGCGGGCGTGGCAACGACGCACATCCCGCCGCGGTCGTAACGATCCGACACGAAGAGCACTAGGAGCGACGCGTGAGCACCCTCATCGGACCAGCCACCAGTGACGCCGGGATGACCGGCTCCGACTTGCTGCGTGAACTGTTGCCGGTCTGCGAGACCGAAGTCGAACGCCACATGAAGATGACCAAGGACTGGCACCCGCACGACTACGTCCCGTGGGACGACGGGCGCAACTTCGCCGCTCTGGGCGGCGTGGACTGGGATCCCGAGCAGTCGCAGCTGTCGGAGGTCGCGAAGGCGGCGATGATCACCAACCTGCTCACCGAGGACAACCTGCCGTCGTATCACCGCGTGATCGCCGACAACTTCACCCTCGACGACGCCTGGGGTTTCTGGGTCGGGCGGTGGACCGCCGAGGAGATGCGCCACTCGACGGTGATGCGCGACTACCTCGTCGTCACCCGCGGGGTTGACCCGGTGGAACTCGAGGAAACCCGCATGCTGCACATGACGCACGGATTCAATCCGCTGCCCGAGGACGACGGTCAGCGCGATCACAGCTTCGACATGCTCTACGCCGTCAGCTACGTCAGCTTCCAGGAACTGGCCACCCGCGTCAGTCACCGCAACACCGGCAAGGCGTGCGGCGACCCGATCGCCGACAAGATGCTGCAGCGTGTCGCGGCGGACGAGAACCTGCACATGCTCTTCTACCGCAACATCGTCGCCGGTGCGCTCGACCTGGTGCCCGATCAGGCGATGGCCGCCATCTACGGGATCGTCTCGAACTTCCAGATGCCCGGTGCCTCGATGCCGAACTTCCGGCGCAACGCGGTGCTCATCGCCAAGGGTGGCATCTACGATCTGCCGCAACACCTTTCGGAGGTGGTGATGCCGGTGCTGCGGAAGTGGCGGATCTTCGAGCGCGACGACTTCGGCCCACTCGGAGACATGTACCGCGACAAGCTCGCCGACTTCCTCGAGGAGATGAACGTCAAGGTGGAGAAGTTCCAGCGGGCCCGCGAGCGGGCGCTGGAGCGTGAGTCGCGAAGGGCGATGGCGGGCGCATGACGATCGCGGACCTACCGATGAACCTGGGAATCGAGCCGTCGGCACCCGCGGCGGGGGGGCTGCGGCGACTGCTGCGGCAGTTGTGAACGCCCGGTACCGGCACCGGAACCCGACGTCCCGGTCGGCTTCCACGCCGCGATCACCATGGCCGAGGCCGCCGCGAACCACAATCCGACCTGGTGGAACGAGGTGCGCTGTCACGCCGAGGACACCGCCGCCGGCGAATACTGCAGTTCGCTGCTCCTCGGTGCCTTGCTGCAATCGGCGGCGCATCGGCTCGGGGTGCCGACCGCGGATGTGTGGTCCTACATCCGCCGTACCGGTGAGCTGCCGCTGTAGCCGGTCAAAGGTCCACTCGGACAACGACGTTCCGGCGCACTCGGGCATCGTGGCGACGGTCATGCCCGCGTGCCCGGGCGCGACGTGCCCGAGCCGGTAGGCTCCACACTCATGTCCGACACCCCTGAGAGCCCCGAGCGTGACGCCGCCGTCGGTGAGTCCGGCCACTACCTGGCCGGCCTCGACCTGGTCGGCCGCAGGGTCGTCGTGGTCGGCGGCGGGTCGGTCGCACAGCGCCGGCTGCCCAATCTGGTGGCGGCCGGCGCCGACGTGCATGTGGTGGCGATCGACCCGACGCCCGCGGTGGAGTCCTACCCGGGGGTGAGCATCCATCGCCGTGCCTATGCCGACGGCGATCTGGCCGGTGCGTGGTATGCGATGGCCTGCACCGACGATCCCGACGTCAACGCCGCGGTGGTGGCCGAGGCGGAACGGTCGCACACGTTCTGTGTGCGGGCCGACGACGCGCGCTTCGGTTCGGCCGTCACCCCGGCCTCGGGTCGCCACCGGGACGTCCAGTTCGGCGTGCTCGCCGGCGGCGATCACAAGCTGTCCGCCGCGCTGCGGGCCGCCATCGGCCGGGCCCTGGCCGACGGTGACCTCGTCGTCGACGATGCACCGCACCCGCCCGGGGTGGCGCTGGTCGGTGGCGGACCGGGGGACCCCGACCTCATCACCGTCCGCGGCCTGCGGCTGCTGATGGCCGCCGACGTCGTCGTCGCCGATCGGCTCGCGCCGCCGCAACTGCTGGCCGCGTTGGGGCCGCAGGTGGAGATCATCGACGCCGCGAAGGTGCCCTACGGGCGGGCGATGAAGCAGGAGGCCATCAACGACGTCCTGGTCGCCCGCGCCAAGGAGGGCAAGTTCGTCGTGCGGTTCAAGGGCGGCGACCCCTATGTGTACGGCCGGGGCTTCGAGGAACTGCAGGCCTGCGTCGCCGCCGGTGTCCCGGTGACCGTGGTCCCCGGTATCACCAGCCCGATCTCGGTGCCCGCATCCGCGGGCATCCCCGTCACCCATCGAGGCGTCACCCATGAGGTGGTGATCGTCTCGGGGCACGTGGCGCCCGATCATCCCGACTCGCTGGTCGACTGGCCGGCACTGGGCAGGCTGCGCGGCACCCTGGTGCTGATGATGGCCGTCGAACGCATCGACCGGTTCACCCAGGCGTTGCTCGACGGTGGCCGCAGCCCGCAGACACCGGTGGCGATGATCGAGAACGGTTCGCTGCCCACCCAGCGGGTGATCCGCGCGGATCTGGCCCACGCCGCCGAGGAGGCGGTGCGCGGCAACCTGCGACCACCGGCCATCGTGGTGATCGGCGACGTCGCCGGGTTCACCGACGCGGACACCACCGTCGGCTCCTGATCCGGCAGAATCCTCGTCTCGACGCCGTCACAGCCGCCTCACGAGGTCACTGCCGTATCAACTTGCCGTCACTTCTGAGCCAACATTGCCAACAACGATTGGCATATTGATCAAGGCGAACGGTAGCGTCGACCCTTATGTCGCTATCAGCTCCGTCTGATCACGGCACCACGGTGGTGCCCGGTCAGTACCGACCGGTCTTCGGTTTCGCGATCCTGGTGCTGTCGGGGATGCAGCTGCTGATGGTTCTCGACGGCACCGTCGCCGCCCTCGCACTCCCGAGCATCCGCGATCACCTGGATCTCGGCGAATCGTCGGCGAACTGGGTCATCACCGCCTACGTCCTGGCCTTCGGCGGTCTGATGCTGCTCGGCGGCAGACTCGGCGACACCTTCGGCCGCAAGCGGATGTTCATCGTCGGTGTCACGGCGTTCACCCTCACCTCGCTGCTGTGCGGGGTGGCCTGGAACGAGGCGAGCCTGATCGTCGGACGAGCCCTGCAGGGCGCGTCGGCGGCCGTCGCGGCACCCACGGCGATGGCCCTGGTGGCCACCACCTTCGCGCCGGGAAAGCCGCGCAGTCAGGCATTCGCCATCTACGCGGCGATGACGGGCGTCGGGTCGGTCGCGGGCCTCATCCTCGGTGGTGTGCTCACCGAGATGTCCTGGCGGCTGGTGTTCCTCATCAACGTGCCGATCGGGCTGGCGGTGGCCGTCGGCGCCGTGTTCGCGTTGCGTGAGTCCCAGGGTGAACGTCTGGCACTCGACGTCCGTGGTGCCGTGCTCGCCACGGTCGGCTGCACGCTGCTGGTGCTGGCGGTCAGCGAGGGCCCCAACGGGTGGGGACGGCCCCTCGTCGTCGGATCCTTCCTCCTCGGCGCGATCGCGCTCGCCGCATTCATCGTGGTCGAACGCCGCGCCGCCAACCCGATCCTGCCGTTCGTCCTCTTCGACAACACCAGCCGGGTCGCCGCCCTCGCCGCGATCTTCCTGGCCAGCATGATCATGATGTGCATGGCGGTGTTCATCTCCCTGTACCTGCAGGGCATTCTGGAGTACTCGCCGATCGAGAGCGGCCTGGCCGTGGTGCCGTTCGCCGTGGGGCTGGGGGTGGCCGCGGCGATCGCGTCCAAGCTCTCGCTGATGATCCAGCCGCGGTGGCTGGTGCTCGTCGGCGGCGCGATCATCCTCGCGGGATGCCTGTACGCGTCCTCGATCGCCACCGACATGCCGCACTACTTCCCGGGCATCGGACTGACGGTCATCATCATCGGCTTCGGCGTCGGACTGGCGGTGATCCCGTTGACCCTGTCGGTGGTCGCCGGCGTCGCGCCCACCGAGATCGGACCACTGACCGCGCTCGCGCAGGTCGCCCAGAACCTCGGTGGCGCCATCGGACTGGTCGCCGTCGGCGCGATGGTCACCTCGCGGGCCCTGTCGCAGGGCGGCACCACCGGGCCGGTGGAGACCATGAACCCCACCCAACTCGCCGCGCAGGCCGACGGTTACGGCCTGGCGTTCGCGTGCTGCGCGGGGATCGCCGTCATCGCGGCGGTCGTCGTCATGTTCATGAG
Source organism: Gordonia sp. VNK1 (assembly GCF_040049135.1). Classification (NCBI taxonomy): domain Bacteria; kingdom Bacillati; phylum Actinomycetota; class Actinomycetes; order Mycobacteriales; family Gordoniaceae; genus Gordonia; species Gordonia sp. VNK1. The sequence goes on along the minus strand of NZ_JBDZDJ010000003.1, from coordinate 169,892 downwards.
GTTCACCCCCGAGGAGGTCGCCGAGGGGCAGGCCGCGCAGGAAGCCGCGAACACCACCCTTGACGTCGACGACGCCGTCACACATCGGCCCTGACACGCCGGCCCTGACACACCGGCCGTGGAGCCCCGCCCTCAGTCCGGCTCGGACAGGACGGCCTGACGTGGGCCGGTGACCATCAGATGCGCACCGTGCCCCCAGACGCGCAGATGGCTCGCCGCCGCCTGCAGGGTCCAACCGCGTGCCGCATAGCGCAGCCCGACGTCCAACACCGTCGTCGCGGCACCCCACCGCATGGTGATCGTCGCCGGCGGGGCTTCGTCGACGAGGGTTCCGTCGTCCCGCAACCGCATCGGCGGGTCGAACCACACTCCGGTCAATAGGACACCCTCGTCATCGAGCGTGATCGACACCCGATCGCCGAGCGCCCTGGCGACGTGGGCCTCGGAACCGAAGGTGGGCAGGGTGCGTACAGCGGCGCGCGGGCCGTCGTAGATCTCGGGATGCACACCGTCGAGGACGAGGCACTCGGCAACCTCCGCCTCGCTGCGCACGACGATCAGCGCGGTGTCGGTCGGCCCCCGGTCGGCACCCAGCCAGGCCCGGTCGCACGTGATGTTCACACCGATCCCGGCACCGAGGGCGGTGCCTCCCACAGTCGAGAGCACGTCGTGGACGACGGCGGCCTCCGCCGGCCCGGGTGTGACGGCGAAGGTCGCGGTGTCGGGGGCGAGGTCCAGCCGGATCCACGGCGCATCGACCAGCGTGCGGCCACTGGATTCCGCTGACCGGTCGGTGGGGCGGTCCGTCAGCCGCCGCGCGGCGAACGCCTCGAGCGCTGACGGATCGAACGGCTGGTCACGCAGATCGTGGGTGCGCGGATCGAGGTTGACGACGAACAACGGTTCAGACATTGCGATTCACCATAGTTAATGGCGTCTTCTGGACATCGGTTCGGGTCCCGACTCACGGTCAGTCGGTGATCACGACGATCTCATCACCGCGCGCGATTTCCACCCGCTGACCGGCGTCACCGAGAACCGACGCGAGTCCGTTGATGTCGCGCACGGTGCGGCGGGTTCGCACGAGTTCGCGCGCCATCAGTCCCTTGTAATGCTTGTTGAAGTGGCTGACCACCTTGCGGGTGCCGTCGGCGGCCTCGGTGACCACGGTGGCGGTCACCGCCCCCGACACCGGGCCGAGCTGCTGATAGATACCCGAGCGCAGATCCACGACGAAATCGTCGACCGCGTCGAGTGCCGCCGACAGGTCCGGTTTCCACAGTGCGGTGAGGGTCGGCAGCCCGGGGAGTTTCGATCCGCCGGAGAGGCGATAGGCCGGGATCGGGTCGGTGGCCCGAACCACGCCGAACAGCGCCGAGCCGATGGCGAGACGCTCGGCGGCCTTGTTCTTGCCCGCCTTCGTCAGCGAGCGGTGATCGAGGGCGTCGTAGAGCACGCCGGTGTAGCGCTCGATGGCCGGGCGGGTGGGGGAGAGCCACAGGTCGGCGTTGCGGTCGACCTCGGCGAGTTGGGTCTTGCCGAGGCCGAGTGCCCTCTGGCTGGCATCGAGGTCGGCGGCGAGGTCGACGATCGCGTCGGCGATGCGCTCACGGGTCGGGTTCAGCTCGGTGAAGGACAGCGCGTCGAGGTCGAGCGGGGCGCCGGAACCGCCGTCGGACTTGGTTTCCGAAGGGGGGAGGATGACGAGCACCGCCACACTGTATCGGCGGTGCCGACGGGCGCGACAACGCGGTCGCAGCACCCGACTAGACTCTGCTCCCGTGATCACCCGCATGTCGACCCTGTTCCTGCGAACCCTGCGTGACGACCCCGCCGACGCCGAGGTTCCCAGCCACAAACTGCTCGTCCGCGCCGGATACGTGCGACGCGCAGCGCCCGGCGTGTACAGCTGGTTGCCGTTGGGCCTCAAGGTCCTCAAGGCCGTCGAGCAGGTCGTGCGCGACGAGATGAACGCCATCGGCGCCCAGGAGATCCTGTTGCCCGCGCTGCTGCCGCGCGATCCGTACGAGGAGACCGGCCGCTGGACCGAATACGGTCCGGCGCTGTTCCGGCTGAAGGACCGCAAGGGCGCCGACATGCTGCTCGGGCCCACCCACGAGGAACTGTTCGCCCAGCTGGTCAAGGGGGAGTACTCCTCGTACAAGGATCTGCCGGTGGTGCTGTATCAGATCCAGACCAAGTACCGCGACGAGGAACGCCCCCGCGCCGGCATCCTGCGTGGCCGTGAATTCGTCATGAAGGACTCCTACTCCTTCGATCTCGACGACGACGGGCTCAAGCTCAGCTACCAGGCCCACCGGGAGGCGTACCAGAAGATCTTCGCGCGCCTCGGCGTGCGGTACGTGATCGTCGCCGCCACCTCGGGAGCCATGGGCGGCAGCGCCTCCGAGGAGTTCCTCGCCGAGAGCGAGGTCGGTGAGGACACCTTCGTCCGGTGCATCGAGTCGGGTTACGCCGCCAACGTCGAGGCCGTGATCACCCCTGCGGCGGAGCCGATTCCGTTCGACGACGCACCCGCCGCCGTCGTGCACGACACCCCGGACACCCCGACCATCGACACCCTGGTGGCGTGGGCCAACGACACCCTCGACGGCACCTACACCGCCGCCGACACACTCAAGAACATCCTGGTGAAAGTCCGTGAGCCGGGCAAGGATTGGGAGTTGCTGGGCGTCGGTGTGCCCGGTGACCGCGAGGTCGATTTCAAACGTCTCGAGGCGTCCCTGGAGCCGGCCGAGGTGGAGTTGCTCACCGAGGCCGACTTCGCCGCCAACCCGTTCCTCACCAAGGGATACATCGGGCCGAAGGGTCTGCAGGACAACGGGGTTCGCTATCTCGTCGACCCGCGGATCGGTGACGGCTCGTCGTGGATCACCGGCGCCGACGCACCCAACAAGCATGTCGTCGGCCTGGTGGCCGGACGCGACTTCGTCGCCGACGGCACCATCGAGGCCGCCGAGGTCCGCGACGGTGACGCCTCACCGGATGGCAAGGGCCCCTTGGTCAGTGCCAAGGGCATCGAGATCGGTCACATCTTCCAGCTCGGTCAGAAGTACACCGACGCCTTCGAGGTCGACGTCCTCGGCGAGAGCGGTAAGCCGGTACGGCTGACGATGGGCTCCTACGGCGTCGGGGTGTCGCGGCTGGTGGCGGTGCTCGCCGAGCAGAACCACGACGACAAGGGTCTGCGCTGGCCGCGTGCGGTGTCGCCGTACGCCGTGCACCTGGTGATCGCCAACAAGGACCAGGGCGCGATCGACGGCGCCAACACCCTGGCCGCCGACCTCGACGCCGCCGGTCTGGAGGTCCTCCTCGACGACCGCAAGGCCTCACCCGGCGTGAAGTTCAAGGACGCCGAATTGCTCGGTGTACCAACGGTTGTCGTCGTCGGGCGCGGCTACGCCAACGGAGTCGTCGAGGTGCGTGACCGGTTCACCGGCGAGAGCACCGAGGTTCCCGTCGACGGCGCGGTCGAGGCGATCACGGCGGCGGTTCGCGGCTGAGTCCGCGCTGAATGGCCTGTGCCAACGACTGACACTCTTTCACTCACGCTGTGAATGTCGGGGAGACGATGACTACTGAGAATCCGGGCCCGAAGGGTGACGACACTGACGACGAGGCAGTACCCACGTACCTCTGGAACTATGCGCGCAACTTCGACAACATTCAGCTGGCGTCCGACGACTTGAACCGCGTCATGTTCGACGTTCTTGCCGACGTGAGCATGAGTTTATTCGAGGTGTCTTCGCGGGCGAAATCGATACGCTCGTTTCAAGACAAGGCGAAAAGAACGGTGAAAGACGATCAGACCGGCGTACAGCGGCCCAAGTACTCAGATCCTGCTGCCGAAATCGAGGACTGCGTTGGCGCCAGGGTCATTCTGTTCACGCAGTCGGATGTGAAGGACTTCGTCAAACAGATTAGGGCCCGGTTCGATATTGCGCGCGAACCCCATAATCCCGGCGATCACAACCACGATGGCTATGACAGCGTCCATGTGGTGATCAATGGATTTGCAGACGACGCTCATGCGCAGCGGTTTAAGCACTTGCGCGATTACTTGGCCGGTCGGCGCGCGGAGATCCAGGTCCGAACTGTCGCGGGGCACGCGTGGGCGGCGTACAGCCACGACGTGAAGTACAAGGCCACCGGCAACATGTACGCTGCACTCGACGACAAGTCTGCGAAGAAGCGGGTAGACCTACTATTTTTCCAGGCCGCCGGTCACCGTGAGGCACTCGATCTAGCGTTCGATCGGATAAATGCGATTATCAAACCGGCGACCGGCGTGATCGCTCCCGTCGAACCTCAGTCGTCGGCGGAAGTCAGCGATGCCGAACCCGACTCGGTTTGCGTTCGCCCGCACGAGTCAAATACCACCGAGTTCGAGTTGAATGCCGACGAGTTCTACGCAGTGTTGGAAGAACACTACCCGGAGTTCGATGACGACACTCACGATGAAATCAGCGCGGCTCTCGGGCGGATCGGGGCGTTACACCTGGATGGTGAGCGGTTCGGGTTTGAGCGGATTCGCTCGGTGGATGATCTCCGCACAATTTTGGATTTGTGCGCCGAGGACAGTGAACGCGTCACCTCGTTGATGGATTATCAATCTGCTCCCAGTCGTATTCGCCGTTTTGATGACGACATGCTTGCCTTGGTCAAGGATCGCTATCTCCAAACCGCTGCCCGTGATCACGTCCGCGGTCCGGTCTTTGAGCTGAGGCTGCGACGTCTCCGCGGAAAGCGAAGCATCTATCGCATCGATGGCCCTGAGGATGCACCCACAACAGAATTGACCGGCGCGGCGACGCTTCGTGCACTCGTCAATCTGGTAATTGAACGAGGCGAACTCAATTCGGCAAACATTGACGCGGTAGTATCAGACGATCCGGATGAGCAATTTCGCGGTCGTTATGTAGTTGTCGAGACATCCCATGGAAGCGTTAATGTAAATTCTAATATGAATCGCGAGTGGATTGATTCGTGTATTCGGGAGTTGATCGTGCGATGGCGACGACTGACCGACGAGGAAATTGACGTCACGCGCGGTGGTGACTCGATCGGCACATGATCGGAAGTCGCAGCCCTCCGCGACGCGAGTTCAATTCGCTCTATATTGGTCTTGCCCTGTAGTCTGGACAAATGAAACTGGCGGGAGAATAACGCGGGCTCCGGTGGATGGTCGCTATCGTCGCCACCATGGCCGATCTTTCCGAGTTGGTAGCCGACCTATACGCCGACCGAGATGATAGCTGGACCGAAACGCTGGAGTTGGCGACGGAAATCGTCAAGCGGACGATGCGATCGGCGAACCCCACAGGGGCGGACTATGTCTATACATCCTCGACGAGGAAGAAGCAGCAAGACCGCGCGATAGAGAAAATCCGGCGAAAGTTCCCGGATCGGTCTTTTGGTGCGCCAGCTGAGGTCGAGGAGTCGATCAGTGACTGGCTTGGGGTCAAAATTACCTGCAATACCACCGATGATGCCTTTGCATTCATCTCAAAACTGCATACCGCATGCGCGGAGGACGGCGACATACAGTTTTCTTCGAAGGTGCACGGAGATCAGTCGGAAATTGACGTAGTCGATTACATGGCGGCTCCGAAGGAATCAGGATACCGCGCCTACCATGCAGTGGTTGTCGTTGGACTCGATACGTCCACGCATGGCGGTATGCGTGTGGAGATTCAAGTGAAGACGCGTCTGCAGGATGCCTGGAGCAGTCTCACGCACGAGAGCTTCTACAAATATGGCGGGAAGGAACCGAGGCCCTTCTATCAAAATATGGCGTCGACGATGTCGGAACTGTTGGCTGTCGTCGACAAGTGGGCATCGGCATTGGCGTTGCAGGTGGCGGCAGACGGCGGGGATACCTCAACTTCTGGCGTCGACGTTGAACGCACGACGATCGACCCAGCGGCATCAACCGTCGTTGTCACCGTGGTGCACATCGATCCTCGCTACGCGCTCGCCGTAGACCGATCGGGAAACAAGGGTTTGATCCGAGCTGCGTCACTCCGCGATTTTCTGGTGGCGACGGGCAAGGTGACCGCCGGTGAATATATCAGCGTCGACGATCACCTGACACTCAAACAGCGACTGCAGGCCACTGCGATCGAGGAGAATGGGAGTACATTGTTCGAGCCTGTCTCCCTTGCGGTTCCTCGCTATTCCTGAGATGCGTTCTCGCTGTTGAGTTTCCGATAGATTATCGGCGCCAGTTCCGCAACAAGTTTGTCTCTGATCACGGAGTTGCTGAGAATCTGGGTAGACAGATCGCTATGAGCTTCCATCGCTTCGATCACCGCATCGTTGAACTCGATGTCGATGTCGGGACTGGCTTCAAACTGATCTTGAGAGTTGTTGTGAGCCTGGGTTTGCAGGTTCTCGCTCTCCATCATTTTGTCTCGCAGATGGGTGACGACGCTGCGTACGTCAGCGTTGGAGTGGCTTCCATCGAACAGGTCGTTGACGGTGGCGATGACTTCATCGAGTTCCACCAGATCGCGCGGACGTATCGTACCGCTACCGCCGCCGACCCCTGCCTGCGCGAGTGGGGCATCGCCGGTGAGCTTACGGCCCGTGGTCACCTGCCTCGTATGCTTCAAGTAGTCGAAGTCAACCTCCGACAAGTCGACCGCGCGCTGCAGATTCTCCGGCCGGATAACCGGCGCGAGGTGGCGCAGATAGATTGACAGTTGTTCTAGCGCAACATCTTCGTAGTTGAAGAGCTGTGACAAAAAGTCATACTGGCGGATGAACGTTCCGACATCTTTACGGAACATGGTCAATTCATCGAGTGCTGCGGTGTCACCTCGATCGTGGGCGTTGCGTTCCCGATCCCGAAAGACGTGCTGGGCCGGCATCACCCACTTGCTCAAGGCGGAGTTTCCGTTGTTGTCAACAAAGTCCTTGGCCAACCCTTCTACATCGGACCACCGGTAGATCCCCGCCGCGTCGAGTTTGGCCATGGTGGCGTGCACGATGTTGGGATCGGTGACGTCGGCCAGCGTCGTGGTCTTGAAGAATGGTTCGAATGCGTCGACCATGTCGTCGGCGCTGTTGGCGAAGTCGATGATGAAGGTCTGGTCCTTGCCCGGTGCGGTACGATTGAGTCGCGACAATGTCTGTACTGCTTGCACTCCGGCGAGCTTCTTGTCGACGTACATGGCCACGAGTAGTGGCTGGTCGAATCCGGTCTGAAACTTGTTGGCGACCAACATCACCTGGTATTCGTCCGTGGCGAAGGCTTCCCGCAGGTCGCGGCCCTTGAGGCCAGGGTTCATCTCCTTGGATCGTTCGGTGACCTTCTCCAGCGCGTATTCGTCGTCGGTGATCTCGCCCGAGAATGCCACCAGTGCCGCGACATTGGTGTATCCGCGTTCTGCTACGTACTTGTCAAAGGCGCGCTTATAGCGCACAGCGGCCAGACGTGAACTGGTCACCACCATCGCCTTGGCCCGGCCATCCAGGCGCCAGGCCACGTTGGACCGGAAATGTTCGACGATGATCTGCACCTTCTGCGCAATGTTCGTCGGATGCAGCCGTACCCAGTTCATCACCGACTTGATCGCCTCACGCTTGTCCACAAGCCGTGAATCCGCACCGGGGTCGGAGTCCACCGCCACGGTTCCGCCGGAGTCCGTATCTGCCGTGCTGTAGCTGTGGCCGTTGTGCGACAGCCGGAATGCCGTCATGTACGGCGTGTAGTTCTGCAGCACGTCAAGGATGAAGCCCTCCTCGATTGCCTGCTGCATCGAGTACACATGAAACGGCACCGGGGGTGCATCGGATGATGGTCGGCGCCCAAACAGCTCGAGAGTCTTCGCCTTTGGCGTTGCGGTGAATGCGAAGAATGAGATATTGCCGGCAGCAGCGCGATTGGCCATCTCCGCGGCGAGAATGTCTTCGACATCGACACTTCCGCCATCGGCGACATCGTCCAGCTCGGTAGCTGTCAGGGCCTTCTTCAGTTGCTTCGATGCCTCACCGGCCTGAGAGGAGTGGGCTTCGTCGGCGATGACCGCGAACGATTTGCCCGCCAGCCCTTGGCCGGTTCGGATCAGATCGAGGGCGTACGGGAAAGTTTGGATCGTGACGATGATGATCCTGGTTCCCGACTCCAGTGCACCCGCCAGCTTGCTGGACTTCGAGCCTCCCAATGAGTCGATATGCGCCACCATTCCCGGCGTGTCATCGACCTGACGAATCGCCTCCTGCAACTGCGAATCCAGCACCGTGCGATCGGTGATCACGAGGACCGCATCGAACACAGGCTTGTTCTCATCGTCATGCAACACCGACAGGCGGTGTGTCAGCCATGAAATCGAGTTCGTCTTCCCGGATCCTGCCGAATGCTGGATCAGGTACTTGTGACCAGGCCCTTCAGTTTTCGCAGAAGCGATCAGCTTGGTGACGGCATCCCACTGGTGAAACCGGGGGAACAACATCCTCTCGGTGCGGCGCTTCGTCCGTGCGCCACGGGCAATCCGCTCGGTCGAATGGTCAAAGGTCTCGTTGATCTGAAGGTGCATGAACCGCCCGAGGATGTCCAACCAGTTGTCGCGGTCCCAGATCTGTTCCCAGAGATAGGACGTCGCTGAGCCGTCAGGATTGAACGGATTACCGGCATGACCTTGGTCTCCGCGATTGAATGGCAGGAAGAAGGTGTCATCGCCGGCCAGTTTCGTGGCCATCTGCACTTCGGTGTTCGAAACAGCGAAGTGCACCACCGCGCGGCGGCCGAACCCCAACAGCGGCTCGCCCTTTGGTAGACGGTCCTTTTTGTACTGACGCACCGCATCGATGATGTTCTGTGTGAAATCGGTCTTCAACTCCACGGTCGCCACCGGAATCCCGTTGACAAACAGCACCAGGTCGATCGCGTTGGAGTTCCGCGACGAATAATGCACCTGCCGCATCACCCGGAGGCGCACGGCGGCATAGCGTTTCGCGGTGGTCTCGTTGAGAGTGGTGTTCGGCTTGAACTGACACATCGAGAACTTGGCGTTGAGGTCCTTGAACCCGTGGCGTAACACATTTAGTGTGCCACCGCCGGCCTTGAGATCCGCGTCAAGTCGTTTGGCCAGCGCGGCCAGAACCTTGCGCTCGGCTTCCGCGCGCGCCGTTCCGGTCAGTTCAGGCCTGACCCGCTTGGCCAGCTCATCCGGCTGGGTATCTGCCAGCCAGCCGAACACGTCCTCCGGGAACAGTGCCAGCGATTTGTCGTAGCCGGCATCGCTCGACGAGTAGAGCGACCCATGGTCGGCGAGGTACTCGCAGATCTCGTCCTCGAGAACGACCTCATGGTGCTGGGGCATATCAGACCATCTCTCGCACATCGAGTTTGCCGGTCACCGAATTTGTGATAACGGCGGAGCGGTACTCACGAAGAATGGTTATGGCCTGTCGGGTCTTCTCAATGACGTGATCGAATTCGTCAGTCCGTTCGTCGAGTTGCGCGACGAGGTATGTCTGTTCGTCCACAGGTGGCCAAGGAAATCTCAGAGCCCCGAGCCGGCCCGCGCTGATAATCGGGAGTGTATTTCCCATCGAAGCTGCCCAAATATTCTGGCGCTGAGCAACCAACGCGTAGTATAAGAATTTTGCGTTCGGAGGATTCTCAACAGCGGTGACCTGCTGGTTTGTGGAGCAACTACCGCGTACGTATCCGATCTTTCCAAGTGTGGCACCGATTGACACTACGTGCACGGATTCACCCGTTAGAACTGGAATCCCCCTCTGCCCGAGATTGCTTATGAACATACTCGCCTGTGACTCTCGTCCTGCCGGATCGTAGTCTTCTGGGCGGAACCATGGACGTCCTACGGAGTCAGAGAAATTGCGCGGATCGGCCGTACTGGGTGTCTTCCCAGTCACCAGTCGACCCACCCACTTCAATTGGGTCATCGTCCACTTTTCAGGTAAACCCTTCGTACCCCGACTTACTCCACGCGTCACCGCGTCGATGATGGTGGCGATGCGATCTTCCTGGAGTGTCGCGATCAACTGCTCCTGCTTGGCGATCAGCGTATCGATCTTCGCCGTCTCGCGGTCAAGGAAGTCGACAATCCGAGTCTGAAGGCGCCGATCGATCAACGGAAAAGGATTTGCACCGACCTCGGCCACTGTGATCTGCGGAATCGCTGTCTGCGTGTACCTGAATAGATCCTTTCGCAACCCACTCAAGTAGTAGAAAACAAACTTCGGATCGACTGCGCTACGGTCGATCACCTTCCCGTAGATCGTCGTCTGACTCGTGGTGGCTGGTCGATCAACGAGCTTGACGTGGCCAATTGAGTTTCCGCGAGCGGGTATTACTAAATCACCCCGCTGAAGCCTCACACGAGGATCGTCGATGTGCCCAAGGAAGACGGTTGACTCTGTCGCAGAGTAGACGGGCCAACTACCCCCATCGACGAGTTGTTCGCGGAGGATCGTTTCACCCATGGCGAATCTTATGACCCTGCTGCATCTCGTGATTGACCATCCAGCGGGGTTGTGCCTAAAGATCTGAGCATGCGAACCGGACAATGCCGCATGAGATGTCATGCTCCGACCTCCTTCAACATCTCCTGGATCTCCCCGACCAGTTGACGGAGGTCTTTCTGGATCTCTTCGAGGGGTCGGGGTGCGATGTAGCGGTAGAAGTGGCGAGTGAAGGGAATCTCGTAGCCGACTTTGGTCTTGTCGTGGTCGATCCAAGCATCCGGAACATGGGGCAGGACTTCGCGTTCGAAGTACTCGTCGACGTCCTCGGCGAGTGGCACGTTCTCGGTATCGCGGAGGGAGGGGTCGGCTTCGGGGTTGCCGTGGCGGTCGGTGATGACGTCGGCGGCGTCGGAGTGTTCGCCGATCGTCGACCAGATCGCTTTGAGGATCGATGCTCCGGGTCTGGCGAAGCCGTTGTCGCGCAAGGCTTCCTTGAGCTCGCTGGTGAAGGCGTCGCGGTTGGCCCATTCCCAGTCCGACAAGTAGGACAGTGCTTTACGGATCGCTTCCTGCTCGTCGTTGCGGAGTTTCGTGATCGCTTTGATGGTGAGCACTGCGTCAATCTTCGCGTCGTCGATGCGGAAGGCGAGTTGCAACGGTCGCTCGACGGTGATGGTGCGGTAGCCGAAGTCGTCGTTGGCAAACACCTTGGATAGAGACGCAACATCGTCGGAGCCCGGGTCGTCGATATGATCGAAGTAGAGTTGCACGATCCGCGCGATGTCGTCGTCCTGGAGGAGCTTCCGCTTTGACCCAAGCGATTTGCGCATCTTGCCGAACATGTCCACGGCGTTGATGAGCTGGACGGTTCCTCGGCGTTCGGCGGGTTTGTTGTTGTCGAGGATCCAGATGTAGGTGGAGATGCCGGTGTTGTAAAACATATCGGTCGGCAGTGCGACGATTGCGTCGAGAAGGTCGTTTTCGAAGATCCACTGGCGGATGTTCGACTCTCCCGATCCCGCCCCGCCGGTAAAGAGGGGCGATCCGTTGAGGACGATCGCAAGTCGCGAGCCGCCGTGACCGTTCGGTTCGACAGGAACCATCTTGGAGATCAGATGCATCAGGAACAGGAGTGACCCGTCCGAAACGCGGGGGAGCCCGGGACCGAATCGGCCAGCGGACCCTTGGGCCTGGCGTTCTGCGTTGACTAAGCTCCGCTGAGACGTCCAATCCACGCCGAATGGGGGATTGGACAGCAGGTAGTCGAAGTGGCGGCCCCGAAAGTGGTCATCCGTGAGGGTATCGCCGAGGTAGATGTTGTCGACATCCTGGCCTTTGATGATCATGTCGGACTTGCACATCGCGTACGAGCGCGCGTTGACCTCCTGTCCGTACAGTACTGGCCGCGCTTTGTGATTCATCTCGAGCAGATGATCATATGCCGTCGACAGCATCCCTCCGGTGCCGGCGGCTGGGTCGTAGATGGTGCGGACGGTACCGGGCTTGGTCAACGCGTCATCGGCGGTCGCGAAAAGCATGTCGACCATGAGGGTGATGACCTCGCGTGGGGTGAAATGGTCCCCTGCGGCGGCGTTGTTGGATTCGGCGAACTTGCGGATGAGTTCTTCGAAGATCAGACCCATCTGGTAGCCGTTGACCACCTTGGGGTGCAGGTCGACCCCAGCGAATTCCTTGACGATCAGATAAAGGCGGTCGGACTTGCTCAACCGCTCGATCAGGTCGTACATCCCGAAGCCCTCGAAGACGTCACGGACGTTCGGGGAGAACAAGTTGAGGTACTCAATGAGATTGGCGGCGATGCCGTCTGTATCGCTGGGCAGCGCCTGGAAGTCCCACCGTGAGGTGTTGTAGAACGGCAGCTTGAACTTGGACTTGAGGACGATGTCCGGGTCGACCTTGGTCTTTGCGAGCTTGTTGAACTCCGCGAGCACATCGTGCTTGGTCGGCTCGAGGATGCAATCGAGTCGGCGCAGGATCGCGAACGGCAGGATGACATCGCCGTACTGATTTGGCTGAAATGGCCCGCGAAGCTTCTCGGCGATGCTCCAGATCAGGCCGGCGTTGGTGGTGCTCACAGGTAGGTGTCTCCAGGGTGAGAGGTGTGGATCTGGACAGCAAGAAATTACCCAGAAAGAAGTCGTTGCCTGGCCCGTTCGTACTTTGCTTTCAGACGTGACGCCGTCTGCGGATCAACCTCGGCCAGCGCTGCATTGTCGGCCAGGTTCTGCGCGTTGTCTGCCAGCTTCACCTGCCGGCCCAGCGGGTTCGCAGCCGCCCGCTCGATGGTGGCGTCGTAGGACTCGCCTGGGACTTTGGTCACGGCGATGACCGCATCGACGACGTTGCTGGGTACGCCGAGAGTCAACAATTGTGATGGGGTGACGTCGGTGTCTTCGAGGATGTCGTGGAGCAATCCAGCCATCTCCGCGTCGGTGCCGAGCGGCGCGAGTCGTTCGGCGATCGGGGTGAGGTGCGCGGTGAAGTAGTCCCGGCCCATCTTGTCGACTTGCCCGTAATGAGCGTTGCGTGCAAAGTCGCGTACCGCACCGAGAGTAACCATTAGCTGAAACCAATCTGTGCGGACGCGCTTTCGAGTTTTTCTGACAGTTCTCGATTATCGACACTCGGAAAGTGTGGCTCTTCCGGAGCTCCGGGTGCCGCCGTGAACATGATTTCAGGCCGGCGGAACGAATTATTCTCTGCAACAGAATCTCCGAAACTCCAGTCCTCGAAGCAGAGTGCAAGTACGCGCAGCTTATTGCGGATTTGGCCGACCAGGATCGCGGAGTCCGTGCACCCGGGTTGGTAGTTGGCCTGAAGTTGCATGAGTTCGACTCGAACGTGCGACAACAACAGCAGAGCCTCGGTGCCGGCGGTGGACGCAGAAATCAGGGGAGTCCAGTCGCGCATGGCGGCGAGCAGGCGGCGAACGCACTGATCGATCAGCTCGCCGCCGAGTGCACAGTCCGCCCTTGCCGCTACAGCCATCGTCCGCGGATCGTGTGCGTCCTTCTTGGTCAACTCGCCACGGCCGTTACGAAGCCACCGCAATGGTTTCCCGTCCAGCCAATCCTTCCACCAAATCGGGTGCAGTGCAGGAGGTTCCTTGTCTTGGGAGAGCAAAGCCAGTGCGATTTCAAGGTCGATCATGTGGTCGACAATCCCGCCGACACCCGCACCGGAAAGCCCGGTGACCATGGCATCCTGCCGCTGCTGCTCATTGTTCTCGTAAAAGATGTACACGGTTCCGACGAGCAGGAGTGAGGACAGGATCGCCGACGCGACGGAATGATCGGACCAGTACTGAGACGCCACGTCATCCAGATCCGAGATGACCATGGCAACCAGTCCCAGGGCGCTCAGGGAACCCAATACAAGCAGAATGCCGCGCGGTAGTCGGTCGTTGCGAACGAGATCCACGACCCACGCGATCAGTGCGGCCGCCAGGATCGTCCCGGCAGCGAGCATCGCGGAAGAGATATTCATCCCTCGATCTCCAATTTGTGCGCGATCGACTCACCTACCATGGCGTGTTCGACAAACCATTGATAATCGTACATCTCCTCGTCGTCGGAACCGCCGAATAGACTCGGCCGGGACCGTCGCAGCCAGACGTCAAGCAAGAACGCTGGGTTGCACCACGCCACGTCCACGCGGGGATCGGGGGACAACTGTTTCGCTGAGCTGATCAGATGGTCACCGATCGTGTCGGCGAGCATTCCCATATCCGATATGTCCTTTCCTCTGATCCGCTTGGCGAGCGTTTCATACCAGGTATCTGCGGTCCTCGAACGTTCTGACGCTTTGTTCACGCCTGCGAAAAGCGATTCGGCGAAGGTGCGAAGTTCGTTGGCGTCGACGGGTTTTCCGTGTAGTCCTTGGGTCCCCAGTCGAGCGGCGCGCACTTCGCGAAACTCCTGATCGGCCAGTTCGAGGAGCCCGGCGAGCGCGTGGAGGCGTCGCTGCAGAGCGGGCGCCGGAACCTCATCAGGCTTGTAGAGGAGGTCATGGCTCAACTCGGCCCAAGCGTGTTGGAGAATGGTACGCAGTTGAATTTCCACGACCTTTACGGGGGCGTCGAACGTGGAGACGTCCAATTCCCCGTGAATGCTCTGATAACCGGGCCGGGTTTGGTCGGTGGACCCATCGCTTCCGTGGCTTGCAAGTCCGTCGATGACGGTCCAGTTGTGGTCGACGAGGACTTGTACACGTTCAAGCTCTTGAGTCATTGGTGTGGTCACCCGGACAGCCACCACGTCGTGAATCTCGGTGATCGGGTCGCCGTACTTGAATTGCTCTGTGTCACCGGAGGTTCGTGCCTTTAGTGCCTTGTCGATGAGCTTGGAACGGTCTTTGACGCGCGCGTTCACCAGGATCGGGGCATCGGCAAACTCGGCTTTCAACTGCTCCTTCAGGTCATGTTCGAGCCTCCGGCACAACGCATCCAGGGCAGGTTGTGAACGGGTGTACCAGTTGTGGATGTCATTCCTGCGTTGCGCAACGGCCACGTCGTCGATGATTCAGCGCCCCTTTGTCAAGTAGAAGTGGCGGACTACCAACAGGTTGTCGATGTTGCCGGCATCCTTGAAATCGCCGAGTCCCTTCGGCTTGAATCTGCACCACTCGGTCTCGGGGTCGTCGGGGCCCGTCAGGACGAACCGTGTTCCTCTGGTTGCGCCGGACGCGACAGCGCGCATCAAGGCGATACCTTCGGCCCGCTCCTGAGGGTCGTCACTCAGTGCCAGGTGGGCGATGTGGTCTTCGTCGAGCTTTGCATCACCGGAATCGACTACCTGGGTCAGCAGTCCGGTCACGCCATCGGCTTCGAGAAAAATGACCCAGCCGACTTCACCAGGCTTGTATTCGCGCCGGTGGATGAGCAGGCCGCCAGTTTCGCGGTAGAAGTCCAATGCCGAGAGGCTCGTCCCGACCTTCTCGGCAAAGAGGCACTTCTCTCCGAGTGCATCTGTCATTGCGCACCCGTCATTGCACACCCCGGGGAGTTGTCGTCATGAACGGCGTTACGTCGCAATGTCCCTCCGATGCCACATTGTCGTCGACTGCATCATTCTGTCTGGGTCAGCAAGCTACCTGCTGCCGGCGTTGCCCGCCCCTGATGTCATCGGGTCGGACGATAGGTCAGCGTCTTCCCGGGAATGCGACCGTTGCCGGCCGCTCGCCCAGCACCACACGCCACCGGGCGGACCGCAACGCCGACGATGTCAGTCCGTCGACACCCAGGGTGCGTGCCGGGGCGCCGTCGGCCTGCTCGAGCAGTGCGCGATAGGCGACGGTGCAGTCGATTTCGGAATCCAGGACCACCCGCGCAGCGCTGACCGGGTCGTTCACCGTGATCGGCAACGTATAGCCGGCCGCGGCCTCGGGTGCAGTGCCGCCGGCCGCCGTGATCGCCGCGGTGAGCCGATCCCGTTCGGTGCGGTGCTCGGCGATGAACTCCTCGAGCATCGGCCGCCGTGCGGACGATATGAACGCGGTGGCCACCCCATAGGTGAAGATGGCGGCGTTCTGGGTGTCGACGGCAGCCGACATCGCATCGACCGAACTCATCCGAGCTGCACCTCCACCAGGGTTGTCACCGACGCGCTGATCGAACCGGCCAGGCCCGAGGAGTACCCGCTCAGGTCGATCGCCGAACTCTCCGCCGCCCTGGCCGACGCCGCCAACGCCGATCGCAGCCCGTCGAGGGTGGTCGCCGACGGCGCCGCCGGACCGCTTGTCGCGCTGGGGCCGGCACCCGACGACGTCGGTGCACTCGATGCGGTGCCGGACGCCGGTGTATCGATCTGCCCGGCGATGTCTTGATCGAGACGGGTGATCTCCTCCCGCAGTGCTTGCGCATGCTGACCGCGTTGATCGGCGACGACGCCGAGTGCCGCGGAATAGTCGGTCAGCTGCGGGGCCAGTGCCCGTGCCGCCGCGGCGTCGGCCACCGCCGACCGGGCCAACGGCACCAGCGCCTGTGCGGTGACCTGACCCGGCGTTGGCCCTCGATCGCATCCCGTGGCGGTGGCCACCGCCGTCGCGCCGACACCGAGCATCACACTGCCGCGCAGGACGGTGCGACGGGACGGGCCGGTGCCGCCGTGGGGCGTATCGCCGTGGACGGGGTCGGCGGGTGGTGGACGCATCACCCGACACATGATGCCAGCCCGGTCGGAGTCCGCACCGGCCGTGCACGCGGTGGTCGGATCCGCTCGGCCCATCCACTACCATGGGCGGGCCGACCGACCGGACAACTGAAGACGAGGAGAATGCGGTGGCCATCGAGAAGCAACGGGTTCACGACCTCGTCGAACATCTGGTCGTCGAGAACGGCTTCGACCTCGAGGACGTGATCATCTCGTCCGCGGCCGGCACCGACGAGGTCCGCCTCGTCGTGGATCGTGACGGCGGCGCCGATCTCGACGTTCTGGGTGCGCTCACCCGCGACATCAACGAGGTCCTCGACGCCGGTCCCGACATCTCCGACACCCCCTACACGCTCGAGGTCACCTCACCCGGCATCGGGCGTCCGCTCACCCTGGCGCGGCACTGGCGACGGGCGCATGGCCGCAAGGTCGGCATCACGCTGCACGACGGCCGAAAGGTCGAGGGACGCATCGGGGCGAGCACCGACGGCGAGGTCACCGTCGTCACCAATACGCGGGGCCGGATCGGCGCCGAAACGATCCCGTTCACCGCGGTCGACCGGGCCGTGGTGGAGGTCGACTTCTCCCGCCCGAGCGTGGCCGAGCTGCAACGCTGCGGCCTCGACGACAGCGAGATCGAGCGACGCCGCGAACCCGGTCCGACGGAATTGTGAAGGACGGGTCCCGCGGCGGACACTGGACTCGACACAACTTCAGTGGCCACAACTGAATATCCGTACAAGTGAAACCGACAAATGAATAGGAGCACTCACGACATGAACATCGACATCAACGCCCTGCGGATGATCGAGGCCGACAAGGGCATCTCGATCGACACCGTCATCACCGCCATCGAGACGGCCCTGCTCACCGCCTACCGGCACACCGACGGTTTCGCCCCGCACGCGCGCATCGACGTGAACCGGAAATCCGGTGAGGTGCGGGTGATGGCCCAGGAACTCGACGAGCACGGCGACGTCGTCCACGAGTACGACGACACCCCCGAGGGATTCGGCCGCATCGCGGCGACCACCGCGCGCCAGGTGATCCTGCAGCGGCTGCGTGACGCCGAGAACGAGAAGAGCTTCGGCGATCTGGTCGCCCACGAGGGCGAGATCGTCGGCGGCGTCGTCCAGCAGGACGCCCGCGCCAACGCCCGCGGCATGGTCGTCGTGCAGATCGGCAGCGAGGCCAACGCCACCGAAGGCGTCATCCCGCCCGCCGAGCAGGTGCCGGGGGAGACCTACACCCATGGCGATCGCATCAAGTGCTACGTCGTCGGAGTCACCCGAGGACAGCGTGGACCGCAGATCACCTTGTCGCGCACGCACCCGAACCTGGTTCGCAAACTGTTCTCGCTGGAGGTCCCGGAGATCGAGGACGGCTCCGTGGAGATCGTCGCCGTCGCCCGTGAGGCGGGTCACCGGTCGAAGATCGCGGTGCACACCGGTGTCAGCGGCCTCAACGCCAAGGGGGCCTGCATCGGCCCGATGGGTCAGCGCGTGCGCAACGTGATGAGTGAACTCGCCGGCGAGAAAATCGACATCATCGACTTCGACACCGATCCGGCCACCTTCGTCGGGAATGCACTGTCGCCGGCGAAGGTTGTCTCCGTCGAGGTCGTCGACCTCGCGGGGAAAGCCGCACGAGTGGTGGTACCGGATTATCAACTGTCCCTCGCCATCGGCAAGGAAGGACAGAATGCGCGGCTGGCCGCACGGCTGACCGGGTGGCGAATCGACATCCGATCCGATGCCGACGGGTCGGCCGCGACCGGCTCCCGCACACCGAGTGGTGGCCGATTGTCCTCTTAGCGGCGACTCACGCTAGACTGAGCGATGGTTCAGCGAAAGCCGTCGACCACGTCCTCCGACGATGGCCGTCGGGATCGTCCCGTCCGAATGTGCATCGGATGTCGGCAACGCGCCGAGATCACCGCACTGGTTCGTCTGGTCGCCCGCGAGGGTGCCGACGGACCGACGGTCGTGGTCGATCTCGCGAAGACCATGCCGGGACGAGGTGCGTGGCTGCATCCGAGCGTGGACTGTGTGTCCGCGGCGGTGCGACGACGGGCATTCGCAGTGGCATTGAGGACGACGAATCTGGCCGCCAACCCAGATGACCTCGCCGAAGCGATCGGAGCCGGGGATCGGTTCCCGATCGCGGACGACAGCAGGCTCGACACCGAGCCGGAACAGGTAGCAGAAGACATGAGCACACCGTGAAGTCCCCACGATGAGCACGTATCGGACATAATCCGAGGCCGTAGCGGGCAGCCCGCTCGGCCTCCAAGTGAGGAGAGCAGTGGCAGGCAAGGCCCGCGTGCACGAACTGGCCAAGGAACTGGGCGTGACGAGCAAGCAAGTGCTCGAGCGACTCAAAGAACAAGGTGAGTTCGTCAAATCCGCGTCGTCGACCGTCGAGGCCCCCGTGGCCCGTCGACTTCGCGAATCATTCCCCAAGAAAGACGGCGGCTCCGCCGCACCCAAGCCCAGCGGTAACGGCGGCGCACCCAAGCCCGGTGCGCGTCCGCGTCCCGGCCCCAAGCCCGGCGGCAAGGCGTCGGCGCCCAAGCCCGGTCCCGCTCCGGCACCCGAGGTGAGCGCGCCGGCAGCCCCGGCCCGTCCCGCGGCCGCCACCCCGGCGGCCCCGGCCCCGCAGGCCCCGGCTCCCGCGCCGAGTGCTCCGGCAGCCAAGCCCGCAGCACCCAAGCCGGCTGCTGCGTCGGCACCCGCGCCCGCAGCGCCGTCGGCCCCGAGTCCCGGTCCGCGCCCCGGACCGAAGCCCGGTCCGCGTGCACCACGGGTCGGGAACAACCCGTACTCCTCGGCACCGGCCCCCGCGCCGCGTCCGCAGGGTCCGCGTCCCGGCCCCGGTCAGGGCGGTCCCCGTCCCGGCGGTGGACGTCCCGGCGCGCAGAATCGACCCGGTCAGGGTGGCGGACGTCCCGCTCCCGGCCAGGGCGGTCCCCGTCCCAGCCCCGGCAACATGCCGCCGCGCCCGAACCCGGGTGCGATGCCCAGCCGTGCCAGCCGACCCGACGCCCGGCCCGGTGGCCGCAGCGGCGGTCCCGGTAACCGCGGTGGTGGCGGCGGTGGCTACCGCGGCGGCGGTGGCGGTGCTCCCGGTGCCGGCGCACCCGCAGGTGGCGGCGGTTTCCGCGGCCGCCCCGGCGGTGGTGGACGTGGTCGCGGCGGTGCCGCGGGTGCGTTCGGACGTCCCGGCGGTGCGCCCCGCAAGGGCCGCAAGTCGAAGCGGGCGAAGCGCGCCGAGTACGAGAACATGCAGGCACCAGCGGTCGGTGGTGTCCGGCTGCCGCGTGGCAACGGTGAGACCATCCGTCTCGCCCGTGGCGCCTCGCTGTCGGACTTCGCAGACAAGATCGACGCCAACCCGGCATCGCTGGTCCAGGCGTTGTTCAACCTCGGCGAGATGGTCACGGCGACGGAGTCGGTCAACGACGAGACGCTGGAGCTGCTCGGCTCGGAGATGAACTACACCGTCCAGGTGGTCAGCCCCGAGGACGAGGACCGCGAACTCCTCGAGAGCTTCGACCTGTCCTACGGCGAGGACGAGGGCGACGAGGAAGACCTCGAGCAGCGTCCGCCGGTGGTCACCGTCATGGGCCACGTCGATCACGGTAAGACCCGACTGCTGGACACGATCCGTAATGCCAGCGTCCGCGAGGGCGAGGCCGGCGGCATCACCCAGCACATCGGTGCCTACCAGGTGAATACGCACCTCAACGGCGATGATCGGCTCATCACCTTCATCGACACCCCGGGTCACGAGGCGTTCACCGCCATGCGTGCCCGCGGTGCGAAGGCCACCGACATCGCGATCCTGGTGGTCGCCGCCGACGACGGCGTCATGCCGCAGACGGTGGAGGCCATCAACCACGCGCAGGCGGCCGACGTGCCGATCGTGGTGGCGGTCAACAAGATCGACAAGGAAGGTGCCGATCCGCAGAAGATCCGCGGTCAGCTCACCGAGTACGGTTTGATCCCCGAGGAGTACGGCGGCGACGCCATGTTCGTCGACATCTCGGCCAAGCAGGGCACCAACATCGACGAACTACTCGAAGCGGTGCTGCTGACCGCCGACGCGTCGCTCGACCTGCGGGCGAACCCGGACATGGACGCCCAGGGTGTGGCCATCGAGGCGCACCTCGACCGTGGTCGTGGACCCGTGGCGACCGTGCTCATCCAGCGCGGCACGCTCAGGGTCGGCGATTCGATCGTCGCCGGCGACGCCTACGGACGTGTGCGCCGCATGGTCGACGAACACGGTGACGACATCGAGGCGGCCCTGCCGTCGCGTCCGGTTCAGGTGATCGGTTTCACCTCGGTGCCCGGGGCGGGCGACAACCTGCTCGTCGTCGAGGAGGACCGCATCGCCCGGCAGATCGCCGACCGCCGCAATGCGCGCAAGCGCAACGCGCTGGCCGCACGCAGCCGCAAGCGGATCAGCCTCGAGGACCTGGATTCGGCGCTGAAGGAAACCAGCCAGCTGAACCTGATCCTCAAGGGCGACAACTCCGGTACCGTCGAGGCCCTCGAAGAGGCGCTGCTCGGTATCGACATGGGCGACGAGGTGTCGTTGCGCGTCATCGACCGCGGTGTCGGTGGCGTCACCGAGACCAACGTCAACCTGGCGGCCGCCTCGGATGCGATCATCATCGGGTTCAACGTCCGCGCGGAGGGCAAGGCCACCGAGCTGGCCAACCGCGAGGGCGTCGATATCCGGTACTACTCGGTGATCTACCAGGCCATCGACGAGATCGAAAGCGCGCTCAAGGGCATGCTCAAGCCGATCTATGAAGAGGTGGAACTCGGCCGCGCCGAGATCCGCGCCATCTTCAAGTCGTCGAAGGTCGGCAACATCGCCGGTTGCCTGGTGCAGTCGGGCATCGTCCGCCGCAACGCCAAGGCACGTCTGCTCCGCGACAACGTCGTGGTGGCCGAGAATCTCACCATCGCCTCGCTGCGACGGGAGAAGGACGATGTCACCGAGGTTCGCGAAGGCTACGAATGTGGTCTCACGCTGACCTATAGCGACATCAAGGTCGACGACGTCATCGAGAGTTACGAATTGCAGGAGAAGGCGCGCGACTGACGCGCAGCGCAACAATCGAGGCTCCCCTCCCGCGGGCGGTGTCCGGGTTCGCCCGGACCGCCCGCCGGGAGGGGAGTATCTTCTGACCTCTGGGAGGACACCGATGGCCGATCCGGCACGAGCACAACGTCTCGCCAAGCGGATCTCGTCGATCGTCGCGTCGGCGATCGCCAACGAGATCAAGGACCCGCGTCTGGCGCATGTCACGATCACCGACGCGCGGGTCACTAATGACCTGCACGACGCCACGGTGTTCTACACCGTGATGGGATCCACCCTGGACGAGGAACCCGACCTCGTCGCCGCCGCGGCCGGCCTGGCCAAGGCGACCGGCATCCTCCGATCGAAGGTGGGCGCGGGCACCGGGGTGCGGTTCACCCCGACGTTGACCTTCGTCCTCGACACCGTTCCCGATGCCGCGCGGCAGATGGAGGAACTGGTGGCGCGGGCCCGGGCCAACGACGAGCTCGTCGCACGTCGTGCCGCGGGCGCCGAACCGGCCGGCGACGCCGACCCGTACCGCAGCAAGGACGCCGACGAATCCGATGCCGTGACCGGCGAAGTCGAGCAGTAGTGGTCGACGCCTCGAGTGCGGCCGTCGCCGACACGCTTCGCCGTACCGCCGAGAGTGGCGGTGCGGCGACGATCCTGTGTCACGTCCGCCCCGACGCCGACACCATCGGCAGTGGTCTCGCCCTCGGACTGGCACTGGACCGTCTCGGCGTGGATGTCGAGATCGCCTTTCCGGGTCCGGAGACCCTGCCCGCGGCCCTCGGTGCACTTCCCGGCGCGAAATTGCTCGTCGACGCCCCCGGCGTCCGGGGAAGTGATCTCGTGATCTCGGTGGACGCGGCCAGCGTCGAGCGGCTGGGCGTCCTGGGGCCTCTCTTCGATGCGGCCGCCACCTCCCTCGTCATCGACCACCATGCCTCCAACAAGGGTTTCGGCGATCTGAACTTCATTGATCCGCAAGCAGATTGCACCGCGGTGCTGGTGCTGCGGATACTCGACGATCTCGGTGTCGACCTCGACAGTGACATCGCGACGTGCCTGTATGCCGGTCTGACCACCGACACGGGGTCCTTCCGGTGGGCGCGCCCGAACTCATACCGCATCGCGGCCCGACTGATCGACGCCGGCGTCGACTCCCGCACCTGGAGTCGGCGGCTGTTCGACACGCATCCCTTCGCCTGGCTGGGGATGGTCGCCGGTGTTCTGGCGTCGGCTCAGTTGGACGCTGCGGCGTGTGACGGCGAGGGACTGGTGTACGCCGTGGTCGACCGTGCGGCGTTGAGCGGGATGAGCTGGGAAGAGTCCGAAAGCGTCATCGACATCGTGCGCACCACCGCCGAGGCCGAGGTTGCGGCCGTGTTCAAGGAAGTCGACGCCGACAGCTGGACAGTGTCGCTGCGGTCGAAGAATACCGTCGATCTCGTCCCGGTCGCGCGAGCGCACGGCGGCGGCGGCCATCGAAACGCCTCCGGCTACAGCGACACCGGTTCGGCCGACGAGGTGATCGCCCGGCTGCGGGAGTCACTCTGAGCGGATCACCGACGACGACCGGCCCCGACATCGATGCCGGGATGCGACGCGTCGGGACCCTCACCATCTCGGCGCTTGCGGTGCTCATCGCCCCGCCGCTGTACCTACTGCTCGACCTGGCCGTGGTCGGCCGGCTCGGCGGTGACGAACTCGCCGCGCTCGCCGTCGCCACCCTGGTTCTGTCGATCATCAGCACCCAGCTGACGTTCCTCTCGTACGGAACGACGGCACGCTCGGCTCGACGGTTCGGCTCCGGTGATCGTGCCGGCGCCATTTCCGAAGGCGTACAGGCGAGTTGGATCGCGCTCGGCGCAGGTCTGCTGATCGTCGCCGTCACCTGGCCGATCGCGCCGTATGTGATGCGGGCATTGGTGGGTGATGCGTCCTCATCGTCGGCGACGGTGGCCACCGACGCCACCGAATGGCTGCGTGTGGCGGTGTTCGGCGTCCCGCTGATCCTGCTGTCGATGGCCGGCAACGGCTGGATGCGTGGCGTGCAGGAGACCCGTCGTCCGGTGATCTATGTGCTTGTCGGACTGTCACTTTCGGCGGTTCTCGTGGTCGGGCTGGTGCATGGACTGTGGGGGTTCCCGCGTCTGGGCATCGTCGGTAGCGCGATCGCCAATGTCATCGGGCAGTCCATCACCGGTGTCCTGTTCGCGACGCGGGTGATCCGCGAACACACCCGCGATTCGGGGGTGAGCTGGGCGGCATTCCGGCCCGATCGCGCCATGATCGGGGCACAACTGGTCATGGCCCGCGACCTCATCGTGCGCAGTCTCTCGTTCCAGATCTGCTTCGTCTCCGCGGCCGCCGTCGCCGCCCGATTCGGCGTCGCGCAGGTCGCGGCGCATCAACTGGTCCTGCAACTGTGGGAGTTCATGTCGTTGTTCCTGGACTCGGTGGCGATCGCCGCGCAGGCGCTGGTCGGTGCCGCGCTCGGCGCCGGTTCGGTGTCCGTGGCCGTTTCGGTGGCCCGACGGGTGACGATCATGTCGGTGGCGGCGGCGGTGTTCATGGCCGGGGTGTTCGCCGCCGGCTCGTCGGTCCTGCCTCGGGTGTTCACCTCCGACGACGCGGTGCTCGACGCGATCGGTGTGCCGTGGTGGTTCTTCGTCGCGATGTTGCCGATCGCGGGTGTGGTGTTCGCCTTCGACGGCGTGCTTCTCGGTGCGGGCGACGCGGCGTTCCTGCGCACTGCCACCCTGATCGCCGCGTTGTGCGGGTTCCTGCCGTTGATCTGGCTGTCGCTGATCTTCGATTGGGGGCTGGCCGGGGTGTGGACCGGCCTCGTCGTGTTCATGATCCTGCGGCTGGCCGCTGTCGGGTGGCGGATCGCGTCGGGGCGCTGGCGGCGGGTGGGAGTCGGCTGACGCGCGGTGGTCACTGCTGCGGCGGCCATCCGGGTGGTTGCTGTGGTGGCCAGGGCTGTGGATTCGGTGGGTGGCCGGGCCGGCCCGGTCCATGACCGTACGGTGCAACGACCCCGCGGGGGCCTTGCGGCGGTCGGGGACGGTCACGGCGCAGGAGCAGGCCGAGGCCGTCGCACGCCCACACGAGCAAGATGCCGAGGACCGTCAGCCCGAATGCTATGCCGAGGAACGCGGCCCAGTTCGCCATCGTCGCGTACACCGCGACGTCCCAGGGGATCCAGAGATCGGGCGGCTGGAAGGTGAGCGGCCAACCGCCGAGCCACACCACGCCGACGGCCGGTAGCACGCCGATCAGGGCGGCGGGCGTCCGGCGTCGTGCGAGACTCCATCCGGTGATGGAGCCGATCAGCAGCGTGATTCCGATGCGCCGGGTGCCGAAATTGCCGGGATCGGCCCACTCGTCGGTCGACAGCGGGTCGACGTAGTACGCGATCGTGATTCCCAGGCACAGTCCGAGACAGATCATGGCGACGATGACGCTCAGGATCCGCTGAGTCGACGTTCTTCCCCACACGGCGAGAACACCGATGTACAGCAGGACGAGCAGTCCCCAGACCGCGAACTCGGCGGATCTGCCGAGCCCGCCGACATGGGTGATCACCGGCACGAAGTAGAGGCCGGCGAAGGAAACACCGAAGAGAACCACCGCGATGGCGGCACTGATGAGCGTCTGCACCCACCACGGGCCGCGATCGCCGAGGGGCACTCGGGGAGTTGGTGGTGCAATCGGGTTCTGAAACGGAGGTGGGGGCGGTGTCGTCACCAGAGGAACTCGTCTCAATACCGGGGCGGCCGCTGCTGGTGCGGCGACCAACCCGAATCGTGCGGTGGCGGTGGCGTCGATGGACCGGGCCACGATGTTCCCTGGCCGGGAGTCCCGGGCGTACCGAACGGCGACGTTCCGAACACCGGGGATGTCGGAGGGGGAGCGGGTCGAGTGCGTTGCAGGAGTAGGCCGAGGCCGTCACATGCCCAGACGAGCAGGATGCCGAGGACCGCGAAGCCGACAAACGCCCCGCAGAGGTTGGACCACCACGCGATGGGCAGGTACAGGTCGTCGACATAGTCGAACGCGGGAAGGTGAAACTCGATGATCCAGGTTCCCAACGCGATCATGCCGACGGCGGGGATGATGCCGAGGAGGGAATACAGTGTCCGGCGGCGGGCGATGCTCCACCCGAGGATCGACGCGAGAAAGATCATCGCGTCGGTGATGATGAGGAGGGTGGTGCTCGAAACGGATTCGACTACACCCCAATCGAAGTCATATGACGCGTACACCATGTGTGAGGCCGTGAGGAGTACGGCTGCAGCGGTGGCTGCGAGAACACGTCGCAGGAGCGTGCGCCCCCAGATCGCCACTATCGCGACAATGAGAAAGTACGGAATGATCCAGGACACGTACTCGACCCAGATGCCGGCGTCGGTGGCTGCCGTCTTGCTCGCGGCGAACAGGACCGGCACCGAGACCGCGTAGATCACCACCGGCACAACGGCACTGATCAGCGTCTGCAGCCACCACGGGCCGCGGTCGGAGAAGGAACGCCGCGGCGTCGGCGTCGGGAGTGGCGGAGTCCCAAAGGGATACGGAGCTGCCATCGTCACATCACCTCTCCGGCATCGTTCGTGGGGGACTCGATCCGCAGTAGTTCTCAAGCCACAGGGTTCAGGACTGCGGTGGCCACGACTGCTGCGGCGGTGGCCACCCTTGCCCCTGCGCGGGCGGCGTCGGACCGGCTTGGCCCGGCCACTGCGTGCCGTAGCCCTGGGCGCCGTAACCCCCGACGCCACCAAACGGCGACGCCGGTGGCGCGGAGCTGTTGCGTTGCGAGGCCAGCCCGAAGCCGTCGCATCCCCACAAGATCAGGATGCCGACGATCCAGAAGGCGAAGTCGATGGCGTTACCCGCCAGCGGACGCCAGAAGTCGTTGTCGATGTACGGCAGTTCCCAGTTGACCCACACGGCCACGGCGATCAGGATCGCCACCGGCAGGAGACCGATCCAGGTGAAGCCGGTCCGCCGACGGGCGACGGTCCACCCGAGAATCACACCGGAGTACAGGACAGCGGTCCCGGTCCACCAGAATGCCTTGAACTGCCAGTCCGCCCAGTCGAGGAAATCGTCCTCAATAATCACCCAGAACACCTGCAGGATTCGCTGGACACCGATCAACACCAGCGCGACGAGTGCTCCGGCGATCCGCCGGGTTGTCGTCCGTCCCCACAGTGCCAGGACCCCGACAAAGATCACGCCGAGCACGGACCAGGCCGCCACGTTCGGCCACTGGTCGACATCCACCTGGATCAGTACGTACTGCAGTGCCACCGACAGCACGAAGAACACCACGCCGATACCCGCGCTGATCAGCGCCTGCACCCACCACGGCCCACGGTCGCCGAGGGCCGGGCTGCGGGCGGGTACCGGTGCAACAGGGGGATAGCCAGGGGAGTACACCGCGTGATCATGTCACGTGGTGGTGCTCACCGCCGGGACAGCGCTGCGCGGTGTCATCCGGGCGCATGGCACGATGGATCCTCGTGGCAACTCTCTGGGCGATCAGCGATCTGCACGTTGCGCATCGCGGCAACGAGCACATCGTCGACCAGATCCGTCCGACCTCCGATCAGGACTGGCTGATCGTCGCCGGCGACGTCGCCGAACGCACCGACGACATCGTCGACACCCTGCGTCGGTTGCGCGCCCGATTCCACACCGTCGTCTGGGTACCCGGCAATCACGAGCTCTACACCACCGCCAAGGATCCGCTGCAGATCTTCGGTGCCGCCCGCTACGACTATCTCGTGCAGGCTTGCCGTGACCTGGGTGTCGTCACGCCCGAGGACATCTATCCACTGTTCGATGCCGGTGACGGATCCGCGCCGGTGCGGGTGGTGCCGATGTTCCTGCTCTACGACTACACCTTCCGGCCCGAGGGAACCTCGACGGCACTGGCGGCCCTGGCGTTGGCGCGGGAGCGCAATGTGGTGGCCACCGACGAATTCCTGTTGTCGCCGGAGCCGTATCCGACCCGCGATGCGTGGGGACGGGCTCGGGTGGCGGCGACCCGGGCCCGGCTCGAGGCGCTCGACCCGGCCGAGCAGACCATCCTGATCAATCATTGGCCGCTGCGTCGTGAACCGACCGACGCACTGATGTATCCGGAGTTCGCCTTGTGGTGCGGCAGCACCGAGACCGCGGACTGGCACACCCGCTTCAACGCGGCCTGCTGCGTCTACGGCCATCTGCACATCCCGCGCACCACGTTCTACGACTTCGTGCGGTTCGAAGAGGTGTCGGTGGGTTATCCGCGGGAATGGAAGCGGCGCGGTCTGCCCGAACCGCTGCTGCGGCAGATCACCCCCGACCCGGGACTCTGCGAGGAGGATCTGCCCCCGCACGGCGCACGCTTCGAACTGCCGCCCGATTATGAGCGGCGCGCCGAGGAATTCCAGCGGCGAGTTGCCGAGCGCCGGGAACGCCAGGCCGCCCGGCGCGCGCAGAACTCCACGACCCCGACACCCTCACCGGAAGGACCCGAGACGTGATCGAACGCCTGCTGCCCTCGGGTGTGGCCTCGGCCGAATCCTTCGGTGACCCACCGGGTCTCACGCCACTGCCGGGGGAGGAGTCGCTGATCTCACGCGCCGTGGAGAAACGTCGCCGCGAGTTCACGACCGCGCGGCACTGTGCCCGCGAAGCGCTCGGCCAACTCGGCATCGAGCCCGTCGCGATCATGCGGGGCGAACGCGGAATGCCGTTGTGGCCCAAGAACGTTGTCGGCAGTCTCACCCATTGCGACGGATACCGGGCAGCGATCGTCGGCTACGGCATGGCGGTGCGATCCCTCGGCATCGACGCCGAGCCCCACGACGCGCTACCCGACGGCGTGCTCGACCACACCAGCCTGCCGGAGGAGCGTGAGGTCCTCGCCGGGCGTCCGGACACCCTGCACTGGGATCGACTGTTGTTCTGCGCCAAGGAGGCCACCTACAAGGCGTGGTTCCCGCTCACCGAGCGGTGGCTCGGATTCGAGGACGCGCACATCACCTTCACCCAGGACGACCACGCCACCGCTGCTCCGACCGGAACGTTCCGCTCCCGCATCCTGATCGACGGGCGCACCGTCGACGGAGGCGCTCCGCTCGACGAACTGCACGGACGCTGGACGGTCGAGGGCGGCCTGATCCTCACCACGATCGTGAACGTCTGACATGGCCGACGCATCGATCGAGAACGCCGGTCTGCTCATCGTCGACAAGACCCCCGGAATCACCAGCCACGACGTCGTCGCCCGGTGCCGCAAGATCTTCAACACCCGCCGGGTGGGTCACGCCGGCACCCTCGACCCGATGGCGACCGGTGTGCTCGTGGTCGGAATCGAGAGGGCGACAAAGCTTCTCGGGCTGTTGTCGCTGACCACCAAGAGTTACACGGCCACCATCCGGCTGGGCGCGGCCACCGACACCGATGACCGCGAGGGCCAGATCATCTCCCGCGGCCCGGTCGAGGCGATCACCGACGAGGCGATCGATGTCGCCGTCGCCGAACTCACCGGCGACATCCAACAGGTGCCCGCCAAGGTCAGTGCCATCAAGGTCGACGGCCGTCGTGCGCACGCACTGGTGCGCACCGGAGCCGACTTCGACCTCGAGGCGCGTCCGGTGACGGTGTCGCGCTTCGAGATTCGTGACCGGCGCCGCGTCGACGTCGCGGCCGATGACGCCGATCCCGGAGGCACGTTCCTGGACCTCGACGTCGAGGTCGACTGTTCGGCCGGCACCTACATCCGTTCGCTGGCACGCGATCTCGGGGCGGCGCTGGGCGCGGGCGGGCATCTCACCGCCCTGCGGCGCACCGCGGTGGGACCGTTCACGCTCGAACACTCCCGCACGCTCGACGATCTCGCCGAGAACCCACGACTGTCGCTGACGATCGACGAGGCCGCCCTGCTGTCGTTCCCGCGGCGCGACATCGACGACGACGAGGCCGAATCCATCTCGCAGGGGCGGTGGCTGCGGCCGATCGGCCTGACCGGAATCCACGTCGCCGTCGACCCATCCGGACAGGCGATCGCGCTCATCGAGGAGAAGGGCCGCCGGGCCAGTTCGGTGATGGTGGTGCGGCCGGCCACGCTGCGCTGACACCGCACACGCCAGTTCACATGTGAGATGCGCCGACTCCTCGGCATTCATGACCGACGTCACGTCGCCGTGCGCTGTCGGCTATTCTGATCACGTGCGTATCCAGATCGGGGGCAGAAGATGACGAGGTCGATGGGTCGGCACCGGCGACACGGTGACGCAATCAGCGATGATGCAGGTCGGGACGCGGACCGTGACGGCTCCGAGGTGGCCGTTGCCCGGCCGGGCGCCGT
This sequence comes from Gordonia sp. VNK1, assembly GCF_040049135.1. Classification (NCBI taxonomy): domain Bacteria; kingdom Bacillati; phylum Actinomycetota; class Actinomycetes; order Mycobacteriales; family Gordoniaceae; genus Gordonia; species Gordonia sp. VNK1. The sequence goes on along the minus strand of NZ_JBDZDJ010000003.1, from coordinate 139,799 downwards.
CGAACCCGGCCGTCCGGCGACCGGCCGGTACCTGCCGGACTGGCAGAACACCGTTCCGCGGTTGACCTCGGAACAGACCCGCATCTCCATCGCCACCCCACGGCGTGCCACCAGCGCGGAGCTCGCCGGGCAGCGGATTCAGGAGGCCCTCGACGGCTGGGCGGCCGCCGGTGCGGCCGCCAACGTCGCGATGCAACTGGGATGGCCGGAAGTGGGCTACGGCGTGATGGAATCCCGCGTCGAATCCGGGGCGCTGATGGTGCATCCGTGGAAGCGCCTACGCACCACCGCCCAGTACCTCGCCGTGGCCATTCTCGGCACCGAGGAGGAGCGCGCCGCCTACCGCGAGGCGGTGAACTCGGCCCATCGTCACGTGCGCAGCACCGAATCCTCGCCGGTGAAGTACAACGCCTTCGACCGGGAACTGCAGATGTGGGTTGCGGCGTGTCTGTTCATCGGTTTCGAGGACACCCACCAGCTGCTGTTCGGAAAGATGACCCCCGAGCAGGCCGAGGAGTTCTACCAGAGTGCCCGCCCGCTCGGCACCACGCTGCAGGTGCCCGACGACATGTGGCCGGCCACGCGCGCCGATTTCGAACACTTCTGGAACGTGGCGTGTGAGCGGATCGCCTACGACGAGACGCAGCGAGAATTCCTCAACCGGTTGATCGACCTGAAGATGGTCACCCCCCTGATGCGGTACCCCCTGCGGGGTCTCTTGCGATTCCTGACGATCGGCTCACTCGCGCCGGTGTTCCGCGAGCGGATGGGGCTGCAGTGGCGACCCATCGATCAGCGGCGCTTCGACAATCTCTTCCTGTTCGTCGGCTTCACCAATCGTTTTCTGCCGCAACCACTTCGATTCTGGGCATTCCACCTGGGGATGGGTGACCTGCGACATCGGATCCGCACCGGAAAGGATCTGGTGTGACATGAAGACCATCAACCGCATCCTCGACCACCAGATGAAGGTCTCGGAGATCCTCGGAACCCTCATCCTCATTGGCATCCCCTACGGAATCATCGGCGTTGTGTGGACCTTGACCCACACCGCGCATCTTGCCGACATCGACAACCCGGTCGACAAGGTCGTCTCCTTCCTCGGAGCGATCGTGTGCTGGCCCGTGCTGACGTTCGCCAACGTCACAATGACCTGAGACCGACCGGAGACACGCTGATGATGACACTCGTACGGCTCATCGACCTGTTCGTCGAGTTCGTGAAAATCCTGCTCGGACAGGGCTCCGGGGGGCCGATCGTCCGCGTTCTGGCGTGGCTGGTGGTGATCGCGGTCGGCGCGGTGGCCGTTGCGCTCGTGGCCTGGTTCGTCGTGTCGATCCCGGCCATCGTCGACACGATCAACGGTTCCTGATCGAGTGGCGGCTGTCGCTTGTGGGGTCGAGTCGCCGTCCCGCTGGTCGAGTGGCGTCGAGCCTTCCTGTCATTCGAGCCGCACCTCCCCGCTGGTCGAGTAGCGTCGTCCGAGCGAAGCGAGGCCGCCGCGTATCGAGGCCACGCCAACCGAGCGCCGGAACCCGCCCACAGCCATCGCCGCCACTGACCCTCGCATTCGAATTGGGCTGTCCGACGAGGTGATCCGGGGTCAGGGCGTCGGCACGAGGAAGATCGCGCGGGCCGCGATGTCCCCGATGTCCAGGGCGTCGCCGTCGTCGATGGAAATCGAGATCGTGCCGGCGAACGGTCGTTTGCCGGTCACCGTCACCCGGCAGTCGAGCGCCACGCCGACCTCGTCGAAGTAGCGCAGCATCTCCGGGTCGTCGTCGGAGATCCGTGCGACGGTTCCCGATGCGCCGACGTCGAGATCGGCGAGCGAATCGGCATCGGGGGTCGGGACCGAACCGTCGACGGCCGGGATCGGATCACCGTGCGGGTCGCGGTTGGGATGACCGAGCTTGGCGTCGAGTCGCGCCATCAGCCGGTCGGACACCGCATGCTCGAGGACCTCGGCCTCGTCGTGCACCTCGTCCCAGCCGTAGCCGAGCTCGCGGACCAGGAAGGTCTCCAGCAGGCGATGTCGTCGGACCATGAGAACGGCTGCGGTGCGACCGGATTCGGTGAGCGTCACCGCGCCGTAGCGTTCGTGGGACACCAGGCCCTGATCGGCGAGTTTGCGGATCGATTCCGACGCGGTGGACGCCGACACGCCCATCTTGTCGGCGAGCAGCTTCGTGGTGACCTTGACCTCCGCCCATTCCTGGGAAGTCCAGATCACCTTCAGATAGTCCTGGGTCACCGTCGACAGCTCCGTCACCGCCTGTTCGGCTCCGGTGCCTCGGCGCGGCGTGGACGCTCCTTTGGTGGGCATATCGGCAAGCTTAGGTCGCCGTCGCACCAACGGCGACGCCGACGCTCCCACTGTGTGGTTCACGGTGCGAACGCCCGCACCTCGTCCGGTGCGCCGCCGGTATCGACATGTCCGGTTCACCGGTGTCGAACGACTGCGTCACGTCGGGTTCATTCGGGACGGCGGTGCTGGTTTGGTGCGCCGCCGCGCCGTAGTCTGGTCGGCGTGTTGCGTTGGCGAGGTCTGGACGATGTGCCCGCGGACTGGGGGCGTTGCGTGGTGACGATCGGTGTGTTCGACGGTGTCCATCGTGGTCATGCCGAGTTGATCGGTGCCGCGACGCGGGCCGCGCACGACCGGGGTGTGCCCGCGGTGCTGATGACGTTCGATCCGCATCCCGCCGAGGTGGTGCGCGCCGGCAACCACCCGCCGCAACTGACCACGCTGACCCGACGTGCCGAACTGGCCGAGCAGCTGGGCATCGACGTGTTCTGTGTCATGCCGTTCACACCCGAACTGGCCTCGCGCACACCCAAGGACTTCGCCCACGACATCCTGGTGGAACGACTGCACGCCGCCGACGTGGTGGTCGGCGCGAACTTCACCTTCGGCAAGAAGGCCGCCGGTGACGTCGCCAAACTCGCCGAACTCGGTGCGAAGTTCGGGTTCGAGGTGCAGGCGATCTCGTTGTTCGGCGAGCATGCGGTGACCTACTCGTCGACCTACATCCGCTCCTGTGTGGCCGCCGGCGACGTCGAGCGGGCCGCCGAGGCGCTCGGCCGGCCGCACCGGGTCGAGGGAGTGGTCGTCCGCGGTGACGGCCGGGGTCGCGAATTGGGTTATCCGACAGCCAATGTCGCACCGCCGATGCATGCCGCCATCCCCGCCGACGGTGTGTACGCCGCGTGGTTCACGGTGCTCGGCGCCGGACCCGTCGTCGGGCAGGTCGTGCCGGGGGAGCGGTATCAGGCCGCCGTGTCGGTGGGCACCAACCCGACCTTCTCCGGGCGCACCCGCACCGTGGAGGCCTTCGTCCTCGACACCAGCGCCGACCTCTACGGCCAGCACGTCGCCGTCGACTTCGTCAGTCACATCCGCCCGATGGAACCCTTCGACAGCATCGACGGCCTGATCAAGGCCATCGCCGACGACGTCGACAAGACGCGGGTGCTGCTGGCGGCCGACAGCGCGGAGACGGACTGAGTTGACATCGACAACCGGACTCCGGATCTCCGGAGCTCTTTCCCTCGTGCTCGGAGTGCTCGCGGTGGTGGCGAGTTTCATGACCTGGGTGGATCTGTCGGACGTCGGTGCCGAGGTCTTCAACCCCACCGGCTTCGGGCCACGTCCACTCAGTCGGAAGCGGCTGACGCCGGGGCTACCCGCACTCGGTTGGGTGACGGTGCCCCTCGGTATCGCTGTGATCGTCGCCGGCGTGTTGGCCTCGATGGGCAGACGATTTGCTTCGGTCGTCGTGACCGGCTGCGGGGCGGCACTTCTGGTGATCGCGGTGTCGGTCTGCGTGTGGACCACGCGCGTGGCGATGAGCTTGGCCCAAATCGGGGCCGAGTCCATGTCGGGCAGCGTGGGTAGGCCGACCATGGGAGTGTTCGTGCTTCTCGCGGCAGGTCTGTGCGCGGTCCTGGTCGGTGTCGTGGGTGCGGCGTCGTCTACGACGGATTGCGACGCCCCCCGTCGTGCGGTGGGAACGTCATTGGCGGTGGCCATCGGGATCGGTGTCGCGCTCGGGGTGATCGCGGTCGCAGGTATCTGGTGGCTCTACTCCGAGCCACGCCACATGCCGTGGTGGAACGGGTCCTGACCACCGATTTGGGTGCACCACATCTCCGCTGGTAAATTGGTCTCTCGGCGTTGCTGCAGTCCGCGGTGGCACGCCGCCCACGAACCGTCCGGGTGGACGGGTTCGCAGGATCTGAAGTTGACGCGGTACTGAGAAACAGGAGTAATTCCATGGCGCTGACCGCTGCCGAGAAGAAGACCATCCTCACCGAGTACGGCCTGCACGAGACCGACACCGGTTCCCCCGAGGCCCAGGTGGCGCTGCTGACCAAGCGCATCACCGACCTCACCGAGCACCTCAAGACCCACAAGCACGATCACCACAGCCGTCGTGGTCTGCTGCTGCTGGTCGGCCGTCGTCGCCGCCTGCTCAAGTACGTCGCCAAGGTCGACATCAACCGTTACCGCTCGCTGATCGAGCGCCTCGGTCTGCGTCGCTGAGCGCATCCAGGCTTCATTGACATACCGCGAACCGGTCATCTCCGCTGGAGGTGGCCGGTTCGTCATATCGGCAGTGATAAACTGACCGACGGAATGTTGCCGTGACGATCATCTGATGCACGGAAGCGATGACGAGCCAGATCGGTTTTCGGTAGTGGCCGCCGGAACGTGACCCGCACGAATGGGTCGTAGGACAGAAGTTTCCGGCCGCTTCGATCGAAGGCCGTCTGAGCACACGCGGTGCGCAACGAGTGCGCCGATCGCCTCCCGCCGACGATTTCTCTTCCCGGCAGTTCCGGGGCTGATGCACACGTGCACCCCGATCCGGGGATTCACAGGACAGGTGTTCTGCGTGCACGTCGTGGCAGGCCCACAGCCGTATAACGAAGGCCGCGCGGACGCGGCCACCCCACGGCCGCACGACGCGGCCGCAACGAAGGGATCACCACCCCACATGTCAGATGTGACCACCACCGACGACTTCGCCGACGACTACGACGAAGCCATCACCGAGGCCACTGCCGTCATTGACAACGGCAGCTTCGGTACTCGCACCATCCGATTCGAGACCGGGCGCCTCGCGCTGCAGGCCGCCGGCTCGGTGACCGCCTACCTCGACGACGACACCATGCTGCTGTCGACCACTGCGGCGTCCAAGCACCCGAAGGAGCATTTCGACTTCTTCCCGCTGACCGTCGACGTCGAGGAGCGGATGTATGCCGCCGGGCGTATCCCCGGTTCGTTCTTCCGTCGCGAGGGCCGCCCGTCCACCGACGCCATCCTCACCTGCCGCCTGATCGACCGTCCGCTGCGTCCGTCCTTCGTCGACGGCCTGCGCAACGAGATCCAGGTGGTCGTCACCATCCTCTCGCTCGACCCGAAGGACCTCTACGACGTCGTCGCTATCAACGCCGCGTCGGCCTCCACCCAGCTCGCCGGACTGCCGTTCTCCGGCCCGGTCGGCGGTGTGCGCGTCGCGCTCATCCCCACCGAGGAGAACAAGGCCGGCCAGTGGGTCGCCTTCCCGACCGTGGAGCAGCTCGAGGGCGCCGTGTTCGACATGGTCGTCGCCGGGCGCATCGTGGGTGGGTCCGGCGACACCGCCGACGTCGCGATCATGATGGTCGAGGCCGAGGCCACCGAGAACGTCATCGACCTCATCGCCGGTGGCGCCCAGGCGCCGACCGAGTCGATCGTCGCCGAGGGCCTCGAGGCCGCCAAGCCGTTCATCGCCCGTCTCTGCGAGGCACAGAAGTCGCTCGCCGACGCCGCCGCCAAGGCGACCGCCGAGTTCCCGCTCTTCCCGCCGTATGAGACCGACGTCTTCGACGCCGTCTCCGCCGCCGCGAGCGAGCAGCTGAGCCAGATCCTCACCATCGCCGGCAAGAAGGAACGCGACGAGAAGACCGACGAACTCAAGGCGCAGATCCTCGACCAGCTCGGCGATCAGTTCGAGGGACGCGAGAAGGAGATCGGCGCGGCCTACCGCTCGGTCACCAAGAAGCTGGTGCGTCAGCGCATCCTGACCGACCACTTCCGCATCGACGGCCGCGGCATCACCGACATCCGGTCGCTGTCGGCGGAGGTCGCGGTCATCCCGCGCGCCCACGGCAGCGCGCTGTTCGAGCGTGGCGAGACCCAGATTCTGGGCGTCACCACCCTCGACATGGTGAAGATGGCCCAGCAGATCGACTCGCTGACGCCGGAAACCTCCAAGCGCTACATGCACCACTACAACTTCCCGCCGTATTCGACCGGTGAGACCGGTCGCGTCGGGTCGCCCAAGCGTCGTGAGATCGGCCACGGTGCGCTCGCCGAACGTGCCCTGGTGCCGGTCATCCCGAGCGTCGAGGAGTTCCCGTACGCCATCCGTCAGGTCTCCGAGGCGTTGGGCTCCAACGGTTCCACCTCGATGGGGTCGGTGTGCGCCTCCACCATGTCGCTGTTGAATGCCGGTGTGCCGCTTCGCGCCCCGGTTGCCGGCATCGCCATGGGTCTGGTGTCCGACACCGTTGACGGCGAAACCCGTTATGTCGCACTGACCGACATCCTCGGCGCCGAAGATGCCTTCGGCGACATGGACTTCAAGGTCGCCGGCACCAAGGACTTCGTCACCGCCCTGCAGCTCGACACCAAGCTCGACGGCATCCCCAGCCAGGTGCTGGCCGGTGCGCTGAGCCAGGCCAAGGATGCGCGTCTGACGATCCTGGACGTGATGGCCGAGGCGATCGACGAGCCCGACGAGATGAGCCCGTACGCCCCGCGGATCACCACCATCAAGATCCCGATGGACAAGATCGGTGAGCTGATCGGCCCCAAGGGCAAGACCATCAACGGCATCACCGAGGACACCGGCGCCAACATCTCCATCGAGGACGACGGCACCGTGTTCATCGGCGCCTCCGACGGCGAGTCGGCGCAGGCCGCGATCGACAAGGTCAACGCCATCGCCAACCCGCAGCTGCCGAAGGTGGGCGAGCGGTTCCTCGGCACCGTCGTCAAGACCACCGCATTCGGTGCGTTCGTGTCGCTGCTGCCGGGTCGCGACGGCCTGGTGCACATCTCCAAGCTCGGTAAGGGCAAGCGCATCAACAAGGTCGAAGACGTCGTGAACGTCGGATCGAAGCTGCGTGTAGAGATCGCCGATATCGACGAGCGCGGCAAGATCAGCCTGGTGCCGGTGGACGAGGACGCCAAGTCCGAGGCCCCCGCCGAGAAGGCGACCGCCGACGCCTGATCTGCCTCCCAGACGCACCGCGGCCCCCGACCGATTGGTCGGGGGCCGCGGTGTTTCTCTGCGTGGGTGGGTTCCTGCGTCGGTGCCGGCTCGCGCGAGCCGGGGTCGCTCGCGCGGTCCCCGTCGCTCGCGCGGGTCATCGACGGCCTGAGTGAGCCGAGAGGACCCGCACGAGCAGACTCGACCCGCGCGAACGGGACCTCAGTCGGACTTCGTGCCCGTCCAGGCCGGCCCCAACTTGCCGTCGGTGTGATCGGTGACGTTGCCCCGGATGAGGTACCAGCCGCCGATCATGGCCGCCGCGATGAGCGGGATACCGCCGACGACGACCCAGAAGTCGGTCTTCTCACCGAGATTCGGCGAGGCGAGCCACCCGGAGATCGCCAGAGCGACGACGACCCCGACGAGGAAGACCAGCCCGAAGATCGAGGTGTACGGATAGCCGGGCGCCTGGAACGGACTCTTCGGGATCACACCGCGATTGACCAACTGCCGCAGTCGAAGCTGACACGCGAAGATGGTGCCCCAGGTGAACACGATGCCCAGCGACGCCGCCTCCAAAGCGATGTCGAAGGCCTCGCCGGGCATCAGGATGTTCAGGATGACACCGAGGCAGTAGACGATGGCGGTCACGCCGATGCCGATCCACGGTACGCCCGAGCCGCTCATCCGGGTCATCATTTCCGGTGCCTGCTTGGACATTCCGAGGCTGCGCAGCACGCGGCCGGTGGAGTAGAGGCCCGAGTTCAGCGAGCTCATGGCGGCGACGATGAGCACGGCGTTGATCACGCCGCCCATCCAGCCCATGCCGAGCCGGGAGAACACGGTCACGAACGGACTCTCGACGTCGCCGGCGGCGTTGGTGCCGTACTCCGAGGTGGGCAGCATGCAGGCGAGCAGCAGGATCGAACCGCAGTAGAACACGCCGATGCGGAAGATGACGGCGTTGACGGCCTTGGGGACCTCGCGTTCGGGATTCTGCATCTCGCCGGCCGCGACACCGACGAGTTCGATGGCGGCGTAGGCGAACACGACGCCGGACAGCACCAGGATCGGGCCGTACCAGGCATACGGATCCGCGGTCGGCCAGAAGCCGCCATTGGACCACAGATTGGAGATTCCCGCCTGCGTGGTGCCGACATGGATGCCGCCGACCACCACGACCACACCGACGACGAGGAACAGGACGATGGCGCCCACCTTGAGGATGGAGGCCCAGAACTCGAACTCGCCGAAGGCCTTTGCCGAGAGCAGGTTGATGGCCAGGACCACCACCAGGGCGATCAGCGCGCTCACCGCGTTCGGCAACCCGGGAAACCAGAACTTCATGTACACGCCGACGGCGGACAATTCGGCGATTCCGGTCAGCGCCCAGTTCAGCCAGTACATCCAGCCGGTGACGTATGCGGCCTTCTCGCCGAAGAATTCACGCATGTAGGAGACGAAGGCGCCGCTCGTCGAACGATGCAACACCAACTCGCCGAGGGCCCGCATGAGGAAGTAGGCGACGAGTCCGGCGAACGCGTAGCTGAACAGCAGTGCCGGGCCGACGGAATGCAGGCGAGTCGCCGACCCCAGGAATAGACCGGTTCCGATCGCACCCCCGATGGCGATCATCTGGACGTGGCGTCGGCCGAGTTCCTGTTTGTAGCCGACCTGTTCGGCGGCGAGATGGGCGTGGGGAGTCGTGGTGGTTTCCGTCATCGATGTCCTCGTGGTCTGCGGTCCTCACGTGTGCGTGAGGCACTCGTTCTGTACACATGCCGTCGGGGTGACCGGGCGTGCGGGTGCGGACGTGCGTGGACGCTGTCCGTCGGGTGTGCTCTTCGTCGCCGGTTCGCCGACAACGGGGCACACGCCCAACCGAAAGTAGGGAACCGATGTTGCCCGATCATTACGATCAGGCGAGGTCACGTTACCGGCGGCGACATTTCCGACATTCCGGGTGCGCCCGGCCGATGATGTTGTGACCTATCCTGATTCGGAACGCGACCGAGACGAAAGGATGGGGTGTGGACGATCTCGCGGCGGCGCTGGGATCGCACCCACCGCTGGACTCACTCTCCGACGCCGAACTCGTGAGTATCGCCTCCCGGGCCACCGTCGCCTCGTTCGAATCGGGTGCGCAGATCGTCAACGGCTTCGTGACGTCCACGCATCTGCTCTGGGTGGTGCTCGCCGGACAGGTCGAGATCTTCAACCATCCGGAGCCCTCCGCCGACGGACCTGACGAAATCCTCGGCCCGGGAGGGATTTTTGGATACTCCTCGTTGCTGACGCGAGAACGTCAGGGACCGATCGCCGTCGCGGTCGGGCCCGTTCGGGTCTGCCGGATACCCGAAGATGCTGTGCGCCCGCTGTTCTCGGGACTTGCGGGTGCGAGATTCCTGGCGGGGCAACTGTCCTCGACCCGTCGGCGCGTGGTGAGCCCAACCCCCGGGCACGGAACGGTCGAGGAGTTGATCGTCACGGTCCCCGCAGTCGCATCGGCCGACGAGACCGTGGTTGCCGCCGCCGAGCGGATGACCGCAACCGGCCAGCCGCACGTGGTGATCCCGCATCCGGATGGACGTTTCGGCGTGCTCACCGACCGTGACATCCGCGTGCGCGTGGTCGCGGCGGGCCGCACGGCGAACACCCCGGTGGGTGAGGTCATGAGTTTTCCCGCCGTCACCGTCCGCGCCGACGCCCCGGCCTCCGATGTGCTCACGCTCATCGTCGAACGTGGGCTCGGCTGTGTGCCCGTGACGGGGCTCGACGGTGAACTCCGCGGGGTGGTGGTGCCCACCGACTTCGTTGCCGTTCCGGCGGGTCCGAGCATGACCCTGCGCCGACAGGTGGCCGACGCCGCGACGGTGACCGAATTGCAGGAACGGGCGCGGCGGATGCCATATCTGGTGGGCGATCTCGTGCGCGGTGGACAGCCCGCGGCGGAGATCACCCGGGTGCTCTCGCTGGTCCACGACGCCGTGGTGCGACGGGCGATCGAATTGGTGCTGGCCACGACGCCCCACCTGGATCCGGCTGCCATGACCTGGCTGTCGCTGGGCAGCAATGCCCGCCGTGAACCGGTCCTGAGTTCCGACGTGGACAGCGCGGTCTCCTTGAGCGATGAGCTCGAAGCGGCCGAGATCGACTCGTACCGAGCCGCATTCGCCGAGGTCGACACCATCCTGCGCGGCGCGGGACTGGTGGTCGACACCAACGGCGCCATCGCGTCGATGCCACTGTTCACCCGCACTCACGGTCAATGGCGTGCTGCCGCCCGCACCTGGCTGGATGCGCCCACCGAGAACAAGGGGATGATCTTCACCTCGCTGCTTCTCGACGCCCGGCCGATCTGGGGTGATCCCGGTCTGACCGCGGTCGCAGAGGTCTTCGGTGACCTGCGATCGCATCCGTCGACCCTGCGGATGCTGCTCGCCGAGGCTCTGGCGACACCGGCGCGGCTACGATCCATGCGCGATGTCCTCGTCCGCCGGACCGACACCGTCGACATCAAACGCCACGCACTGACCCCGCTCGTCAACATCGCCCGCTGGGGTGCCCTCGCGGTCGGCTCCGTGGAACTCGACACCCCGTCCCGGTTACGCGATGCCGGCGAATCGGAGGTGCTCGGCACCGACGCCGCCGCCACCCTCGTCGAGGTCTTCGATGTGCTGCAACGGATTCGGCTGAGGTATCAGCTCGAACAGATCGAACGACGCGAAGATCCGTCCGACATCATCACGATGCGCCGCCTCTCGCCCCTGGACCGAAGCCTGCTGGCCCAGGCGGTCCGCGAGATCTCCTCGGTGCAGCGCCGGATGGGCAATGTCGCGCAGTACGCGCCGGTGGAGGACTGGGGAGCCGGCACCGACCGGTGACCGATGATCCGCCGGTCGAGCCTTACCCCGCTGGCCACTCGCTGGCCCCCGGTGGTCGAGCCTGGTCGAGCCGGTGAGGAGCGCAAGCGGCGAGCCGTGTCGAGACCTCCGCAACCCGACAGCGAAACATGGTAAACGCCAACCGAACACAGATCTGCCGACGCTGACGGCGTTCACCCCCAACCGATTCGGCGCCGATCAGTTTTGTCGGTGGTCGTCGCTCCTCCGCAACCTGCGCTGTGATCGGCTTCCAGCTTCGTGTTGCGTGGTCTCGAGGCTCGTCGCCCTGGGGGCTCCTCGCTCCTCGACCGGCGGAAGGGCCACCTGGAGTTGTGGGATGCGGTGGTTCGATTGGCGGAGGGCAACCTCGGCCGGCGGCAGAAGACGGATCGACCGGGAAGCCAGGTAGCCTCGACGGCGTGTGCTTGATCCTGTTCGCCGTCGACGCATCCCCACGCCACCGGCTGATCCTCGCGGCCAACCGCGACGAATTCTTCTCGCGCAGTACCGAACCGGTGCACGCCTGGCCGGATCTGCCGATCATCGGCGGACGTGACCTGCAGGCCGGCGGGACCTGGATGGGGGTGTCGACCGTCGGCACCCGGCGCCTGGCCGCGGTGACCAACGTCCGCGACGGCGTCGCGCAACCGATGCCGGACAAACGGTCACGCGGGACGCTGCCCGTCGAGTTCCTGACCTCCGGTGAGTCGGCGCGCGCGTCGGCCGATGAACTCGTCGAGAGCGCGACCGACTACGCCCCGGTCAACCTGATCGTCGATGACGGGACCGACACATATTGGGCGACAAACCATCCCGAGCCACAGCTGCGCCGAGTGGAGCCGGGCGTGCACGGATTGTCCAACGGTCTGCTCGACGAGCCCTGGCCCAAGGTCACCCGCGGAGTGACCGCACTGGGAACCCATCTCGACGCCGAACCCTACGTGCTGCTGGATCTGTTGCATGACACCACGATTGCCGACGATGCGGCACTCCCGCACACCGGTGTGTCCCGCAAGCAGGAACGTGCGCTGTCGCCGATGTTCATCGACACCGGCGACTACGGCACGCGTGCAAGCACCGTCGTGCGCATCGGACACGACGGACACGGCGACATCACCGAACGACGCTATGCGCATGGACAGCAGCCACGGACCCTCGCACTGGAATTCTGAGCGCGGGGTAACGCCAGTACCTCCCACGGCGACGACTCCGCGCCTACCGTGAATCCATGACGATGGAGTACCGCCCGCTCGGGCGCACCGGTGTACGTGTCAGCCCGCTGTGTCTGGGCGCGATGATGTTCGGGCCGTGGGGCAATGACGACGTCGACGACAGCGTCGCGATCATCCACCGAGCCCTCGACGCCGGGGTCAACTTCATCGACACCGCCGACGTGTACTCGGCGGGGGAGTCCAAACGCATCGTCGGCACGGCACTGGCAGGTCGCCGCGACGACGTCGTGCTGGCCACCAAGTTCTACATGCCGATGGGCGAGAACCCCAACGCCCGTGGCGGCTCACGCAAGTGGATCTTCCGTGAGGTCAAGGAATCGTTGCGGCGCCTGCAGACCGACTACATCGACCTCTACCAGGTGCATCGCCCCGACCCCGACACCGACGTCACCGAAACCCTCGGTGCCCTCACCGATCTCGTCGCGCAGGGCAAGATCCGGATGATCGGGTCGTCGTCGTACTCCGGCAGCCAGATCGTCGAGGCGCAGTGGGCGGCACGAGACCGCAACCTGTCGCGGTTCGTCACCGAACAGCCGCCGTACTCGATCCTGGTTCGCGGAATCGAGGAGGATGTCCTGCCCACCGCACGTCGGCACGGAATGGGCATCCTCACCTACAGTCCGCTGTCCGGCGGATGGCTGTCCGGCCGCTTCCGCAAGAACGCGAATGCCGCACCGGTGTCGAAGGCGCGGCCGGGGGCGCGTTTCGACATGTCCCGCCCGGACAATCAGGGCAAGCTGGACATCGTGGAAGAGCTTGCCGGTGTGGCCGATTCGGCGGGGCTGACGATGATCGAGCTCGCCATCGCATTCGTCATCCGCCATCCCGGCGTCACGTCGGCGATCGTCGGACCGCGCACGATGCAACAGCTGGAATCGTATCTACCGGCCACCGAGGTCCGCCTCGACGACGATGTCCTCGACCGCATCGACGAGTTGGTCGCGCCGGGGTGACGCTCAATCCCGACGACAACAGCTACGGAGCGCACGAACTCGTCGCGACACAACGACGCCGGCCGTAGCGGTTCGGCTAGGTTGACCGGATGACCAACGCCGTCCTCGACGTCCTACCGATCGCCGTCGCCCTGTTGATGGCATCGGTCCCGCTGGTCATGGTCAGCATGGCGCTGGTGATCAAACGGACGCCGATCATCGGGTGGTCGTTCCTCGGCGGATGGCTCGTCGGGCTGATCGTCACGCTCGTCGTTCTGATCGCCGTGGCCGATGTGTTCTCGCTGTCCGGTGGAAGGCGCCCGGCGGTGGCGGTGATCGGGCTGATCGTCGGCCTGCTGTTGCTGTGGCTCGGAGTCCGAAAGTGGTACGGCGCCTGGCGCGGTGCGGAGAAGTCCGAGGTGCCCGGCTGGTATGCGATGGTCGAGACCATCGGCGTGGCCAAGGCCGGTGCGCTCGGCGTCGGTATGGCCGCGGCGAATCCGAAGAACCTGCTGATCACGGTGTCTGCGTCGGCCGCGATCGCCGAGGCGACCGCCGACGTCGGCGCGCAGGCCGTGGCGCTCGCGGTGTTCGTGGTGGTCGGCAGTCTGGCGATCGCGGCTCCCACGGTGGTCACGACGATCGCCGGGACGCGAGCCGAGCCCGCCCTGGCCCGCATCGACGAGTGGGTGACCCGCCACAACTCGGTGATCGTGGGAACCGTGCTCATCGTCCTCGGTGTGGTGGTGGCATCAAACGCGCTGGAGGCGTTGTAGCCAGGTGTCGGCGGACATCCGACACGTCGAAGCCGGACCGGTCGGAGATCGACGCGGCCCGGCTTCGTCGGGGATTCAGTTGGTGGCGAACGGATTCGCGACCACCGGAAGGCCGAGGGCCTCGCCGACCTCGGGGGTGTAGAGCTCACCTGCATGGGTGCTCAGACCCGCCGCGAGGGCCGGGCTCTGGGCGAGGGCGGCCTCCCAGCCGAGATCGGCCAGGCGCAGCACATACGGCAGGGTGGCACCGGTGAGCGCCTGCGTGGAGGTGCGGGCGACGGTGCCCGGCATGTTGGCGACGCAGTAGAACACGCTGTCGTGCACGGTGAACGTCGGGTCGTCGTGGGTGGTGGGACGGGAATCTTCGAAGCAGCCGCCCTGATCGATGGCGATGTCGACCAGCACCGAACCCGGCTTCATCTGGGCGACAAGGCTGTTCGGCACGAGCACCGGGGCCTTGGCGCCGGGGACGAGGACGGCGCCGATGACGAGGTCGGCCTCGCGGATGGCCTCCGACAGTGCGAGGGTCGTGCTGTAGCGGGTGTGCACCCGGCCGCCGAACCGCGCGTCGATGGCGCGCAGCTTGGTGATGTCGAGGTCGAAGACGGTGACCTGGGCACCCATGCCCATCGCGATGGTCGCGGCGTTGACGCCGCTGACACCGCCGCCGATGACGACGACGTCGGCGGGTTCGGTCCCGGGCACGCCGCCCATCAGTGCGCCGCGCCCGCCTTCGGAACGCATCAGGTGGTAGGCGCCGACCTGCGGCGCGAGTCGTCCGGCGACCTCGCTCATCGGGGCGAGCAGCGGCAGCGAACCGTCGGCGCCGCGAACGGTCTCATATGCGATCGACGTGGTGCCCGACGCGAGGAGGGCGTCGGTGCATTCGCGGCTCGCGGCGAGGTGCAGGTAGGTGAACAGGGTCTGGCCCTTGCGCATGCGGTGGTACTCGGCCGCGATGGGCTCCTTGACCTTGAGGATCATCTCGGCCTGCTCCCACACCTCGTCGGCGGTGGACAGGATCTGTGCGCCGGCCTCCTTGAAGTCGGCGTCGGAGATGGCCGACCCCACGCCCGCTCCGGCCTCGATGACCACCTCGTGGCCGCGGTGGGTCAGTTCGGCGACCCCGGCCGGGGTGGCCGCGACGCGGTACTCGTGGTTCTTGATCTCGGTGGGAATGCCGATGCGCATCTGATGCTCCTGAAGGTTCGTCGGAAGTGTGGCGAGGAAAAGGTGGTGGATGAATGTTCCTCGATGAACGTGCCTCAAGAGTGAAGTAACTGCGGAAACAGAGCAATAGATATGACGATGATTCTCTATCTGGCTATTCTGGCGAAGATGAATCGACACGGAGGTGTGAGATGCCCACTCAGGTGAAGGATGTTCGGCCGCAACTCGACGACATCGATCGCCGGTTGCTGCGACATCTGCAGTCCGACGCCCGCATCACCAACAGTGACCTCGCCGCACGGGTGGGAATCGCGGCGTCGACCTGCCACGGACGAGTACGTCGGTTGCTGGACCTGGGCGTGATCCGCGGGTTCTTCGCCGACGTCGATCCCGCAGCCGTGGGACGTCCGCTCCGGGCGATGGTGGCGGTGAGCCTGCAGTCCGACGCACGAGGTCAGATCCGGCAGTTCGTCGCCGAGATCACCGGCCACGACGAGGTGATCGACGTCTTCTTCCTCGCCGGCACCGACGACTACCTGCTGCACGTCGCGACCGCGGACACCGAGACCCTGCGGAGGTTCGTCGAGATGCTCAACTCCCGTCGCGAGGTGGCCGGCACCACCACATCGCTGGTGTTCGACCACCAACGGGGGGACGCGCCCATCTTCTGACTCCCGCTTGCCATTTCCAGACATTCGACGAGTACGCATCACTTCGCGACCTGGGCTTTCGCCGACACTCTACTTCGAGAATGTCTAGAAATGGGCAAGCAGCGTGGAACGAGGCAGCACGTGGTCCAGTAACCCCACTGACAGCGCTCACCTCGACACTGACAGCGCTCACCTCGACACTGACAGCGCTCACCTCGACGCTGACGGCGCTCACCTCGACGCTGACGGCGCTCACCTCGACGCTGACGGCGCCCCGGCGCGGTTCGCGGACCGCGATCGTGCCCGCCAGGGCAGAATTCGGCGATCACGCCGACTGCATAGACTTGACGCCGACAAGCTTCGACCGGCTGGGCAGCCCAGCCACGACGAAAGGCCGGCATGACAGACGGCATCAAGGTTGGCGTGTTCGGCTCCAACGGCAAGGTGGGCAAGGCGATCGTGGCCGGTGTCGAGGAGGCCCCCGATCTCACGTTCAGCGCAGGGGTCGACAAGGGTGACGACCCGGCGCTGTTCGTCGAGTCCGGCACCCAGGTCGTGGTCGACTTCACCCACCCCGACGTCGTGATGAACAACCTGAAGTTCCTGATCGACAACGGAATCCATGCGGTCGTCGGTACCACCGGCTTCACCGAGGAGCGACTCGCGCAGGTGCGGGAGTGGCTGTCGGCGGCCCCGGACGTGGGTGTGCTCATCGCCCCGAACTTCGCCATCGGAGCCGTACTGTGCATGCGGTTCGCGCAGCAGGCCGCCCGCTTCTTCGACTCCGTCGAGGTGATCGAACTGCATCATCCGGCGAAGGCCGACGCGCCGTCGGGCACCGCATTCCGCACTGCGTCGCTGATCGCCGAGGCCCGAGAGGCCGCCGGAGTCGGCGTCAGCCCCGACGCCACCACCAGCGAACTCGACGGTGCACGCGGCGCCGTCGTCGACGGGGTGCGGGTGCACTCGGTGCGTCTGGCCGGATTGGTCGCCCATCAGGAGGTGCTGCTGGGCACGCAGGGGGAGACGCTGACCATCCGCCACGATTCGCTCGACCGCACCTCCTTCGTTCCGGGTGTCCTCCTCGGTGTCCGCAACGTCGCCGACCGACCCGGACTCACCGTCGGCCTCGACGCCCTGATAGACCTCTAGACCGGATGACCGCAGAGATGGCCTCCGACAGCAAACCCCGCAAGCAACGCAACCGCGACGCCCGGCCGATCGTGTGGATGATCGCGTTCCTCGTCATCGCCATGTGCGTGTACTTCGTGCTGCTCGGGCAGCGGGGCATCGACTTGATCTCCAGCGGCACCGCCGCCGGCATCGGTATCGGCATCGGCGTGCTCATCCTGCCGTTCCTCGGGATCTGGATGATCGTCGCGACCCTGCGCGCCGGCATCGAGCATCAGAAACTCGCGCGGATCATGGCGGAGGAGGGTCGTGAACTCGATGTCTCCGATCTGCCGCGGCGTCCGTCGGGCCGGATCGAACGCGACGCCGCCGACGACCTTTTCGCACAGGTGAAGACGGAGTGGGAAGCCGACCCGGAGAACTGGCGCAACACCTACCGCATCGCCCGCGCGTACGACTACGCGGGCGACCGCAGTCGGGCGCGGCAGATGATGAAACGTGCTGTCGCACAGTTCCGTGAGTCGCCCGAGGAGCGTTCGGCATGAGTCGTCTGCTCATCGTTCATCACACGCCGTCCCCGCATTGTCAGGCGATGTTCGAGGCGGTGATCTCCGGCGCCACCGACCCCGAGATCGAGGGCGTCGAGGTCGTGCGCCGGGCCGCGCTGTCGGTGTCGGCGAGTGACTTCCTCGAGGCTGACGGATATCTGCTCGGCACACCCGCCAATCTCGGATACCTCAGCGGTGCGCTGAAGCACGCCTTCGATGTCGCCTACTACCAGATCCTCGACTCGACGCGGGGCCGTCCGTTCGGCGCGTACCTGCACGGGAACGAGGGGACCGAGGGTGCGGTGAACGCGATCGACCGGATCACCGCGGGTCTCGGCTGGACCAAGGCCGCCGACTACGTCGTCGTGTCGGAGAAGCCCGGCAAGGACGACCTCGAGAAGTGTTGGGAGTTGGGGGCCACGGTCGCCGCCGGGTTGATGGAGTCGTGAGGGGCACCATTCACTCCGGTGGCCGCGGACACACCGCATCGGTGACATAGGCGGCGATCGCCGCGTGCGTCAGAAACCGGCCCGGCGACAGCAACTCCGCGAAGGTCACGCTGACCATGAACTCCATCGCCGTCCGCGGATCGGGCTGCAGGTGGCCGGCGAGTTCCGAGCCCTCCACATGTGCCAGCGAGCGGTCGGTGACGATGTCGACGATGGTCCGGTGATCGGGAGTGCGGATCATCCACGGCGTCAGGGCCGCCCCGTCGAAGCGCAGGACGGCCTGGACGATCTCGTTGGTGGCGTTGAAGTCGAGGACCTCGCGCACCAGCATGTGAACGGTCTCGCGTGGTTCGTCGGCGAAGCGCAGACGGGTCAGGAGAACACTCTCCAGCGCATCGAGTTCGGCGTCGATCAGCGCGGAGATCAACTGATCGCGAGACGCGAAGCGGCGGTAGACCGTGGCGCGACTCAGCCCGGACTCCTTGGCGACGGCGGCGAGTGTCAGTGCACCCACACCGACGCGCCGAATGACTGCGCGCGCCGCGCCCGTGACCCGGTCGTTCTGTGGCATGGGGAGAATCTTAGCGAGCCGATCTGAGACACACTGTCCAATACTGTCTCAAGTATGCGATGCTTCAACCATGACCGACTCACTTCACGCCGAGCCCCGCACCGACACCGGCGAGTCGCCCTGGGACGCTCAGCGCGTGGAGCGCGACTATCAGGTGCGCGAGATCGACGGTGTGATCCCCGAGACGCTGCGCGGGGTCCTCTATCGGATCGGCCCCGGCCGGCTCGACGTCGGCGGACATCCCATGGGACACATCTTCGACGGCGACGGGATGGTCTCGCGAATCGCCCTCACGCCCTCCGGCGTGCACTATCGCAATCGCTACGTCCGCACCCGTGCCTACCATCACACCAACGAAACCGGCGCGCCGCCACGGGGTTTCTGCACCCAGCGGGCGGGTGGTCCGCTCGCCAACGCACTGCGCTTCCCGTGCAACACGTCGAACACCAGCGTGCTGGTCCATGACGACGCGCTGTACTCGCTCTGGGAGGGCGGACGCCCGCATCACCTCGATCCGGACACCCTCGAGACCTTCGGCACGGAGTCGTTCGGCGGAGCGCTCAAGCGGCTCGGAGCCTTCTCCGCCCACCTGAAGGTCGATCCGACGACGGGCGAGGTCTTCAACTTCGGACTGGACTTCTTCCCGCGCCCGGTGATCCGCTGCTATCGGCTGGTCCGCGGTCAGATGTTCCCGGTCCGGACCGTCCCGATCCGCACCCTCGGATTCGTCCACGACTTCGCGCTCACCGAGCGGCACATGGTCTTCATCCTGGGGCCACTGGTGGTCCGACGACCGATCCCCGTCGCACTAGGACTGCGGCCGTTCGACGATGCGCTGTCCTATCAACCGCAACGTGGCACCACCATCGTCCTCGTCCCCCGCGACGGGGCCGCACCCACGACGATCGAGTGCGACGCGATGTTCAACTTCCACGTCACCAACGCCTACGACAGCGGCGACGAGGTCATCGCCGAGATCGTCACCCACGAGTTCGAAGACGGATGGTCCGGATGGAACAAGTACCTGCGTGACTATCGCGGCAACATGGGATCGGCGTTCGGCGGAACGCTGACCAGGCTCCGCATCGACCGCCGACGGGCCACCGCGACACGAGAGACGGTGCACGAGAACGGATGCGAGTTCCCCCAACTCGACCCTCGTCGCGCCACCAGGGAGCATCGGTACTCCTATGTGGCCGAGGCGTCCCGGACCGGTGGGGAGCCGGACTCGATCGTGACCATCGATCACCGGAGCGGGCGATCGGGCCGCTACACCGTCGACGACGGCGCGACGGTGTGTGAGCCGTTGTTCGCCGCCGACCCCGACGCCGACGGGGCCGAGGGGCAGGGATGGCTGCTGAGCCTCGAACATGTTCCGGCCCTGCGGCGTTCCCGCCTGCTGGTGCTGCCGGCCGATGATCCGGGCCGCGGGCCGGTGGCCACGGCCACACTCGAGCATCACGTGCCGATGACCTTTCACGGGGCGTTCACCGCATCGCAGTAGGTGAGCCGCAGCCCACCTCACCCGACGTCGACGTGCACCGTACCCGTCTCGTCGACCCGCACCGCATACGACGTCGTCGCATACCCGCCGAAGGCCATCTCCGCTCCACTGCACAGGTCGAAGGTGTGATTGTGCAACGGGCACACCACGACCCGCGCGTCGAGGAGTCCGTCGGCCAGGGGACCGCCCCGATGGGGGCACACGGCGTCGAGGGCACGCAGCGTGTCGTCACGCAGCCGGAACACCGCGATCTGACGGTCGCCGACCCCGAAGGCGCGTCCCTCGCCGGGCGGGATCTCGTCGAGTCTCGCGACGGCATGTTCGGTCATCGGACCGGCACCTGCGGTAGCGGCAGAAGCGGTAGCGCCGAACGGAATTGGCCCGGGGTGACCGGGTCTCTGCCGTCGAGCCACGGATCCCGGTAGGCGTCCACGGATTCCTGCATGCGCGAATCCAGTTCGGCGGCAATACCATCGTCGTCGTCGACGACGGCGGCCCGGATTCGTTCGATGCCGTACCGCGGCACCCACGCGTAGGTGCGTTCCAGCCATTTCGCGTTCTCGCGGTAGAACTGCAGGAATCGTCCGGTCAGCGTGATCACCTCCTCGGGGGTGTCGACGGTCGCGAGCAGATCACCCTTGCGGATGTGCGCACCCGCCGCGCCGCCGACGTAGATCTCCCAGCGGCCGCCGTCGATGGCCACCACGCCGAGGTCCTTGCACAGTGCCTCGGCGCAGTTGCGGGGGCAGCCGGTGACCGCGAGTTTCATCTTTGCCGGTCCGGCGATCCCCTGGAAGCGGGTTTCCAGGGCGATACCCAGCGCGGTGGAGTCGCCGACGCCGAAGCGGCAGAAGTCCATGCCCACACAGGTTTTCACGGTGCGGAAACTCTTGCCGTAGGCGTATCCGGACGGCATGTCCAGATCGGCCCACACCTTGGGTAGATCCTCCTTGCGGATGCCAAGGAGATCGATGCGTTGTCCGCCGGTGAGTTTGATCATCGGGACGTCGTACTTCTCGGCGACGTCGGCGATGGTGCGCAGCTGGTCGACGCTGGTGACCCCACCCTTCATCTGCGGGACCACCGAGAACGTGCCGTCGCGCTGGATGTTCGCGTGCACGCGGTCGTTGATGAAACGTTCGGCGCGTTCGTCGACGAACTCGGCGCCCCACATCATCTCCAGCAACGACGACAACGCCATCTTGGAGTTGGCGTCCTCGGCGCCGTCGGGCGCGAGGGCGGCGAACACCGATGTGACCGAATGCAACCGCAGTTCACGGATCAGCCGCATCAGTTCCGGCTTCTCGTAGGGGATGCACGGCACATACCAGTTCGCCGACGGATCCTCGGTGACGGCGTCACCGGCGGCCCACTCGACGATCTGGGACACCAACGACTTACACGACCCGCACCCCTTCCCGGCGCGGGTCTGCGCCATCACACCGGCCACCGAGGTGGTGCCGGCCGACACGCACCCGACGATGGTCGCCTTGTCGACGCCGTTGCAGTTGCACACCTGCGCGTCGTCGGCGAGTTCGGCGACTCCGGTGTCCGCGTCGGGGGTGCCGAGATCGAACATCAGCGACACCCGCTCATCCGGAAGCGGCGTACGTTGATCGAAGGCCTGCAACAGAAACGACACCTTGCTGACGTCGCCGACGAGGGTCGCGCCGATCAATCGGTTGTCGCGGATCACGACGGTCTTGTACACGCCGCGACGTGGCTCGTAAAACTGCACGAACTCGTCGTCCGGATGCTCCGGGTGCTTGACGCCCATCTGCGCGACGTCGACACCGGCCACCTTGAGCTTCGTCGACGTCCGCGAACCGTGATAGGCGGCGGTGCGGTCATGTCCGGTCAGGTGTGCGGCGAGGATCTTCGCCTGCTCCCACAACGGGGCCACCAGGCCGTACACCTGGCCGCGATGCTGGGCACATTCACCGACGACATAGACATCGTCGTCATCGATCGAGCGCATGTGATCGTCGGTGACGATGGCACGCTCCACGGTAAGGCCGGCGCCCCGGGCCAGCCCCACATTGGGGCGGATGCCGGTGGACAGCACCAGCATGTCGCAGTCGAGGGTCGTACCGTCGGCGAAGCCGATGCCGGTGATCGTGTGGTGCTCGTCGGAATATGCTGTGGTGGTGCGCTTGTCGGTCACCACGTCGATGCCGATGTCGCCGATGCGGCGGCGCAACACCGCGCCGCCGGTCTCGTCGAGTTGGGCGTTCATCAGCACCGGGCCGGAATGGATCACCGTGGCCGCCACGCCCCGGTTCTGAAGTCCGCGTGCGGCTTCCAGCCCGAGCAATCCGCCACCGACGATCGCGGCGCGCGCCCGGCCCGGCGCATAGTCGATCATCGCGGTGGTGTCGTCGAGGGTACGAAACCCGAACACCCCGGACACCAACGTGGTGTCGTCGACCCAGAGGCCGTCGATGGGTGGCAGGAAGGCCCGGCTGCCGGTGGCGATGATCAGTTTGTCGTAGGCGACGATCGAACCGTCGTCGGCGAACACCCTTTTCGCGAACGTGTCGATGCGCACCACGCGGACGCCGGCACGCAACTCGATGTCGTTGTCGTCGTACCAGGCCAGGCTGTTGAGATAGATGCCGTCCGGGGACTCCGACCCGGCCAGCACATTGGACAGCTGAATGCGGTTGTAGTTGCCGTACGGTTCGTCGCCGAAGACGACGATGGCGAACTGTTCGGCGCCACCGAGTGCGAGGATCTCCTCGAGTGCACGGGCGCCGGCCATCCCGTTGCCGATCACCACCAGCGAGGCGCGGTCGGGCCGTGGTGGGTGAGAAGTGTTGGCCAACATCAGAACTCGACCAGACCGAGGTCGATGATCAGGGTGCCGGTGGTGCTCTTGTCCGCGGTGACGTGCAACTCCACCACCTCGCCGGCATCGAAATCCTCGACCAGACGCAGCGGGACGTGCGTCGCGCCCTTCGCGCCGATCGGGAAGTACCGGACCGGCACACCGCCGCGCAGCAGTGCGACGGTGACGAGTTCGTCGCTGCTGTTACCACCGCGAAAGTAGACCGCCTGCAGCGTCTTTCCGTCGGACACCGTGAGGGTCAGTGACTCGTCGATCGGTGCGAGACTGTCGAAGCCGTCGCCGGTGAACGGGAATCGGCCTTGCAGGAATCGCGGTGTGCTGGCATCGCTCATGGTGGGAACCGTCCTTCGATGGGTCGATGGTGGGCTGGGTCGGGTGAAGCTGGTCAGTAGACGTCGCGGACGTAGCGTTTCTCGGCGGACAGGGCCTTGACGTAGGCCTGTGCGCTGGGACCGGACAGTTTTCCATGTTGGGCGACGACGGCGGTCAGGGCGGCGTCGACGTCGCGGGCCATCCGGGTCCGATCGCCGCAGACGTAGAAGTGGGCACCGTTGTTGAGCCACTCCCACAACTGCTTTCCCTTGGCCATCATCCGGTCCTGCACATAGATCTTGCGGTCCTGATCACGGGAGAACGCGAGGTCGAGGTCGGTGAGGAGGCCGTCGGCGTGAAAGCCCTCGATCTCGTCCCGATAGTAGAAGTCGGTGGCCGCGTGTTGCTCACCGAAGAACAGCCAGTTCTTTCCGGTGTGGCCCAGTGCGCGACGCTCCCGGAGGAACCCGCGGAAGGGCGCGATGCCGGTGCCCGGTCCCACCATGATCATCGGCGTGTCCGATTCCGCCGGCGGACCGAAATGCGCCGACGGCGCGACCCACACACCGATCTCGTCGTCGGCGGCGTGATCGGCGAGATAGGTCGAGCAGACCCCATGGCGAGGCACCCCGTGGACGTTGTAGCGCACCGCCGACACCGTCAACTGCACCTCGCCGGGATCCTCCAGTGGCGACGACGAGATCGAATACTGGCGTGGGGCAAGCGGGGTGAGCACGGCGAGCCAGTCGTCGACGGAGGCACGGATTCTGTGCTCGCCCAACAGGTCCGCGAGCTGTCGGCCCCACGACCAATCGTCGAACGCGGCGCGCTCGGCGCCGGCGAGCCGATGCAGGTCCTCGGACCGGCACCGCTGCGCGACGAACGACACCAGGGGCTGGGTGAGTCGCGCGATGTCGAGCGTGTCGCGTAGCGCCATGCGCAGGTCCATGTCGGTGCCGCCGATGGTGACCACCGACGATCCGTCGAGGCCGGTGAGGTCCAGGACGTGCTCGACCAGTGCCGGACCGTTGCGTGGCATCACCCCGAGGGCATCGCCCGCGGTGTAGGTGAGTGTTCCTTCGGGAAGCGCAAACCCGATCTGGCGCACATCCTTCTGCGATCCGGCGCCGGTGAGGACGGTATTGCGGATCAGCCGCGTCGGCAGGGGGTTCTTACGGCCGTAGCCCGCCGGCCGCGTGGACGACGGTTGCGCAGACGCCGGGGCGGGGGATGGGGCGGACGACGTCACGGCGTCCGCCGCCGCGAGGTTCTCGGTGACGGTGTGCAGCCAGGCGGCGGCACTGTCTTCGAACTCCGGTTCGCAGTCGGTGCGGTCGGCCAGGCGCGTCGCGCCGAGTTCGGCGAGGCGCGCGTCGAGTTTGCGGCCGAAGCCGCAGAACTCGTCGTAGCTGGGATCGCCGAAGGCGAGCACCGAATAGCGCAGCGCCGACAGCGAGGGTGCGTCGGCGGCGCTGAGCCGGTCCCAGATGGCGCTCGCATTGTCGGGCGGATCGCCGTCGCCGGTGGTGCTGGTCACGAACAGTGCGGTGCCGCCGGAGGTGAGGGAGTCGAGCCCGGCCTCGTCGAGGGTTCGCAGATCTCCGGTCATCCCCGCCGAGGTCAGTGCGTCCACGACGGTGGGCGCGTAGTCCTCGACGGTGCCGGTCTGCGACGCCCAGAGGACCGCCACGGCGGGCCGATCCGGCGACGGCGCGTCACCGGTGGAGTGATCGGCCGCGGACTGCGTGGCCGTACGCGAGAACGTCCCCGCCAGAACGCCGTTCACCCATGCCCGGTCACGCTCGGACAGGGGGGCGTCGGCGGGCAGGGTCGGGACGCCGGGATGGGCCGCCGATGATGCGAGGCCGGTCAGCACACCCGCCAGATACGAGCCGGCGACCGGATCGAACGCCGGTGGCGCGACGGGGCCGATGCCCAGCGCCTCGGCGAGGGCGTTGCTCGGGGTGCCGGCCTCGTGGGGTCGGGCATCCGGCGTCCGGGAACCGAGCGCTGCCGGCGCCGGCGTGAGTGCCACCGCACAGGCCTTGAACTCCGGTTGCAGGGAGTCCGGGTCGACGGCGTCGTTGGTGACGGCGTTGATCGCGAGGTTCTCGCCGAACATGTCGCTCCAATGAAACGGTGCAAAGCAGGTGCCGGAGCGTACCCGGTCGGTGACCACGGCCGGTAGCTCCGCCTGGCCGCGGCGGGAGGACACGCGAACCGGGTCACCTTCCTGTACCGACATACCCGCGGCGTCGTCGGGGTGGATCTCGACGAACGGGGCCGGGTTCAGTTTGTTGAGTTTGGCCACCCGGCCGGTCTTGGTCATCGTGTGCCACTGATGTTGCAGTCGACCGGTGTTGAGGACGAACGGGAAAGCGTCGTCGGGCATCTCGGCCGGTGGTAGCCCGGGGCGGGCGTGGAACACGGCCCGGCCGTCAGCGGTTGGGAACGCGAGCCGAGGACGGGAACCGTCGCCGCGGGTCAGCATGCGTTGGCTGCGACCGTCGTTGAGGTAGCGGACCGGATGACGGTCGTCGGGATCGTCGGGCGGGCACGGCCACTGCACCGGGGTGCGGCGCAGGAGATCGTACGACACCCCCCGGATATCCCAGCCGGTCAACGGATTCCAGAACCGTTGGATCTCGGTGAAGACGTCCTCGGCATCGGAATGGGCGAACGACTCGGCGTATCCCATGGCGCGCGCGACGCGGGCGATGAGTTCCCAGTCCGGTGTCGCGTCACCCGGCGGTGGCACGGCAGCCTGATACAACGTCAGGTTGCGTTCCGAATTGACCATCACCCCGTCGGATTCGGTCCACATCGCGGCGGGCAGTGCGACGTCGGCGTAGGCGAGGGTCTCGTTGTTGGCGAACACATCCTGCACGATCACCAGCTCGCATCGCTGCAACGCCTCGATGACGGTGGCGCGATTGGCGACGCTGGCAACGGGATTGGTGCAGATGATCCAGCAGGCCTTGATCTCACCCGCGGCCATCTTCTCGAACATGTCGATGGTGCCCCGGCCGACCTCGGCGCGGATGGTGCCGCGGGGCAGACCCCACGCGTCCTCGGTGAAGTCGCGGTCGGCCTCGGAGAGGACCGAGCGTTGACCGGGCAGTCCCGGCCCCATGTATCCCATCTCGCGTCCACCCATCGCATTGGGCTGTCCGGTGAGGGAGAAGGGTCCGCTGCCCACCCGGCAGATCGCGCCGGTCGCCAGGTGCAGATTGCAGAGGGCATTGGTGTTCCAGGTGCCGTGGGTACTCTGATTGAGTCCCATGGTCCAGCAACTCATCCAGTCGGGGGCCTCGGCGATCCAGCGGGCGAGGGTCTCGACGTCCGCGGCGGGCACTCCGGTGACTCGCTCGACCTCGGCGGGTGGGTAGTCCGCGGCAAAGTCGGGTATGGCGTCGAAGCCGTCGGTGAACTCGGCGATGAAGTCGTGGTCGACCGCGTCGGCGGCGATGAGCAGATGCAGGAGCCCGTTGAGCAGCGTGAGGTCGGTGCCGGGGCGCACCTGGAGGAACAGATCGGCCTTCTCGGCGGTGGCGGTGCGACGCGGATCGACCACGACCAGTTTCGCGCCTGCCTTGACCCGTTCCATCATGCGCAGGAACAGGATCGGGTGGCAGTCGGCCATGTTCGACCCGATCACCAGGAACAGGTCGGCGTGGTCGAAGTCCTGGTAGGACCCGGGTGGCCCGTCGGCGCCGAGCGACTGCTTGTATCCGGTCCCCGCACTCGCCATGCACAGTCGCGAGTTCGATTCGATGTGCACCGAGCGCAGCATGCCCTTGGCGAGTTTGTTGGACAGGTACTGCGATTCGAGCGACATCTGCCCGGACACGTAGAGCGCCACCGAGTCCGGGCCGTGCTCGTCGACGATCGCGCGCAGTCGCCCGGCCGCGTGGTCGATGGCGTCGGACAGCGCCACCGCCTCCCGGTCGGCCGAGCGGTCGGTGCGCAGCGACGCCTTCTCCATCCGACCCGGTGCCGCCAGCATGTCGGCGGTCGTCGAGCCCTTGGTGCAAAGGCGACCGAAGTTCGTCGGATGATCCTTGCGTCCCACGGTTTTCGCGATCACCCGGGTGCGTGGCGCGGACGGCGAATCGTCGACCTTGAGCACCATCCCGCACCCCACACCGCAGTAGGCGCACAAGGACTGGACCTCGGACATGACCGTCACACCCGCTGCCGGTGGCCGGCCGCGACGCATGCATCCCGGTAGCGGGCGGCCATCAGGTCGGCGATCCGGGGGTCCGCGCCGAGCGGAGCGGCCACTCCCGAGGCGCCCAGGGAATGTAGTTTCTGGTGAAAGAGCCCGGGAGCCAACAGATATGACGCGATGAACACCCGACGGCGCCGACGCGACACCGCCGACACCACGTCGGCGATCCCCGGTCGTGCGGTGGCGATGTAGCCCACCGGAACCTCGACGTGGACCCGATCGGCGAGATACGCTGCGGCACGCTCGACCTCGGCGAGCGCCTGCGGGTCCGACGAGCCGGCCGCGGCCATCACCACGCGATCGCCGGGCCGCGCGCCCGCCTCACGCAGACGATCGACCATGATGTCGGCGAGGACGGGGTCGGGTCCGAGGTTGGCCGCGACCACCGCGTCGGAGTGCCCGCTGGCCAGCACGTGATCGGGAATATCCTGTCGCACATGGTATCCCGAGGAGAGGAAGGCGGGCAGGACGACGGCAGGCGCGGCCTCGTCGGAGAGGAGTTCCGACGGTGACGGGCCGAGCACGTCGACGAATGCGACGCGGGTGGCGCCGATGCGCTCGGAGGTCAGTTGCGCAAGGCGGGCGACGGTGTTGACTCCGTGGGGTGAACGCGTGCCGTGGGCCACCATGATCGGTGCCCGCGGTGCGGTCTCGTGAACGCCGTTGCGCGGAACGTGGTCAGTCATCGTCTTCTCCTTCCGATTCGTCGTATTCGAGGTCGACGGCGAGCCGATAGCCACGTTTGACCACGGTCTGGATCATCTTCGGGTTGCCCAGCGCACCGCGCAGACGCGTCACCGCCATCTCCACCGCGTGGGTGTCGGTACCGCCCCCGGGCAGATGATCGAGGAGGTCGGGGCGCGAGATCACCTGTCCCGGAATCTGTGTCAGGGCACGGAGCAACGCCAGCCCGGTGGTCGAGGGCTCGCGGGGAGTGCCGTCGATCACCACGCCGGAGGCGCGCACGGTCAGCTCGGAGCCCGCGACGTGAAACGTGCGGGCCCGCCGCGGCACCTCGTCGGCGATGAGCCGGGCCAGTGCGCCGAGACGAAAACGCTGGGGCTGCATGGTCGGCACGCTCAGCGCCTGCAGTGGACCGGCGGTCACGTTGCCGACACAGAACGCCGGTACGCGCGTGCGCATCGCGTGCAGCAACGATTCGAGCACGCCGAGCTTGTCGGCCTGTCCCAGCATGGACGCCACCGCCGGGGCTGAGGTGAAGGTGATGGCATCGAGGGCGGCACCCACGACCGCGTCGATCATCAGCGTCATCGGTTCGGGGTTGTCCGGCGGAACCCACCGATACACCGGGAT
Organism: Gordonia sp. VNK1; assembly: GCF_040049135.1. Taxonomy (NCBI): domain Bacteria; kingdom Bacillati; phylum Actinomycetota; class Actinomycetes; order Mycobacteriales; family Gordoniaceae; genus Gordonia; species Gordonia sp. VNK1. The sequence continues at coordinate 110,982 of NZ_JBDZDJ010000003.1, read as the reverse complement.
CGGGATGATGGTGGCGCCGGCCTCGCGCAGCACCATCGCGAGGTCGGGCAGTGGCTCCCATTCGGTGGTCGCCCCATGCAATTGCACCGCGACCCGGAGCCCGTCGACGCCCTCGTTCAGCAGTTCCTCGATCAGCTCGGAGGAGGACTCGCTCGGCGGCGACCACTGCTCGTGCAGCCCGGCGGCGCGCACCGCACCCTTGGCCTTGGGGCCGCGGGCGAGGACCCGGGTGCGGCCCAGGCAGGTCACGAGGTCGTCGGCCAGGCCCCAGCCGTCGGCCGCCTCCACCCACCCCCGGAACCCGATGCCGGTGGTGGCGACGGTGACGTCGGGTGGGTCGGCGAGCACGGCCTCGGTGGCGTGACGCAACTCGTCGTCGTCGACGAGCGGGATGATCCGGATGGCCGGGGCGTGCATCACCCGGGCGCCGCGCCGTTCGAGGAGAGCGGCGAATTCGTCGGCCCGTCGCGCCGCGGTCACACCGATCGTGGCGCCGGCGAGCGGGAGGTCGGTGGGAGCGGTCACCGAGGGTCCACCGTCGAGGTGTCCGCGTAGCCGATCTGGACGTCACCGTCGACGACGCGCACCGCGTACACCGGGAGTGCGACGGTCGCGTCATCGAGGCATTCGCCGTCGTCGAGCGAGAAGACCTGCTTGAGCAGGGGTGATGCGACGGTCGGCACACCGTCGCGGTCGCCGACCAATCCGCGCGACATGACCGCGGCACGTCCGAACGGATCGATGTTGCCCACCGCGCGGATGTCGGGGGCTCCGGACTCGTCGGTGCCGAGGTGGAAGACCGCCACCTGCCGGTCATCGAGCAGGGCGGCGACACCGCGGCCGGGAACGAGGTCGGCGAGCGGGCAGACATGTACCCAGGTGCGCGATTCGATGATGGTCATCGTCGGGATTGCCTCTCAGATGGTGGTGGGCTGATCTCGGGCGCCGGCGCGGACTGCCGGTGCACCGAGGAGTACTGGAACCTTACGGGCGCCGGTGTCGTCGAAGGCGATCGTCGGGTCGGGTGTGTCCGGGGCGTTGACGAACGACACGAATCGGCGGAGTTTGTCCTCGTCGTCGAGGACGGCCGCCCACTCGTCTCGGTAGCCGGCGACGTGACGTTCCATGGCTGCTTCGAGGTCCCCGGCGATCTCCAGGGTGTCGTCGCAGATGATTTCCCGCAACTTGTCGAGGCCACCGTCGAAGGCCTGCTGCCACGGCGCGGTGCGCTGCAGCCGATCGGCGGTGCGGATGTAGAACATCAGATACCGGTCGATGTAGCCGATCAGGGTGTCGTCGTCGATCCCGGACGCCAGCAGCTGCGCGTGGACCGGGTTCTGGCCGCCGTTGCCGCCGACATACAGATTCCAGCCGGCCTCGGTGGCGATCACGCCGACGTCCTTGCCGCGCGCCTCCGCGCATTCGCGTGCGCAGCCCGAGACGCCGAACTTGAGCTTGTGCGGCGACCGCAGGCCCCGATAGCGGGTCTCCAGCCGGACGGCCATCGCGACCGAATCCTGCACACCGTACCGACACCAGGTGGACCCAACGCAGCTCTTCACCGTGCGCAGACTCTTGCCGTAGGCGTGACCGGATTCCATCCCGGCGTCGACGAGCCGTCGCCAGATCAGCGGGAGTTGTTCGACCCGCGCACCGAACATGTCGATCCGCTGGCCGCCGGTGAGTTTGGTGTACAGACCGAAATCGCGGGCGATCTCACCGATCACGATCAGCTGCTCGGGGGTGACCTCGCCGCCCGGCATGCGGGGCACCACCGAATAGGTGCCGTTGCGTTGCAGATTGGCCAGGAAGTGATCGTTGGTGTCCTGCAGGGCGGCCTGCTCGCCGTCGAGGATGTGATCACTGGACGTCGAGGCCAGGATCGACGCCACGGTCGGCTTGCAGATCTCACATCCACGTCCGGTGCCGAAGCGGCTCAACAACTCCGAGAAGGTGCGGATACCGGTCGCGGCGACGATCGAGAAGAGTTCGGCCCGCGACTGGGTGAAGTGTTCACACAGGGCCGTCGGCAGGTCGACGCCGGACTCGGCGAGCAACCGGGTCAGCGAGGGCACGCAGCCGCCGCAGGTGGTGCCGGCGCCGGTGCACTTCTTGAGATCGGCCACCGTGCAGGAGCCCTCGGCGATGGCGCCGCAGATGGCACCCTTGGACACCCCGTTACAAGAGCAGATCTCCGCATCGTCGGGCAGCGCCGACAGGCCGATACCCTCCGACGCGCCGCCGGCCGGCGCTATCAGCGCGGCTGGATCACCCGGAAGTGAGTGTCCCACCATCGGTTTGAGCATCGCGTAGGCATCGGCGTCGCCGACCAGGATGCCGCCGAGCAGGGTGCGGGCATCATCGGAGATGACCAGTTTCTTGTAGGTGCCCGCCACCGGATCGGAATGGACTATCTCCAGTGCGCCCGGGGTGGTGGCCATCGCGTCGCCGAAACTCGCCACGTCGACGCCGAGGAGTTTGAGTTTGGTGGACATGTCAGCGCCGGTGAACTCCTCGTCGGCGACGTCGACGATGTCGGCGGCGGCGATGGCGGCCATGGTGTAGCCGGGTGCGACGAGACCGTAGCAGCGGCCGTTGACCGCGGCCACCTCGCCGATGGCGTAGATGGCGGGATCGCCGGTGCGGCAACGGCTGTCGGTGATGATGCCGCCGCGTTCACCGACCTCGAGGCCGGCGTCGCGGGCCAGGCGGTCCTGTGGACGGACGCCCGCGGAGAAGACCACGAGCGCGGCGTCGAGCACGCTGCCGTCGGAGAGTGTGACCTCCAGCATGCCCGGCGCGGATGCGTCGGGGGCGTCGGCGATGGCCGTGGTGGACACCCCGGTGTGCACCCTCAGACCGAGGTCGGTGACCAACCCGGCCAGCAGCGCGCCGCCACCGTCGTCGACCTGCAGCGGCATCAGACGCGGCGCGAACTCGACGACATGCGGCGACATTCCCAGCAGGCGAAGCGCATTGGCCGCTTCCAGGCCGAGGAGACCACCGCCCACCACGACACCCGGCGCGCCCGGACCGGCTGCTTCGGCCGCCGCCCGGATCTCGTCGAGATCGGCGAGGGTGCGGTAGACGAAACTGCGCGGATGATCCGCTCCGGCGACCGGCGGGACGAACGGGTACGACCCGGTGGCCAGCACCAGGGTGTCGTAGCCGATGACATCGCCGCTGCTCGTCGTCACGCGGCGGGTATCCCGATCGATCGCGGTGGCCGACTCGCCGAGACGCACCTCGACCATCTCGTCACCGGGATAATCGTTGCCGCGCAGCGCCATTGCCGCCGGTTCCCAGGTGCCGACGTAGCCGGACAGGCCGACCCGGTCATAGGCCGCGACCGGTTCCTCGCTCAGGACGACGACCCGGCAGGTGTCGGCGACGTCGCGGCGGCGGAGTTCCTCGATGAAGCGGTGACCGACCATGCCGTGCCCGACCACCACGACGGTGGCCAGATCGGCGGCGATGTGGAGATCGGTGGTGCTGCGGGGATCGGATGTGGTGTGCTGCTGCGACATTGGTATCCTCGTGGGCTGGGTGGGCGTGGTTCAGACGCGGGCGTCGCTGGGTGCGGTGACCGTGATGTCGGAGGTGGCGCTCGGTCCGGTGGTCACCTCGGCGTCGTCGAGGTGGATCTCGCGTCGGGCATAGAACCACCAGGTGACCGCCGCGGCCAGGGCGTAGAAGGCGAGGAACACCCAAAATGCGGCCGTGGCAGACTGATTCGCCTTGTAGCTGGTACGCAGGACCAGGTTGATGCCCACGCCACCCATGCCGCCCAGGGCGCCGGCGATGCCGATCAGCGCGCCGGACATCTTCCGTGACCAGATCACCTTGCCCATGGCGTCGAGGGTGGTGTTGGCGCGGGCCTTGTGCTCGAAGACGGTCGGGATGATCTTGTACACGGAGCCGTTGGCGATCCCCGAGATCAGGAACAGCAGGACGAATCCGACGATGAAGGCGGCCAGTTGCGGCGTCTCGATGCGGTGGGCGGGGTGACCGTCGGCGATGGTGCCGGCGACGACGAGGATGGCGGCCGAGGCGATCATGGCGCCGAAGCAGGCCAGGGTGATGCGGCCGCCGCCGAAGCGGTCGGCGAGTTTGCCGCCGTAGGGGCGGGCGATCGATCCGAGCAGCGGACCGATCCAGGCGATCTGTGCCGCCGCCAGGGTCGGGTTCGCCGCGCCGGACGACTTGAAGCTCAGCTGCAGGACCTGGGTGAACGCGAAGCTGAATCCGATGAACGAGCCGAACGTACCGATGTAGAGCAGCGAGATGAGCCAGGTGTCGCGGTATTTCAGGCAGTCGATCATGGAGCGGTAGCTGGCGGTCTGATGATCCAGATTGTCCATGTAGACGGCGGCGCCGATGCCGGCGAACGCCAGTGCCACCAGGTAGATGGCGCAGATGATCTCGGGGCGGTCGGTGGTCAGCCAGATGACGGCGAGGCCGATGAGCTGGATGATCGGGACGCCGATGTTGCCGCCGCCGGCGTTGAGTCCCAGCGCCCAGCCCTTGAGTCGCTGCGGGTAGAAGGCGTTGATGTTGGTCATCGAGGAGGCGAAGTTGCCGCCGCCCAGACCGGTCAGCGCCGCGGCCAGCAGGAACCAGCCGAATCCGAACTCGCCGGGGTTGAGCATCAGGACCATCACCAGCGAGGTGGGGATCAGCAGCACCACCGCGGAGAAGACCGCCCAGTTGCGCCCGCCGAACTTCGCCGTCGCCTGGGTGTAGGGGATGCGCAGGCACGAACCGACGAATGCGGCGGTCGCGGTGATCGCGAATTTCTGATCCACCGAGATGCCGTAGGCGGGCGTCATGAACAGGACCATCACCGAGAACAGCGACCAGATCGAGAAGCCGATGTGCTCACAGACGATGGACCAGGTGAGGTTGCGGCGGGCGATCTGCGCGCCGCCGCTGTCCCAGGCGTCGCGGTCTTCGGGATCCCAGCCGGTGATGTGGTGTTTGCGGGTGTAGGTGTAGGCAGCCATCGGGCGTCATTCCTCGGGGTGGGCGTGTGTCGGCTGAGGCGTCCTCAGATGCGGAGTTCTCAGATGGGGGAGTTCTCGTCGACGGCGACGAGGTTGTCCATAACGGTAGGAAGCCGGGATTGCCATGACTTTTCTCAGCGTGAACCCGCGGTCACTTTCTGCTCACCGACCCGCGGCGGCGAGTGTGAGACCGATTGTGGGCCCGATGTCGGGCGAAACCGTGCCGGCGAAGTGTGCAGGAGCGTGCACACGCCGTCGTACCGTGTGATGCTGGGAGTTCTGCGTCCGGTACTCCGACCGGCACACAGTGCGACGAAAGTGGTGCGAGTGGTCTCGGCGATCGGATCGATCCTTCCCATTGCGATCGCGCTCGCCATCGCACCGTTGACCATCGTCAGCGGCATCGTCCTGCTCCTCGGCGAGCGAGGACGCCTCAAGGCGGCGTTGTTCGGTGGCGGGTGGTTCGTGGTCATCGCGGCCGTCACCGCGGTGGCCTACCTGATCACCGACGTGGCCGAGGAGGAGGACGTCGAGGTCGCCGACGACGGCGTGCACATCCTGACCGCGGTGATCGGTGTGTTCTTCCTGGTGCTCGCGGTGGTATGTGGTTTCGCCGGCCCCGACGCGACGAGCCGCACGAGGAGTCGGCGCTGATCCGTCGGGTGACGGGAATGTCGCCGCTCGGTGCGCTCGGGCTCGGTGCGGCCGAGGGCGTCGTGGTGATCAAGAACATCCCGTTGTGCCTCGGCGCGGGTGCCGTCCTGGTCCGGTCCTCCGAACTCGTAGCGCCGCAGGCGTGGGCGGTGATCGCCGTGTTCGCGCTGATCGCCAGTGCCGGGGTGGTCATCCCGGTCCTGGTCGCGGTGGTCGGGGGCCGACGGCTGGACGCCCCGTTGGCCCGCACCCGGGAATGGCTCGAACACCACATGTCGCCGATCACCATCGTGACGCTGCTGGTGGTGGGCGTGTACTTCCTCCTCAAGGCCTTCACGGTCATCTGAGGTCGGGCGCCCTACACTGGACCGCGTGACAACGGCCACCGACATCGCCGCCACCGGCGCCGCCGCGCAGATTCCCACGCCGTATGAGGACCTGCTCCGACTCGTCCTCGAGACGGGCACGCCCAAGGCCGATCGCACCGGCACCGGTACCCGGAGCCTGTTCGGCCATCAACTCCGATACGACCTGGCACAGGGCTTCCCGCTGATCACCACCAAGAAGGTGCATCTGAAGTCGATCATCTACGAACTGCTGTGGTTCCTCCGGGGTGATTCGAATGTGCGCTGGCTGCAGGAGCGCGGCGTCACCATCTGGGACGAATGGGCCGACGCGAACGGTGAGCTGGGCCCCGTCTACGGAGTGCAGTGGCGGTCCTGGCCCACGCCGTCGGGGGAGCAGGTCGATCAGATCTCGGCGGCCCTGGACATGCTCAAGACCAACCCGGATTCGCGACGCAACATCGTCTCGGCATGGAACGTCGGCGAGATCCCGCAGATGGCGCTGCCGCCGTGCCACGCGTTCTTCCAGTTCTACGTCGCCGACGGCAAACTCTCGTGCCAGCTGTACCAGCGCAGCGCCGACCTGTTCCTCGGCGTGCCGTTCAACATCGCCTCCTACGCACTGCTGACCCACATGATGGCGCAGCAGGCCGGACTCGACGTCGGAGAGTTCGTCTGGACCGGCGGCGACTGCCACATCTACGACAATCACATCGAGCAGGTCACCCGGCAGCTCTTGCGTGAGCCGTACCCGTATCCGACGTTGGCGCTGCGGCACCGGGATTCGATCTTCGACTACGAGTTCGACGACATCGAGGTGCTCGGATACCGATCGCACCCGGGGATCAAGGCGCCCGTCGCCGTCTGACGCCCACTCGACGGGGTAGGGCGCCCACTCGACGGATTTCGGCGCACACTCGACGGGGTAGGGCGCCCACTCGACGGATTTCGGCGCCCACTCGACGGTAGGCTGGACGGCATGATCACGCTGATCTGGGCGCAGGATCGGGCCGGGGCCATCGGCCGCGACAACACCATCCCGTGGCGGGTGCCCGAGGACATGGCCCGGTTCCGGGAGATCACCGGCACCCACGCGGTGGTGATGGGCCGCAAGACCTGGGAGTCGCTGCCGGCGCGGTTCCGTCCGCTGCCCGGGCGACGCAACATCGTGGTGACCCGTTCGGTGGACTATCGGGTGGACGGCGCCGACGTCGTGCACACCGTCGAGGAAGCGATCGCGACGGCCGGGGTGGATGTGGTGGTCATCGGCGGCGGGGAGATCTACTCGGCCGTCATGGACCGGGCCACTCACCTGCGCGTCACCGAGATCGACATGCTCGTCACCGGCGCCGACGCCTTTGCGCCGTCGGTCGACGAATTGCGCTGGGACACCGTCGACACGGGGGAGTGGCAACGGTCGAGCACCGGCACCCACTACCGGTTCCTCGATTACGTCCGGCATTCGTGAGCGAGGCGTCGTCGGTGGATGTCCGCTGATCTCACGCCGGCGCAGGCGCGACGTGTCGCGCTGGCCGCGCAGGGTTTCACCGATCGTCGGCCCACCGGTGCGCCGACGATGCGACTTGTCGAACGAGTTGTGCAGCGCACCAAATTATTTCAGATGGACTCGGTGAACATCGCGGTCCGTGCGCATTATCTGCCGCTGTTCAGTCGGCTCGGTGCCTATGACCGAGGCCTGCTCGACCGTGCGGCCTGGCAACCGGGCCGCGGACGTCGGCTGCTCACCGAATACTGGGCGCATGAGGCGGCGCTCATTCCCACCGACGACTGGCCCCTGTTCGGTTTCCGGATGGCGCAGTTCCGCGACGGTCGGTATCAACACACCCGAGACATGATGCGGCGCAACCGAACCCTGGCCGCCGACATTCGTGACGTGATCACCGCCACCGGGCCGATGATTCCCCGGCGCATCGAGGCAGAACTCGGGATCGAACGAGATCCGGCGCCGTCCGGCGGCTGGTGGAACCGGGGCGAGGTCAAACACCTGTGTGAGGCGATGTTCGCCGCCGGCGAGTTGGCCGCCACCCGCGACGACGCGTTCGGCCGTCACTATGACCTCGCCGAACGCGTCCTCGGCCGCGACATCTGTGCCCGGCATGTCCCGCGAGAGGACGCACATCGGGAACTGGTGGCCCGCGCCGCCGCCGCTCTGGGTGTCGCGACCGTCGCGGACCTGGCCGACTACTACCGCCTCAAAGCGGTCGATGTCCGCCCGGCCGTCGCCGATCTGGTGGAATCCGGTGACCTACAGGTGGTTTCGGTATCAGGGTGGAAGGATCCGGCCTACCTGCATGTCACCGCGGAGGCAGGGGTCCGCGCGAAACGTCCACGCGCGCCCCATGGCACCATCGTCTCCCCGTTCGATCCGTTGGTATTCTTCCGGCCGCGCGCCGAGCGGATCTTCGATTTCCGCTACCGCATCGAGATCTACGTTCCCGAGCACAAACGCGTCCACGGCTACTACGTGCACCCGTATCTGCTCGGTGACCGGATCGCCGCCCGGGTGGATCTCAAGGCCGATCGTCACCGGGGCGTTCTGATGGTGCCCGCCGCCTTCGTCGAAGACGGTCACGACCCGGGTGAGGTGGCGGAGAATCTCGGTGCGCACCTGCGTGAGCTGGCGCAATGGCTCGGCATGGGGGATGTCGAGATCGGTGGTCGTGGATCGCTCGGCGCGGTACTGCGTCGAACGTTCAACTGACTGCGTCGTCGTCGTGTAGCGCGCACGGCGTCATCATCGATAGACCGGGTGAGCGTGACGCGCGCCGACGCCCGGCAACGGTCTCGATGGGACGCGGCGGTGTCGTCGGGGTGGCGCGTGGTGCATTTTCTCCGTTTTCGTGCATTCGGCGAGACGGCACATACATCGCGGAGAGCCGTTTAGTGTGACAAAAGGACCAGACTTCCGGAGAGGAAACGCTGTGCACCTGTTGGGTCCGTGGAGCGAACAATCAGAGCTGGCCGGACGCGGGGGAGGCAAGGCCGGTGGCCTTCGTCTGTTGTCCGAAAGCGGTCTGCAGGTACCGGATTGGATCGTCCTGGGCACCGATGTCTTCGATCGGGTGGTGCTCGAAACCGGACTCTCGTCCGGTCTACACCGACTCCGGACCGCGGGCCAACTCGACGACGCCCTCGTCGCGGCCGCCGAAGTACGCGACGAGATCATCCACTCTGCCCTGTCTGCCGACGTGAGTGAGGTTATCCGACAGGCATATTCGCGGGTCGGTGGCTCTGCGGTGGCGGTGCGGTCGTCGATGGCGGGCGAGGACGGCGAGTATCGTTCGTACGCGGGCCAATTCGACACATTCCTGAACGTGCGTGGTGAGTCCGCGGTGATCGACGCCGTGCGCGGATGCTGGGCGTCGGCGTTCTCGCCACGGTCGATCGCCTATTCCCACGCTCGCGGCGGCGGTGACGCCGGTGGTGTCGCCGTCATCCTGCAACACCTCGTCGACGCCGATGCCAGCGGAGTCGTGTTCACCTGCAACCCGATCACCGGTAGCGCACAGGAGACCGTCATCAGCGCGGTGTACGGTCTCGGCGAAGGCCTGGTGTCGGGTGCGGTGGACGCCGACACCTACATCGTCGACGCCGATGGTGTGATCGGCGATACCGTCATCGGCGCCAAGGAAAGTCGTCATCGACCCGATCCGGACGGCGGAGTGCGGCAGGAGCCGGTCGGCAGCACCGAGCGGGCGCGTGTGGTACTGACCTCCGCCGAGATCGGCGAATTGACCTCGGCGGCACACCATGTCGCCGACTCCGTCGGGTCGCCTCAGGATATCGAGTGGGCGATCAGCGGTGGCACCCTCTGGTACCTGCAGGCGCGGCCGGTGACCGCGTCGGCGCCGGCGCCCACCGACGGCGGCGGACACCGTGGCGATGGCGATGTCCGCGATACTGTTGTCCGCGAGGCGGTTGTGCGCGGTGCGGTTGTGCGTGGTGCCGGAGAAGTGCTGGGGGACAATGAGAAGCGAATCTGGGACAACTCCAACATCATCGAGAGTTTCAACGGCATCACCTCACCGTTGACGTTCACCACCGCCGCCGACATCTACGGGCGGGTCTACCTCGGCTACGCCGAATCACTGCGTGTGCCGCCTGCCCAACTCGCGCAGGTCGCGCGGTGGACCCCGGTGATGCTGGGGACCTTTCACAGCCGGGTCTACTACAACCTGGTGCACTGGTACCGGATGGTGGGTATCGCGCCCGGGTACCCGCTGAACCGCAAGGTCCTCGAGGCCGCACTCGGCGTGGCCGAACCGCTGGACACCGCGTGGGCAAAGACGTTGCGACCCTACGACTTCGCCACGCCGCTGCATCGGGTGGTCGGACGTGCGGTCACCACGGTCACCTATCTGCGCCGGCTGCGCGACATCGATGCCATCGTCGCGGACTTCCTCGAGGAGTTCTATCGCGTCTACGACCGCTTCGAGGAACTGGATCTGGACTCGGTGACCGGAGCGCAGGCCTACGCCGCCTATCGGGATGTGGACGCCGATCTGGTCCGGCGGTGGGGCCCGTTGATGGTGCTCGACGCGATCCTGTTGACGCTCACCGGCTCGATGTACCTGCTGACGAAGGTGTTTCTGCCGAAGGCCCCCGAGTGGTTTCTCTATGCGGTCCTCGGCCCGGGTGCCGATGTTGAATCCGCGGAGCCGGCCCGGGCGATGACCGACCTGGCCCGGCGCGCGGCCGCCGATCCCGCGGTGCGGCACCTGGTCGAGACGACCGCACCTGCGCGGTGCCACGACGCCCTGGTCGCCGGCGGGCACTCCGCGTTCCTCGCCGCGGTCGAGGACTACCTGCGCCGCTACGGGTATCGGAGTCTGGACGAGTTGAAACTCGAGATCCCCGATCTGCGTGAGGATCCGTCGTCGGTGTTCGTGATGGTGCGCAGCGCGATGACGCAGGCGCAGGACTCGTCGGTGACCAGCGGCGCGGGGAGTTCGTCGACTCCCACAGCGCAGGAGTATCTCGATGAGCACCTGGCCGGTGTCCGGCGGCGCATCTATGATCGCTTGCGCGCCAAGGTGTCCCGATGCGCGGCGCACCGCGAGCGGCTGAGATTCGCGCGCACCAGGGCCTTCGGGATGGTCAAGAGACTGATCCGGGTGATGGCTCGTGACCTCGTGGAGCGCGGAGTGCTGGAGCACTTCGAGGACGTCTTCGACCTCACGGTGCACGAACTGCGCCGGTGTTACGAATCCGGGCCCCCCGACGATATCGCTGACATGGTGCACGCACGACGGGCGGCGCGCCTGGACGATTCGGCGCTCGTGGCGCCGGAACGCTTCGTGACCGTCGGCGCGCAGTTCGACGACGCCGAGCTCACGGAGCAGGGCTGGGTGCCGCTCGAGTCGATTCCGCCCGCACCGACCGGCTCGGTGCTGGTCGGCACCCCCTCGTGTGCCGGGGTCGCCGAGGCCACCGCCGCGGTGGTCACGCGGCCCGACGATGTTCGTGGTGGCGTCCTGGTCGCCTACCGCACCGATCCCGGTTGGGTGGCCGCGCTGCCGTCGGCGTCGGCCCTGGTGATCGAACGCGGCAGCCCCCTGACCCACGTCGCGATCGTCGCGCGGGAACTCGGCGTGCCGACCGTCGTACAGGTGCGTGACGTGACGGCCCGATTGCGCAGCGGGATGCGGGTCCGGGTGGACGGCACCGTGGGCACCGTGACGGTGCTGGAGTCGGTACCCGAGGACGCGGCCGATGACGCCGAACCACTTCGTGAGGAGCGACATGCGTGAACTCGACGACCTGAGCGCCACCGAGGTCATCCGGGGCTGGTTACGGAACCCGGCGCGCGACCGCGGCATTCATCTGGCCGGGGAGGGGCAGGAGTGGACGTTCCGCTCCTATGGCGCCATCGCCGATCATGCGGTGCGGATCGCGGTGGACGTGCGGGAGCACGGCGTCGCCGGCGGCGACGGGGTGTGCGTCATCCTGCCGACCGACCACACCTGCGCCGCGGCGTTCTATGCGGTCTGGGTGTGCGGTGGTGTGCTCACCCCCATCGCGCCGCCGACATTCGCCGATCTCGACCAGTACCGGTCCCACGTCGCCGCCATCATCGATCAGGCGCGGCCACGGCTGGTGGTGACCGAACCGGGACTCGCCGGGCTCGTGCGGGAGGCACTCGAGTTGTCACGTGTGCGCTGCCGGTTGCTGGAGGTGACCGATGACCCGGCGGCAACGGCGAGCGATGGCGCCGACCTCGACGAGGTGTGGGGCCCGGCCGGCGAGTGCGCGTTGCTCCAGTTCACCTCCGGCTCCACCGGCACACCGCGCGGAGTGCAGATCTCCTGGGAGAGCCTGGCCACCAACACCGCCATGATCAGCGAGCTGCTCCGGTGGCGCGATGGCGAACCGATGGCATCCTGGTTGCCGCTCTATCACGACATGGGGCTGGTGGGCGGATTCCTGACCACCGTGACCAATCAGGAGGATCTCCACCTGATGCGGCCGGATCACTTCGTCCGTGACCCCGTGCGGTGGCTACGTGCGATGACCGTCGCGCGTCACACGCCGTCGCCCTCGTTCGCGCTGGGCTACCTCGCGCACCGCGTCGGGGCCGAGGAGATCGCGGACCTCGACCTGTCCGGATGGCGAACGCTCGCCGTCGGTTCCGAACCCGTCGAGATCGGCGACCTGCAGTCGTTCACCGACCTCGCCGGTCCGTGCGGATTCGACGCCGACGCCGTCACACTGGCCTACGGATTGGCGGAGTCGACGTTGATGGTCTCCTCCTCGCGCCGGGACGCACCGATTACCCTGGTGCGTCCGGGCGTGGGTGGACTGCGCTTCGGGTACCCCGTCGACATCGCCGAGACCCGCGAATTCTCTTCCGGTGCAACTTACTCCGGTACCGGCTGGATCGCCGGACTCGGCTGTTCGACGGGCCGTTCACAGGTCGCGATCGTCGACGACGCCGGGGACACGCTCCCCGACGGGGTTCTCGGTGAGGTGATCGTCACCGGCAGCTCGGTTGCCTCGGGCTATTCCGACGACCGCGCGCCGGCGGCCGGGAGCACCCGCATCATCGACGGGGTCCTCCACACCGGTGATGCCGGATTCCTGCTCGACGATGAACTGTTCGTGTTGGGCCGGATGGGATCGAGCCTGAAGGTCCGCGGGCGGTCTGTGTTCATGGAGGACCTCGAATCCAAGGTATCCGCCGAATCGGGCATCACCAAGGGCAAACTCGCCGCCGTGGCCGTCACCGACTCACGGGACCGGGGCGTGGCACTGTTCGCCGAGGCGGCCCCGGGGGAGTGGATGAGTGCCGCCCGCACCATCATTCGTGCCGAACTCGGCCCCGCACACACCGTCACCATCGTCACCGGCCCGCGCGGCCTGATCCGCCGCACCTCCAGCGGCAAACCCCGCCGCCGACACATGTGGCAGTTGCACACCGCCGGTGCGCTCGACGGTGCCCTGACCCACGACGTGGACGGGACCAGCGCCCACCCGGCACCGACCCCGACCCTGGCCGCGCAGCGCGTCACCGAACTGCTGGACTCCGCACTGGAATTGGTGACGATGCCCGACGCGTGCGCGGTGGTGTTCGAGGGATCGCTCGCCGAGGGATTCGGCAATGAGGGGTCCGACGTCGATTTCCTCGTCATCGCGGCCGGCGACGACGAGATGCCCACCCTGCCCTCGGTGCTGTTCGCCGATGGTCGTCGGCTCGAGATCCGCACGCGGTCGGTGGCCCAGCTGCGGGAGCAACTCGAGACGGTGGCACGCCACGCGTCCGCCGGCACCGTCGACGAACTCGGTGAGGACCTGCTCAACCGGTGCCAGCGATTCCTGAACTCGACGCCCATCCGTGAGAGTGCCGATGTCGATCTGGGTGAACTGCGAAACATCCTGTCGCGCCAGCAATTCGCCGACACACTGACCTCGTGGTGGGCGGATCGGGCCCGGCAGGCCTTCCGGCAGGCGGTGGCATTGCGTGTTCTGGACTGCGCCGACGAGGCATCCGGATGGGCCGTCGACGCGCTGACACAGGCCGCCAAGAGCTGGTGCGCCGCCCACGGCGAAACCTACCTCGAATCCAAATGGCTGCCCCGCCAACTCGATCGGGCCGCCGAACGCGGTGACGCCGATCTGATCGCCCGGCTTGGTCGCCTCGCCGACGACGCCCGCCACAATCCCGGACTCGACGAGTCGTGGTGGGTGCGCGTCGCGGAGACCTCGACCGCACTAGGTGTCGACGCGGACGGATGGTGCGATTCCGATCGGCTGCGCCTGACGCGGATGCCGGGTGTGACGACGTGGACGGTCGCCGACCGGGTCCACGTCATCCGTTCCGCCGCCGAGGTTTTCGCGCTGACCGACACCGCCGCCCGGGTGTGGCGTCAGGTGGTGTTCCGGCAGCCACTGACGGCGGTGCTCGACCGGGCTGCGGCGGCACTGGAGGAGGTCGCCGACGGCGTCGCGTCGCCGTCGGTGCGCGCGTGCATCGCCGAGTTCGTCCGTCTCGGGCTGGTGGGCCTGGACTGGCGCGACGCGGGCGCCCTACGACCCGCGATGGCGATGTGCGAACCCTCGCCGCCGTACACGCCGCCGCCGTACGCACCGTCGCCCGTCGTGGGACAACCGCTGGTGGGGTTGACCGGTGCGGCGCGGCCCGAGGTCGGCATCGCTGTGCTCTCGCCGCTGCCGGCGCCCCGATTCGTCTCCGCCGCACTGGATCTGACGTGGTCGAATGTGGTGGCGGAGAACGCGCGGGAGGATCTGGTCGGGGCGGTCAAGAGTGGCCAGGGGGCGGTGGCGCAGGTCGCCGCGGACCGCCTGATCGCGATGGCCGCCCGGATGATGCTGTCCTCGAACGGTATTCATCCGTTGCCGCCCGATGTCGCACCCACCGCGACGCTGCGGCGTCTACTCCCCGACGGAGCCGGACACCGCGAGGTGATGACGCGGTTCGAGGTGGCGTCGGCGCTGCACTGGCGGGCCCTGGTGGACGGGGGTGATCCGCTGGCCGGCGTCGAGACTCTCGACGGGCTCCTCGGCGAGGTCCGTGCCCGGGTCGAGGGGGCCGGATTCCCGTCGTCCTTCGACTCGAAGGAGCAGTGGCGCGCCACCCTGGCGATCGCCTACGACTGGGTTCGTATCGGCACCCACCTCGGGGTCCCGCTGCCGTTGGCCGAAGCGCAGGACCTGGTCGGGACCGGCGGTGCGCAGCCACACACCGGAGCACAGCCATACAACGGAGCGCAGCCATACAACGGAGCGCAGCCATACAACGGAGCGCAGCCATACAACGGAGTGCAGCGATGAGCGGGGTGAGCGCCGGTGTCCGAGAAGTGATCGCCGCGATGGTTCCGCCGTCGGGAGCGGCGGTGGGCGCCGAGGATCTCCTGGGAACCGCACGTCTGCGCGAGGATCTGGGATTCGAGTCCATCCGGCTGATCGAACTGACCATGGTCCTCGAGCGGCGCTTCGCCCTCGCCGCGATACCGCCGGAGGAACTGGCGGGCGTGCGCACCGTCGACGATGTGATCGCCGTGATCACCCGGGCGGTCGAGGCGGGTGCGGCGTGAATGATCATGTTCTGGTGACCGGCGCCGCGGGCCTCGTCGGCGTGGAGGTCATCGCCCGCCTCCAGGCACACGGGACGCCGGTGATCGCGTTGACCCACAATGTCGGTGAGTTCGTCGCGAACGACGGTGCGCTCATCGCCCCGCGTCGCGTCGTCGCCGGCGATGTCCGGGAACGCGGTTTCGGGGCGCGGGTCCGCGAGGTCGCCGACGATCTGCGGCGCGAGGTGGGGGCGATCGTGCACTGCGCCGCGACCACCGCATTCGACGCCACCGACGAGGAGTACGCGACGCTCAACGTGGCCGGGACCGCGAACGCCATCGAACTCGCCCGCCGCTGGGATGTGCCGCTGGTGCATGTCTCCACCGCCTACGTCTGTGGGCTGCGCACCGGCCGGATCGCCGAGGACGACCTCGATGCCGGTCAACGATTCGGCACCCGATATGAGCACAGCAAGTTTCGTGCCGAGCAGCTCGTCGACGACGCCCGCGCCGACGGGCTGCGCGCGGTCACGGTGCGACCCGGCATCGTCACCGGTACCACCGCCGACGGTGCGATCCGCGACCACAAGAACCTCTACACCGTCGTCAAACTGATGGTCGAGGGCAAGCTGCGCACCCTGCCCGGGCGATACGACGCCACCATCTCCCTCGCGCCGGTCGACCACGTCGCCGACGTGGTCACCGCCGCGGCGCTGCGCGCCGACGACCTCGACGGGATGACGCTGCACGCCGTGGGTTCCCACCCGCTGACCCTGCGTGAGCTGTCCGACGTCCTCGCCGAATACCCGTCGTTCGCGGTGGCCACCTTCGTCCCCGACTCGGCCTTCGACGTCGACGCCCTCGACGCGATCGAACGTGACTACTACCTCCGCGTCGGATCGCTCTACACCAGCTACTTCGCGCGGCGCCTGTCCTTCGACACCACCCACGCCGACGCACTCCTGGGCCGCCCGTCCCCGGAATGCGACGTCGAGTACCTGCGGCTGCTTCTCGATCACTGTCTCGACATCGGATACCTCGGCGCGCCGCTGCCGGATGTCGAGGCGATCCTCGCCCGACTCGGGGGTCGACGATGAATGCTCCCGTCCCATCCCCGGCACGCGAGATGGTCGGCGCACCTCGCTCGACCGTGGACCTCCTCGTCGCACTCGGCGTGCCCACCGAACGCCACGTTGATCTGCTCGCGGACACCTACGTCCTCGAGGCGATCGAGCATCTCGACCGTGCCGGAATCGATCCGCGGTGGTTCGCCACGCGCTGCTCGTTGCTGCTGATCAAACCCGATGCGATCGTGGCGCGGGCCGTGCAACCCACTCTGGTCTGGCTCGCCGACCGCGGGTGGCGGGTGCGTCATGCCGCCCGGGTACCCGCGGATCGTCATCTCGCGCGGGCACTTTGGGCGCGGTCCTGGGCGACCGCGTCACCGGAGCGACGACGACTCGCGGACCTGCTGGTCGGCATCTGCGATGCGATGGTGCTCGTCGTCGAGGATGATGAGCCGCCCGGCGCGGGATTGACGCCGCCCGCTCGCTTCGCTCCCGGCGCGGAATCGGCGACCGAACGGCTCACCCGGGAGAAGGGTCCGACGAAACCGCCGGCACGGAAGCCGGGCCAACTGCGATACATCCTCGGACGCCACACCTACCTGCTGAACCTGGTGCACACCCCGGATGCGCCGATCGACGTGCTGCGGGAATGGGCGATCATCTCCGATGAGGCGGCGCGGCAACGATGTCTGACCGACATGCTCCGCCCGGCCGACGACTCCGATGGTGCCGACGAATCCGACGGTGCCGCAGCGGCTCTGAGCCTGGTCGAGGAACTCTACCGGCAGGTCCCCGCGTGGAGATTCGATCGGGACGCCGCACTGAGCCGCATCCGCCACGACCTCGCTGGCACCGGAATCGGCTGTGCCTCCGACGATGACGCGGCGTGTGCCGCACTCCTTCGCACCGCATGGGCGTCGGAGACGCCGATGGACCCGTGGTCGGTGATCGTGCTCGGCTCCCACGTCCTGCCGATGATCGGCGATCCGCAGGTGCGCGCAGCGGCCTCGGCGCCGATCACACCGACCACCTTCTCGACCACCCGGAGGGCACGATGAGTACCGACCCGCTGAGCTCACGAACCGAACACGCTGTGCACGAGACGATCTCGACCCACTCTCATACCATTGCCCGTGAGCTCGTGCACCGCTGCGCGGTCTCGGAGGTGTTCGTCACCTCGCTCGCCCGACCGTATCCCCGGGGTGACACCGACTTCGTCGTCGGTGCGCAACTGCCGCGCATGCACGCCTACTACGGCGATCACCTCGGAGCCCAAGCCGGACACCATGATCCGCTGATAGTGATGGAGGTGGCGCGGCAGGCGTCGATCGCACTGACCCACACCTACTTCGACGTCCCGCTCGACAGCGCATTTCTGGTGCGGACCTTCAACGGGCTCGCCGCGCCCGGATCCGCGTGGGAGATCGGTCGCGCACCGGCCGACCTGGACATCGCTGTGCGCGTGGCGAATCGGCATGTCGCCGCCGAACGTCTGCGGGGGCTCGATCTCATCCTCGACATCGGCCTGGACGGCGCACATCTCATGACCGTCGACGGGTCGTTCTCGTGGACCACCCCGAAGCAATGGCGCGCGTTGCGGTCGCAGGCCCGTGGCGGCGCCGAGATCGGGCCGATCACGATGCCCGATCCGATCTCGGCGGAGACGGTGGGTCGCAACGATCCCCGCAACGTCGTCATCGGCTCATGGGACCCGGCGGCCGGGACACCGAGCGCACCGCTGGTCGTCGACATCGACCACGGCGGACTGTTCGACCATCATCTCGACCACGTGCCCGGAAGCCTGCTGCTGGAGGCCGCGCGGCAGGTCGCGCTCACCGTGTCCGGTGCGGAGTCCGGTGTGCCGGCCGGCCGGATCACCGCCGTGCACAGCACATTCGGACAGTTCGTCGAGCTGGATCGGCCCGCGGTGTGCGTGGCGCGGCGGGTCACCTCCGCGGACGGGGTCACCACGGTGCTGGTGAGCATCGAGCAGGACGGTCGACGCTGTGCCGACATCCATGTCGCGGTGACCCCGGACGCGGCGCGGGACCGGTGAGCATCATCGACCGGGGTCGGGGCACGACGCCGCGAGGTGTCTCGGCGACTCGGCTCGTCCGGTTCACCGCGGTCATGTACAAGCCGCAGTACCTGCTGTACGGGATCCTGTGGACCCTGGCATTCGAGGGCACCGCGGCACATCTGAGCGGTCAGCAGTGGCGGCCCGGCGCGGCGACCGTGGTGCGGATCGTCGTCGTGGTCATCGTGTTGCTCTACCTGCGGATGGTCGATGAACAAAAGGACCTCGAGTACGACCGTCTGCACCATCCCGATCGTCCGCTGGTGACCGGTGCGGTGACTGCCGCCGATCTGCGCGTCGGGATGGCGGTGATCAGTGTTGTCGCGGTGGGGGTGTCGGCGCTGTTGTCGTGGGGATCGGCGGTGGCCATCGCGGTGGTCCTGGCCTACGGGCTGGGATTGTGGGCAGCGGAGTCGATGTGGCCGGCGCTGCGCGACGGCGTGCTGGTGAACCTGGCGATCACGTATCCGATACAGCTCCTGATCGCCGGCTATGTGCTGGTGTCGGGCATCGGCACCGGTCAGATCGACGCCGACGGG
The DNA here is from genome assembly GCF_040049135.1 of Gordonia sp. VNK1. Taxonomy (NCBI): domain Bacteria; kingdom Bacillati; phylum Actinomycetota; class Actinomycetes; order Mycobacteriales; family Gordoniaceae; genus Gordonia; species Gordonia sp. VNK1. The sequence continues at coordinate 91,747 of NZ_JBDZDJ010000003.1, read as the reverse complement.
CGGGTCGGCTGGGCGGTGCTGATCGTCGCCGCCGCGTTTCTGCAGTTCGAGTTCGCGCGCAAGATCTCCCGTAGACCCCGGCCGGGGGAGATGTACTACTCCAACGCGGTGGGGGCGTGGCCTGCGGTCGGGGTGTCGCTCGGTCTGGTCGCCGTCGCCGTGGGTGCGAGCCTCGTCGCCTTGGCGCCGTGGCAGTTCGGCGGATGGCCCGCCGCCCTCGGGTGGTTGCCCCTGGCGACCGCGATGATCCCGGGACCGGCCGCGGTCGCATTCCGCCGTGGCGGCGACGACTATTCGCCGGTACCCGCCGTCATCTTCGTGCTCGCGTTGTATCTCGAACTGATCGTGGCCGTGTTGGTGGTGCCGGCGTCATGACGCGTTCGACGACGACGGTGATGCTGCCGTCACCGACGGTCCTCGAGTCGCACCCGCAGATGCGACGGCGACGCGACGAAGTCGGTGGTCGACGGACGAACCGGGCGCGGGTCGGCGAGCCGCGGCGTCCGGTGCGCGAACAACGCCGCCGTGGCGAGCAGGATCGTCGACATCGCGAAGTTGCTTCCCGGGCAATGACGTTCGCCGACGCCGAAGGCGAGGTTGGCCCGTTTGTCGATGTGTTCGACCCGCCCGGGCGCCCAGCGGTCCGGATCGAAGGACTCCGGATCGGCGAAGTAGCGGGGATCATGGCTCACCAGGTACGGACTGTAGATCACCATCGCGTCGGCCGGCAGGGGCAGCCGGCCGGTGGTGTCGTCGCCGAAAGTGACCGGCCCGTCGGCGTTCTGGCTGCTGATCCACGGACTCCACATCCGCAGGGTCTCCTGGACCACCCGCCGCAGGTACACCAATTCGGGCAGGTGGTCGGCACGGACCGGGCCGTCACCGACCACCCGCGTCACCTCGTCGACGACCCGCGTCGTCACCGTCGGTGCCCGCAGGATCTCGTACCAGACCCACGCGAGAATAGAAGCGGTGGAACCGACTCCGGCGGCCACCATCAACAGCAACTCGTCGACGATCTCGTCGTCGGTCAATCCGTCGGCGGGGTCGTCGGTGTGGCCGACCAATACCGACAGCACATCGTCGTGATCGCGGACCTCGGTGCGGTATGCGGCGACGACGGTGCCGATCTCGCTGCGCAGCATGGCCGCTCGTCGGGCGAAGCGACGGTTGGCCACGATGCGCAGACGTTGCACCGGCGCCGGCAGCGCACCGCGCACGATCACCTCGCCCAGCAACCAGGGCACGGTGTCGCGGACACGTTGCAGGGCGGCCGCACCGAAATCGGCGCTGAACAGGGTGGAGGTGACGGTCTCCAGGATCAGTCCGTGTGCCTCGGTGGTGAGGTCGACGGTGTCCGCGGCGGGCAGTCGGCGCGACCACGAGTCGGCCAGCGCGGCGGTGGTGATCGCGTAGCGGGCGAGCCGGCCCTGCCGCAGGGCGGGCGCCATCTGCCTGCGGCGCTTCTCATGTCGGCTGCCGTGCAGCACGTTGGAGGCCTCGCGGATGGCCTCGTGCATCGCGCGCGCGAGGTCGTCGCGATGGAACTCGCCGGCGGTGCGGAAGCCGACCTGACGGATGAGATCCGGCGTGGTGAGCAGATACGCCGGCGTGCGCCCCAGGTCCAGGCGCACCACCGGGCCCACCGAACCGAGGGTGCGGATGAAGTGCAGACCACGCCGCAACGCCACCACGCTGTGCCCGAGAACCGGCACCGCGCCGGGTGCGACGGGAACCTCGTCGGGTGTCGCGGGCAGGTGGGTGTGTCGCGCCCGGGCGTCGTCGATGAGATCGGTGTACAACGCGAGGATCTCGGTGCTCAGTTCCGATTGCCGGACGGGCGATGTGCCGGCGATGGCGGACGAACCGAGCCGCGACAGGCGATCGGCGGCCTCCCGCAGGGGACGGCGATCGTCGGCGAGCCCGGCCAGCAGCCCGGCCATCGTCGATGTGGTTGTGCCACCGAGGAATCCCGAGTCGGCGTGAATGCTCTCGGCGACGTCGGGATCGCTGTGGATCACCGGGAGCCCGGCGGCGGCCGCCTCGGTGAGGACGAGTCCCTGCGTGTCGAACCCGACCGAGGTGAACAACAGTGCGTCGTACCCACGCATCGCCGCGATCACCGCGGCGCGGTCCCTCCGACCGAGGAGACGAACCCGATCGGCGACGTCCAGTTCGGCGATGCGGTTGGCTGCCGTGGCGACCTGGTCGCCGTCGCCGATGAGATCGAGTGTGACACCGGGGGATGCGGCGACGGCCTCGATCGCCTGAAGGGGCCGCTTCTCGGCGGAGAGCCGACCACACCACAGCAGGCGCAACGGGCCGTCCGCGGGGTCGGGCCGCGATCCGGTGAGTTCGTCGATGAGGGTGTCGTCCACGCCGTTCGGGATCACCCGCACGTCACCGGCGTAGCCGTGATCGGTCAGCCGCGTGGCGAAGTGGTGGCTGGGTGTGATCACCGCGTCGGCGGCGTGGCACTGGGCGATCATGGTGTGCCACACGTGATGTGCGGCGCGCGATTCCGTGATTCGGGCACCTCGGGCACCTCGGGCACCTCGGGCACCGGGCACCGCATCGGACGGTTCCTCCCGGCCGCGCTGAGAGATGGCCGCGCGGTGCAGGATTCGCATCGCGAGGGCGGTCGGCAGGGGTGCCGGCGAGGTCAGTTCGACGAAGGCGTCGTCGCGGCTGTGCATCGTCTGGACGAGCGGCAGATGATGCCTGCGAGCGGCACGCACCCCGGCGGCGCCCACACCGTAGGTGGTGTGCACGTGCACCAGGTCGACCGGTCCGCGACGGGTGAACTGCTCGTCGACGAGACCGGCGACCGACCGGGTCGGAAAGACCGCGGGAAAACCGTTGACGGACAAGCCGAACACCGGTGGCAGGGTGACGAGCCGGTCCGCCGCGGCGGTCGGCTCGTCGCATTCGGATTCCGGTGCGAACACCGTCACCGTATGTCCACGGCGTCGCAGTTCTCGCGCCTGGTCGGCGACGGCAACCGAGATCCCACCCAGGGTGTCGGGGTAAAAATCGGTGAACATGGCGATGTGCATCACCAGCAGGGTAACCACATCCGGCCGTGCGCGGCCAGCATCGTCGGCGATCGCGCCGTCGTCTGGATGACGAATCGGAGGACAGCACAATGAAAGTGGCGATACCACTCACCGGCACCCGAGGTGATGTGCAGCCGGCCATCGCACTCGGGCTCGAACTCATCGGTCGGGGCCACGACGTCCTGGTGGGCGCACCGCCCAACCTCGTCGACTTCACCGGACGCGCCGGACTGTCCGCCGTGGCGTGCGGACCCGATGTGGCGCAACTGTATTCGTCCGACGAAGGCCAGCGGGCGTTGGCTGCCGGCAGCACCCTGGCGCTGATGCGGATGGTCGGCGATCAGATGGCCGCCTATGCCGACCAGATGAACTCGGAGGTCATCGAGGTGTGCCGGGGGGCCGACGTCGTCGTCGCGACGCTGCTCACCGAGGACCGCGCGGCGTCGGTCACCGAGGCATTCGACATTCCGCTGGTCACCATGCACGGATTCCCGGGGCGGCCGAGTCGCACCTACCCGTTTCCGGGGGCGCTTCCCGCTCATCTGCGGCCACCGGCACTGGTGAACCGGGCCACGTGGACCATTGCCGACAACCTCCGTCGAATGGTGTTCCTGCCGTACCTGAACCGTCTGCGTCGTGAACTGGGCCTGCGACGCAGCATCGCCACACCGACCCAGATGTGTGCCCGGCGTGGCGTGCCGGAGATCCAGATCTATGACCCGGCGCTGGTCCCGGGTCTCGCCGAGGAGTGGGGCGACCGCCGACCCCTCGTCGGGTTCCTGCCGCTCGAGCGTGACGCCCGCGAGGCCGTCGGAGAGATGGCCGACGGACACGGCGAGGTGATGGACTGGATCGACGCCGGAGATCCCCCGCTGTACTGCGGATTCGGGTCCATGCCGATCCGGGATGCGGCGGCCACCGTGGACATGGTGCGCGACGTCGCGTCACGCCTGGACACCCGCATCCTGGTCAGTGCCGGATGGAGTGATCTCGATGCCGATACTCCCGGCGATGATGAGCGGGTCCTGGTGACCGGCGCGCTCGCCCACGACGTGGTGTTCCCGCGGTGCGTCGCGGCCATGCATCACGGCGGTATCGGCACCACCTTCGAAAGCCTGCGCGCCGGACTGCCGACCCTGGTGTGCTCGGTGTCCTTCGACCAGCCGATGTGGGGTGCACAACTCGAGCGACTCGGTGTCGGAGCCCACCTGCCGTTCGTGAAGCTCACCACGGACTCGTTGACCGCGTCCCTGCGCACGGTGCTGGAACCCGATGTCGGGGTACGTGCGCGTGAATTCGCCGGGCGTCTGGCATGTCGCACCGATGCGACGGCACGTACCGCCGACATCGTCGAGGCGGCGGCCCGGTGACGAGTCGATGCGCGGGGGTGTCGGTGGCCATGACATCCTGATCTCCACGAAGTCCACCCGCCGCGCCCCGGTGGGGCGATCTGTTTCGAGGAGTGAGCGCACAATGTCGGTGACCTATGGCGGCCACGAGTATCGGCTGGTCATGTTCGATCTCGACGACACCCTGGCCCCGTCGAAGAGTCCACTCGACGACGCGATGGTCGAGGTGATGCGGCGTCTGCTGCAGCGCAGCCTGGTGTGCATCATCTCCGGCGGCCGCTACGAACAGTTCCGGGCCCAGGTACTCGACCGGATCGGCGACATCGACGACGTCGCCAACCTGCACCTCATGCCCACCTGCGGCACCCAGTACGTGCGATGGTCCGACGGTCAGTGGCAGACCGTCTACGCCGAGGACCTGACCGACGATCAGAAGCAGCGCACCCTCGACGCGCTGGAGACCGGCGCCAAGGAACTCGGCGTGTGGGAGTCGGAGACCTGGGGGCCGATCCTCGAGGATCGTGGCAGCCAGATCACGTTCTCCGCGCTCGGCCAATCGGCGCCCGTGGATGCCAAGAAGGCATGGGATCCGGACGGCGCGAAGAAGGAAGCGCTGCGTGCCTACGCGCAGGAGCGGCTGCCCGATCTCGAGGTGCGCAGCGGTGGTTCGACGTCGGTCGACGTGACCCGTAAGGGCATCGACAAGGCCTACGGCGCCGGCAAGCTGATGGAGATCCTCGATCTGAAGCTGTCCGACATCCTGTTCTTCGGCGACCGTCTGGATGAGGGTGGCAACGATCGTCCCGTGCAGGACATGGGTATCGAGTCGGTGGCCGTGCACGGCTGGGAAGACACCCACGCGAAACTTGTTGCACTGCTGGAGAACTGAACGGCGGTAACGCCGGGGGCGCTCAGAGGTGGTCGAGGGGTGGGCGCCGCCGGAGTTCCTCGCGACGCAGGCTCTCGATCTGCGCCGCTGCCGACAGCACCACCGGCTCACCACCGGCCGGGCCGATGACCTGCACGCTCTGCGGAAGACCGGCCCGGTCGAATCCGACCGGGACGGCAGCGGCGGGATTGCCGAGCACATTCCACATACTCGTGTACGACGAGACATCGGACGCGGCCCGTGCGAGACCGACGAACCCGTGACGGTCGATCTGGCCGATCGGAAGAGCTGTCGTCGACGTGGTGGGTGTGAGTACCACATCGACATCGGAGAACAGGGTGGCGAGAAAGCCGTGTGCGGTCGCCTCGGCGTTGCGTTCGGCGCGTCCCACGAACGGGCGCAGCACGCGGCCCAGCGTGGCCATCCGACGCGTCGGGCGTTCCAGGAGATCGGGATGCTCCACCCGGGACGCCTCCTCGGCCACTCCCGTAGCGACCTGAATCTGGAAGGGGATCACGACATTCGGGTAGTCGGGGTCATCGCGCACCACCTGATGGCCGGCGGCGGAGAGTTGGTCGGCCAGGGCGGTGAGCACCGCGAGTGATTCGGAGTCTGCTTGCCCGCCGCGCATCGGGTTGCGGGTGGAGACCAGAATCCGGAGTGGCTGCGGCGTCGACGCGGCGGCCTCGGTGAAGGTGCCGGCCAGTGGTTCCGCGCGGAAGCGGTCGGTGTCGGCGGCGCCGGCGATGACGTCGTAGATGAGCGCGCTGTCGGCGACGGTGCGGGTCAGCGGGCCGAGAGTGCCCAGGGCTCGCCACAGATCCGGGTGGGGTGCGGTCGGAACCCGGCCGCGTTGTGGTTTGAGGCCGAAGAGTCCGCACCAGGAGGCGGGCAGTCGGATGGATCCACCACCGTCGCCACCGATCCCGGCGGCCACCATTCCCGACGCCACCGCGACCGCGGTACCCCCACTCGACCCGGCCGGGGAGCGGGTCGGATCCCACGGATTACGCGTCCACCCGTGCGCGGCGGACTCGGTGAACGGCCAGATCCCGAACTCGGGCATCCGGGTCTTGCCGATGATGATGGCTCCCGCCGCGCGCAGTCGACGCACCACCTCGGCGTCGTCGCGTGCCGGTGTGAGAACGGCGCCGCCCCCGTAGGCGGTGGGGAGTCCCGCGACGTCGTTCTCGTCCTTGACGGCGATCGGGATGCCGTGGAGCGGTCCGAGCAGGGTTCCCGCGCGACGCCGGGCGTCGAGGTCATCGGCCGTCGCACGAGCCGAGTCGGTCAGGACGTGACCGAACGCGTTGAGAGTCGGATTGAGGCGCGCGATCCGGGCGAGGCTGTGCTCGACGAGGTCGCGGGCGCTGACCACGCCGTCAGCCACCCACCTGCGCTGGTCTGTGACCGTACTGAACGCCAACTCCACCACGCAGGTCATTATGACGGGTAACGATCTGAGGTGTCGAGGCCCGTGCGATGCGGCGGGATCGGTGTATGTGTGCCGGGGTGCGGATTTGCCGGCGCTGTCAACGGAAAACCGGGCGCTGTCAACGGAAACCGGGCGCTGTCGCTGGTCGCCTCACGCTGTCGCTGGTTGCCTATTACCGTCGGTCGAGCCCGACGAAGCGAAGCTGAGGAGGCGTCGAGACCTGGTGAGATGCGGCTGGGCCGTTCGACAAGCGCTGTCAACGGAGTTGCGGGCGCAGTCAGGGGGCGGTGACCGAGGCGACGGTGCTGTGGCGGTGGCCGTCGAGGAGGTTGTCAGGTGATGGGACCGGCCGCGGGCGTGACGTGCGGGGCGCCGCTGGCGACCCGGTATGACCGTGCGTGATAGCTGCCCGTGCGGGGATCGGTCTTGTCGGTGAGGAAGTACCAATCCATCTGTGTTGCAGCGGGAGTCACGGTGAGGACAGAATAGCCGTGGGCGTCGAAATCGTTCCACCGGACGTGCCGGTTGGCGGCGATGAGGCCGGTGGTGACGGCCGTGCCCGCGGTGTGCTCGGGTACGCCCAGAATGTCGTCGATGTTGCTCGACGTCACCGAGGTGACCACCAATTCGGTTGCCACCGAGCCCTTCTGCGGATAAGCCGCGGCGTCGACGGGGACGTCGCACGCCCACGACGAGTGGATGTCACCGGTGATGAAGACGACATTGTCGATACGGTTCTTCGTGATCGTGTCCAGCAGGCGATGCCGGTCGGCGGTGTAGCCGTCCCACTGATCGGGGTTGTAGGGCATGCCCTCCCGGGGAAGTCCGAGGGTCTCGGTGAGGGCCGAGGTCGTCTGGGCGTCCAGGGGTGGCAGCAGCACCGGGCTGATCATCACCGGATTGCCGACGATGCGCCACCGCGTGGAGGAGTCGACCAAACCATCTGTCAGCCAACGCATCTGGGCGGGACCGGTGATCGATCGGGCCGGGTCGTCGATACTGCTCGAGGTCACCGACGACTGTTCGTCGCGGTAGGTGCGCAGATCGAGCATCGACAGTTCCAGCAGTCGCCCGAAGCGGAGGCGGCGGTACAGGTGGCGGCCGCCGGCATCGGCGGCCGGCCGGACCGGCATCCACTCGAAGTAGGCGCGCTCCGAGGCGGCCTTGCGGGCCGCCCACGCACCCTCGTCGGCCGAGTGGTTCTCGGCGCCGCCGGACCAGGCGTCGTTGGCGGATTCGTGGTCGTCCCAGGTGCAGATCCAGGGCAGGAGACGATGCAGCGCCGCCAGATCCGCATCGGTCTTGTACTGCGCGTGCCGGATTCGGTAGTCGCGCAGGGTGATGATCTCGTTGCGGGGTTCGTGCGTGCGCACCGCGCCGGTCTTGCCGGTGTACCCGCCGTGTTCGTATTCGTAGAGGTAGTCGCCGAGATGGACGATGGCCGTCAGGTCGCGGTGGTCGCGCAGATGACGGTAGGCGCCGAAGTATCCGGCCTCCCAGTTGGAACACGACACGACGCCGAAGCGAACGCGCGCGACGTCGGCGTCGGGCGACGGCGCGGTGCGGGTGTGTCCGGTCGGTGACACCGCGCCCGCGGCCGGACCCGAGCTCACCCGGAACCGGTACACGTAGCGTGTGTCGGCCGACAATCCCGTCGCGTCGACCTTCACGGTGAAGTCGGTGTCCGGTCCGGCCACCGCCGAACCGGAGGACACCACATGGGTGAACTGCTCGTCGCGTGCGATCTCCCAGGCCACGGTTGCTGCGACTCCGCGCCCCGAACCCGGCGTCGCATCCGCCGTCGGCGTGACCCGGGTCCACAGGATCACCCGGTCGGCAAGCGGATCCCCGGAGGCGACGCCATGGGCGAAGACGGCGTGGCCCGGAGCGGCCGCCGCCGGCGACCGGGACACCAGTGGTGCTCCGACGACGGCGGCGGAGCCGGCGACCAGTCCGGACCCCAACAGCGTCCGCCGTGACGTGCCGGTTCGTCCGAGATCGGGCCGTGTCGATCCGGTGGACGCCGAATCGGTGGTCGATGCAGTGATGATGTCTCCCCGCACGCTCGCGATGATTGTGGGCGAGGCACATCATGCGGCACCGGCGGCGGTCCGCGCGAGTTCGGGCACACCGAAATCGTGTGGTCGGCGAAAGGCGCCACCGGGGCGTCGCCCACTGTTCATCCCCCGGTCGTTCATTCCCCTGTTCATTCCCCCGGTCATTCCCCCGTGACCCGGCGGTGAATCGTCGGCGTCGGCGAGGGCACGTCACCGGCGTCGACGCCGCTGGTGGACAATCGGTGGGATCGTGCGGCCGCGTGGCCCGCGACGACCAGATGAGGAGTCGACGTGTCGGAGATGGTGCCGTTGCGAGTGCAGATGGTGGCCGCCACTGCCTTCACCCCGCCCGCGGAGGTGCCATGGACCACTGATGCCGATGGGGGAGAGGCACTCGTCGAGTTCGCCGGACGGGCCTGTTACCAGAGCTGGGACAAGCCCAATCCGCGGACCGCCACCAACGCCGGATACCTGCGGCACATCCTGGAGGTCGGTCATCTCTCACTGCTCGAACACGCGACGGTGACCTTCTACATCACCGGGATCTCCCGGTCGTGTACCCACGAACTCATCCGGCACCGGCATTTCTCGTACTCGCAACTGTCGCAGCGCTTCGTGCCCGAGCACGACTCGAACGTCGTGCCGCCCCCGGCCATCCGGGGTGACGACGAACTCGAGCGGCTGTTCACCGAGGCCACCGATGCGAGTCGGGAGGCCTACACCGAACTGCTGGCCGCCCTGGAGGCGAAGTTCGCCGACGTCCCCAACGCCATCCTGCGACGCAAGCAGGCCCGTCAGGCCGCTCGGTCGGTACTGCCCAACGCCACCGAGACGAAGATCGTGGTCACCGGCAACTACCGCGCATGGCGGCACTTCGTCGGCATGCGGGCCACCGAACATGCCGACGTCGAGATCCGCCAGCTCGCCGTCGAATGCCTGCGGCAACTGATGGAGGTCGCACCGACCGTCTTCGGTGACTTCGAGATCGGCGAACTGGCCGACGGCACCGAGGTCGCGACGTCGCCGTTCGTCCTGGAGGGCTGAGCGACCCCGGTGCCGTACGCAGGTGCCAACAGCCGACACCTACGGACGGCACTGGCAGGGGACACGCCGGAACAGGCCTCACCTGCGACCCGTTCGCTCCGGCGAGGACCGCCACGGTAGCCTTGAGCACCATGAACGCAGCCGCTTCGCAGCCACAGGCGCACCCATTCGGGACCAACGTCGTGGCCATGGTGACCCCCTTCCGGCCCGACGGTTCGCTGGATCTGGACAAGGCTGCCGAACTGGCCGACCATCTCGTCGGAAAGGGCTGCGACGGCTTGGTGGTCTCCGGCACCACCGGGGAGTCGCCGACGACCACCGTCGCCGAGAAGCTGGATCTGTTGCGCGTGGTGCTCGACGCCGTCGGTGATCGTGCCCGCATCACTCAGGGTGCCGGCAGTTATGACACCGCCGAGAGCATTCGTTTCGCCCGGGCCTCGGCACAGGCCGGTGCCCATGCCCTGCTCGTCGTCACGCCCTACTACTCGAAACCGCCGCAGGCCGGGCTGCTCGCACATTTCCGTGCCGTCGCCGACTCCACCGACCTGCCGGTGCTGCTCTACGACATCCCGCCACGCTCGGTGGTGCCCATCGCCAACGAGACGATGCTGGCGCTCGCCGAGCACCCCCGGATTCTCGGGGTCAAGGACGCCAAGGGCGACCTGCATTCGGCCGCCGGACTCATCGCGTCCACCGACCTGGAGTACCTCTCCGGCGAAGACGCGCTGAACCTCCCGTGGCTGGCGATCGGCGCCAGCGGATTCGTCAGCGTGATCGGACATCTCGTCGCAGATCGCCTGCGCGACATGCAGATCGCCGTGGAGAAGGGTGACCTGCAGGCCGCGCGCGCGATCAACGTCACGATGCTCCCGCTCGTCAACGCGATGGGACGCCTGGGCGGGGTGACGATGGTGAAGGCGTCGTTGCGGATTCTGGGCCTCGAGGTCGGCGACCCCCGACTTCCCCAGGTGCCCGCCGACGGTCCGCAGATCGAGGCGTTGATCGCCGATCTGCGCGCAGCAGGGTTGCTGAGCTGATGACCCGCCCATCGCGTCGCCGCAGCGCCCGCCGCCAGGCCGGCCCGCCCGAGGTCGCTCCCGAACAGCAACCGGCCGAACAGAATCCGGCCGAACAGAATCCGACCGGGCAGACCACATCGCGCCACGCCGCCGACAATGCCGAACCGCCCGTGGTCGCGGTGTCCGAGGTGCCGGACACCACCGTTCCGGACAAGCCGGCGGCCACACGCGGGGGCAACCAGGGCTCGCGCCGATCCGGACGACACGAGCGGCGTGAGAACAGGGGATCCGAGAACAGGGGATCCGAGAACAGGGGATCCGAGAACAAGGGGCCGGGCAACAAGGGATCGGGCAACAAGGGATCGGGGCGTAACGCATCCGGTTCGTCACAGGCCGCCCCCGTGGATCGGCTCGGCACTCCGCGCCGCCTGCCGAAGGGTGCGCTGCGCGTGGTCGCGCTCGGCGGGATCGGTGAGATCGGCCGTAACATGACCGTCTTCGAATACGGCGGACGACTCCTCATCGTCGACTGCGGGGTGCTGTTCCCGGAGGACGCCCAACCCGGCGTCGATCTCATCCTGCCCGACTTCCGCTACATCGAGGACCGGATGGATGACGTCGAGGCCGTCATCCTCACCCACGGACACGAGGATCACATCGGTGCGGTGCCGTTCCTGCTCCGGTTGCGCAGCGACATCCCGGTGATCGGCTCGAAGTTCACGCTGGCGTTGGTCGAGGCCAAGTGCCGCGAGCATCGGTTGCGTCCCAAGCTGATTCAGGTGCGTGAGGGTGAACGCACCCAGCACGGACCCTTCGAGTGTGAGTACTTCGCGGTCAACCACTCGATTCCGGACGCCATCGCGGTGGCGATCCGCACCCCGGCCGGCGTCGCGCTGCACACCGGCGACATCAAACTCGATCAGTTGCCGCTCGACGGCCGGCTGACCGACCTCGCCGGTTTCAGCCGTCTCGGTGACGAGGGCGTGGACCTGTTCCTCGTCGACTCGACCAATGCGGAGGTCCCCGGTTTCGTCACGCCGGAACGTCAGATCGGCGGCGTGCTCGACCAGGTAATCGGCAAGGCCCGCGGCCGCGTGATCGTGGCCTCGTTCGCCAGTCACGTGCACCGCATCCAGCAGATCATCGACGTCGCCCGCGCCCACGATCGCCGGGTCACCTTCGTCGGCCGGTCGATGGTCCGCAACATGCAGATCGCGCAGGATCTCGGATACCTCGAGGTGCCCGCCGGTGTCGTCATCGACATGGACACCGCGGCCACCCTGCCCGATCACCGCGTCGTCCTCATCTCCACCGGCTCGCAGGGTGAACCGCTATCCGCGTTGTCGCGGATGGCCCGCGGTGAGCATCGCCAGATCAACATCCGCTCGGCCGACCTCGTCGTGCTGGCATCCTCGCTGATCCCGGGCAACGAGAACTCGGTGTTCGCGGTGGTCAACGGCCTGGCGAAACTTGGCGCGACCGTCATCACCCAGCAGAGCGCCAAGGTGCACGTGTCGGGTCACGCCTCGGCGGGTGAACTGCTGTACCTCTACAACGCCGTCCGGCCGAGCAACGCGATGCCGGTGCACGGCGAATGGCGTCACCTGCGTGCCAACGCCGCCCTCGCCGAGGCCACCGGGGTCAACCCCGACAGCATCATGCTCGCCGAGGACGGGGTGGTGGTCGACCTCGTCGACGGGCAGGCACGGATCGTCGGGCGTGTCCCGGTCGGTCATGTCTACGTCGACGGTCTGTCGGTCGGCGACGTCGGCGAGTCCACCCTGTCGGAGCGACTCGTCCTCGGTGAGGGCGGCTTCATCGCGATCACCGTGGCGATCGACGCCACCACCGGTCGCGCGGTCAGCACCCCGGAGGTCTCCGGACGCGGATTCTCCGACGATCCCGACGCCCTCAAGGCCGCGGCCGATCTGGTCGATCAGACCCTCGACGCGCTGGCCGCCGAGGGTGTGTCCGACACCCATCGCATCGCGCAGGCCATCCGGCGTGCCGTGGGCCGATGGGTCGCCGACACCTATCGCCGGCGCCCGATGATCGTCCCGACGGTGCTGGCGGTCGGCGACTGATCGCTGCGGTCGGTTCACCGCCGACCGGTTGTTGGAACACAACGGTCGGACCGTCGCTTCGTGGCGGCACGCTCTAGGGTGGAGTCGTGAGCTACGCACAGGATGAGCGCCAAGCCCTTGTCGAGACCTTTCGTGATGTCGGTCCGGATGCCCCCACGCTGTGCGAAGGGTGGACGACCCGCGACCTCGCCGCGCACCTGGTGGTCCGGGAGAGGCGACTCGACGCCGCCCCGGGCATCTTGATCAAGGCCCTCGCCGGTCACACCGCCAAGGTGCAGGACAAGGTGGCCGCCGAGGCGGGATGGTCGAAGTTGCTCGACGACATCGCCTCCGGACCACCGATCTACTCGCCGATGAAGCCGGTCGACCGCTGGGCCAACCTCGCCGAGTACTTCATCCATCACGAGGACGTGCTGCGCGGCGCGGCCGATCCCACCAGCGACTGGCAGCCCCGACGCCTTGACCCGGGACTGGAGAAGGCCCTGCTGACACCGCTCAAGACGATGGGCAAGATGTCGGTGCGGTCCCTGCCCGCCGATGTCTCGCTCTGCCTGCCGGACGGCACCGTCGCACTGCGCGGCGGGTCGGGACCCGCGGTCACCGTGACCGGACCGGTCGGTGAACTGATCCTGTTCGCCACCGGCCGCAAGCCGGTGGCGGTGACCTTCGACGGTGATCCCGCCGCGATCGAGGCCGTGAAGGCGGGTGTGCACGGGTTCTGATGTGCCCGTGACGGGCGCCGGCCTGCTCGGTGGTCACAACTTCGACACACGCCCGTGTTGCCTGTGTTGCCCGTGTGACTGAGGTGATGGTTGCCGACTAGTCTGTCGGCATGGCTTCGAAAGCGAGCACTGGTACGCGCGCGTCCGCATCCCGTGCGTCCGGGGGGAACAAGACCGGCGCCGGCTCGACCCGATCCGGGTCGACCCGATCGGCATCGGCCGGAACCGTGCGGTCGTCATCACCGAAGCGTTCCTCGGGGGCCGCGTCACGCTCGACCGGCTCCCGTGCGCGGGGTGGTTCCGCATCGACGGCGCGTGGTCGGACGTCGGGTGGTCGTACGTCGGGTGGTCAGGGCTCCCGCGGCGGCGCGGGCGCGTCCCGTTCGCGCGCGGCCGCCTCGGCCGACATCTCCCGCCGGGGCCGGGGAGCGGGTGCCGCCGGTGCCGTCGGCAAGGGTGTCGGCAAGGGCATCGGCGCGGGTTGGTCATTGCTGGCACGTGGCGTCGGTGGCGTGGCACGCGCCGGTTCCGGTTCCGGTGGCGGTCGGCGACGTGCTGATCGGGCCTTCGACGACGCCTTCGATGTCGACCAGGACGTCGAGCAGGACCTCGACTACGGCGACTACGACGATGGCGATTACGACGATGGCGGCGACGACCGGTCGCCGAACGCACCGGAACGTGGGGGAGCGGGGCACACCCATCGCCGCGACGGCACCGCGCTGGCGATCATCGCGATCGCCGTCCTGATCGCCGCCGGTGTCTGGTTCGGCGCGGCCGGCCCGGTCGGCGCGTTCATCGACGCGTTCATCCGGGCGATCGTCGGGTTCCTCGCCGTCGTCGTCCCCGTCGCGCTCGTCGTGACCGCCGTCATCCTGATGCGTCGACCACCGAACCCGCAGCGTCGCGGCCGTTACATCGGCGCCGGACTGTTGATCGTGCTGCCGTTGCTCGGTCTGATCCATCTCGTGGCGGGCTCGCCGACCGACCTGACGGGTCGCTCGGCCGCCGCAGGATTCCTGGGATTCGCGGTCGGCACGCCCCTCACCACCGGTGTGACGGCCTGGGTGTCGGTGCCGATCCTGTTGTTGTGCATGGCCTTCGGCGTTCTGATCATCAGTGGTCGCACCGTCCGCGAGGTCACCGACGGCGTGCGTCGCTGGCTGGGCCTGAGCGCACCACTCGCCGAGGACTGGGACGACGACGCACCCTGGGATGACGAGACCGAGGGCGACCCCGACGCGCACGCCGACGATGACGACCTCGACGACGATGGCGCGCGGTACTCGTCGTCGACCGCACGCAGAGGCGGATGGTCGCCCGACCCGTACGACAACTACCCGCCCGACGCCGTCGACGAGGCACCGCGACGCTCGGCGCGCCGATCACGGCGTCCGGCGCCCGGCGCCCGGGCCGGCGATGTGTTGGCGTCGGCGCCGACCGAACCACTCGGTGATGCGGTCACCGATCCGTTCGGCGCAGAAGGGTTCGGCGCTGACATGTTCGACGAGCCGACCGAACCGCTCGACGAGCCACCCGCGGCGCCGCGCGCTCCGAGCCGGTCGTCGGCGCGGGGTGCGTCATCGCGCACGCGTGACTCCGCCGCGGCCAGGGCAGCCAAGGCCAAGGCTCCGGAGCCGGCACCCACGCCGCGTCCGGCCGATGACGCCGATGACGAGGCGTTCGCCATCGCCCCCGCCGAGGGGGACTATCGCCTGCCGCCGACGAGTCTGCTCATCGAAGGGGACCCGCCCAAGCAGGGCAGCCGATCCAACGACGACATGATCGACCGGATCTCCGGCGTGCTGGAGCAGTTCAAGATCGACGCGGCGGTCACCGGCTACACCCGCGGGCCGACCGTCACCCGCTACGAGGTGGAACTCGGTCCCGGTGTGAAGGTCGAGAAGATCACCGCGCTGCAACGCAACATCGCCTACGCGGTGGCCACCGACAACGTGCGTCTGCTCGCGCCCATCCCGGGCAAGTCCGCCGTCGGTATCGAGGTCCCCAACTCCGACCGGGAGATGGTGCGGCTGGCCGACGTGCTCGAGGCGCCGGCGACCCGCAAGGACACCCACCCCCTGGTGATCGGCCTTGGCAAGGACATCGAAGGTGACTTCGTCAGTGCGAACCTCGCGAAGATGCCGCATCTGCTGGTCGCCGGATCGACCGGCTCGGGTAAGTCCAGCTTCGTCAACTCGATGCTGGTGTCGCTGCTGACCCGGGCCACCCCCGAGCAGGTACGGATGATCCTGATCGACCCCAAGATGGTGGAACTGACTCCGTACGAAGGCATTCCGCATCTGATCACCCCCATCATCACCCAGCCGAAGAAGGCCGCGGCGGCGTTGGCGTGGCTGGTCGAGGAGATGGAACAGCGCTATCAGGACATGAAGGCGTCGCGGGTCCGTCACATCGACGACTTCAACGCGAAGGTGCGATCCGGTGAGATCACCACCCCGCTCGGTTCGGAGCGCGTGTACAAGCCGTATCCCTACATCATCGCGATCGTCGACGAGCTCGCCGACCTGATGATGACCGCCCCCCGCGACGTCGAGGACGCGATCGTGCGGATCACCCAGAAGGCGCGTGCCGCCGGCATCCACCTGGTGCTGGCGACCCAGCGTCCGTCGGTCGATGTGGTCACCGGTCTGATCAAGACGAATGTGCCGTCGCGGCTGGCGTTCGCGACGTCGTCGCTGACCGACTCCCGCGTCATCCTCGATCAGCCGGGTGCGGAGAAACTGATCGGCATGGGCGACGGACTGTTCCTGCCGATGGGCGCGAACAAGCCGATCCGCATGCAGGGTGCGTTCATCACCGACGAGGAGATCGGTGCCGTCGTCGACTACGCCAAGGAACAGGCCGACCCGGAATACACCGAGGGTGTGACCACCGCGAAGGCCGGCGACAAGAAGGACATCGACTCCGACATCGGCAACGACCTCGACGACCTGCTGCAGGCCATCGAACTGGTGGTGAGCAGTCAGTTCGGGTCGACGTCGATGCTGCAGCGCAAGCTGCGCGTCGGATTCGCCAAGGCCGGTCGCCTGATGGACCTGATGGAGACCCGTGGCGTCGTCGGTCCCAGCGAGGGCTCGAAGGCCCGCGAGGTGCTGGTGAAACCCGACGACCTGGCCGGGGTGATCGCCTCGATCACCGGTGGTGGCGACGACGGGGATGGCGAGGGGACGCCGGCCGGGTAGGGGCGGGTCAGGCCGACGGGTCGTGCTCGGCCAGCCACGTCCGGGCACGGCGTGCCGACGCTCGCGACAGCCACGCGTCGGCGATGATCTCCGACAGCTCGGTCTCACTCACCTCGCCGATCCGCGACGTGCGAAGCAGCACCGAGGGGTGCCCGTCGAAATGCGCCGTGGTGAAGAACGGTGACCGACTGTCCTGGACGAGTGCCTGCTTGTCGGCCTCCGACGGCACCCAGAGGACGACGACATCGTCGAAACGTTCACCGGTGTCGGCGTCGACGGCGTCTGGACGCGGGGTGCGGAAGAAGACGAAGCTCTTCCCGCCGACCTGGTAGACGGGTCGCTCGGGAGCCCCGCCCGCGTCGGTCACGTGGGGCATCGCACGGGCGAGGCGGTGGATGTCGTCCACGGTTGCGGGCCGATCTGGGCGCCGGGGCATGGCTTGATGGTAGGCCGCACGCCGCCGCCCGCGAGCGTCGACGAGGCCCGACAAAACGGACATGGGGTAGGGTGGTCCGCAGATCGAAGAGGGGAGTATCCCCACGCGGCGTATCCGTCAATACGGTCGCGGTAGGTCAGAGATGCCGATCATTTCTGCGACCGCGGCCCGGGTACCCGGTCGTCCACCTCGGCGGGAGAGACCTCTGGCATCGCAACCAATTCTGTGCTGCGCGCTGGAGGTAGATCGTCCCCATGGAAGTAACCACAACCATCTGGATCATCACGTGTGTGGTGATCGCCGGCCTGTTCATCTTCGACTTCTTCGCCCACGTGCGGGTACCGCACGCCCCGTCGCTCAAGGAATCCGGATTCTGGTCGGCGGTCTACATCACCATCGCCGTCATCTTCGGCCTGTTCGTGTGGTGGAAGTGGGGATCGACGTACGGCGGTGAGTATTTCGCCGGCTACGTCACCGAGAAGGCGCTCTCGGTGGACAACCTGTTCGTGTTCGTGATCATCATGAGCAAGTTCGCCGTACCCAAGGAGTATCAGCAGAAGGTCCTGCTGCTCGGCATCGTGATGGCCCTGGTGTTGCGTGGTGTGTTCATCGCCGTCGGTGCGGCCGCCATCAACGCCTACAGCTGGGTCTTCTACCTGTTCGGTGCGTTCCTGATCTTCACCGCGATCAAGCTGCTGCGCGAGAGCGACGATCCCGTCGAGCACGAGGAAGACCGCGAGTCGCGGCTGGAACGCTTCCTGAAGAAGTACCTGCGGACCAGCGACGAGTACAACGGCGACAAGCTGTTCACCCGCATCTCCGGCAAGCGGATGGCCACCCCGATGCTGATGGTGCTCATCGTCATCGGCTTCACCGACATCCTCTTCGCGCTCGACTCGATCCCGGCGATCTACGGCCTCACCCAGGAGCCCTACCTGGTGTTCACCGCCAACGCGTTTGCGTTGATGGGTCTGCGGCAGCTGTACTTCCTGCTCGGCGGACTGCTGGATCGCCTCGTCTACCTGTCGTTCGGGCTGTCGTTCATCCTCGCGTTCATCGGTGTGAAGCTGGTGCTGCACGCGCTGCACGAGAACACCTTGGGGTTCATCAACGGCGGTGAGCACGTGTCGGTCCCGGAGATCTCGACGCCGCTGTCGCTGGGGGTCATCGTGGGCACACTCGTGATCACCACGGTCGCCAGCCTGCTCAGTTCCAAGCGCAACGACGTACCCGAGATCGATTCTCCCGAAACCGATGGCGTGGAACCGTCATCGGGACGCGATCACGACGCCAGGTAGGCACGCGCCGCGGCGTCGAGGATCTCGACGGTGAGGTCGCAGGAACTGCTGTAGGTCTGGTAGGCCTCGACGAGCGTCTCCGTGCGTTCGTACCGCCGGATCCGGCCTGGTTCGAACAGGGGCTCGCCGTAGGAGATGGTTCGCCGGACGACCTTGTGATCCATCCCGACGAACACAAAACCCTTGCACCCGATCTCGCCGTCGTCTCGGAGTTCGCCGCGGAATCCGCGCACCGTGATGTCGCTGATGTTCGAGACACCGGAAGCCGGCGGCATCGGTTCGTTCATCAGGATGGCATCGACGAAGACGCCGTGATCGAGGTTGTCCACCGACTCCAGGTCCATCCGGCACGATGACCACCACTGCCCGTCGCGGATCTGGAGCCGCGGATGGCGGGGGCGCAGCAGACGTGCGGCACCACACGCGTCGATGCCGATCAACCGTGACGTCACCGGGTACGGGGACTCGGCCCGCGACCGGTGGTGTCGGGCGAGGGGTACCGACGCGCGGGCGATCTCGGTCAGTGCGTCGCAGACGCCCATGGGATCGCGGCCGCTCGGATGGGAGGCGAAGAAGAACACACCGAGGTCGCGGTCGTGATTCACCGAGATCGAGCAGTCGGAACCGCGATACAGGGCGGGACCACCGTCGATCGACGCCTCCTCGACACCGTCCATCGGCAGCGGCGTGAACGTGCCGAAGCCCAGGAGGTGAAACGGCGTGGGGGAGACCCTCAGATCCGAGATCCGCGCGGTCGCCTCGTCGAAACGCAACTCACAGTCGGTGAGTTCGCTGGTGAGGCCGACATCGTAGGGTTGCGCGCCGACGATGTCGGCGACGGCGGCGACATCGACGAATGCGCACGGGTCCAGCGCCTCGAAGTCCCGGACGTCGGCCGTCACCGCCGGATCCCGAAGGTCCAGCGGGAGTTCCGGCTCGTCGGCGGCCACCGGTGAACCGCTGATCGCCACCGCGCAACCGCCGAGCGTCACGGTCATGGCGACTGCCACGACGACGACCCAGATCCGGCGCGGTGACCCCCACATCCACATGGGTGTCGATTGTCACCGCTTCGGGCGGGCCGTCGGCGGCCCGACGGCAATCTGTGGATAACTCGAACGGGTGGGATCGCGCCTGTCAGGCGTCGAACGGACCGTAGACCTGGGTCCACTCGACGATGCGGACGCCGTCGATCGCCTGATGGGCGTTGAACGGATCGTTGGCCATGAAGGCCTCGGCGGCGTCGATCCCACCGTCGGCCTTGATCATGATCAGCGCGCCGGATCCGTCGGGATAGGGGCCGGAGATCAACACGTTGCCCGCGCCGTACTCCTCGGACAGCCACTGCCGGTGTTGTGCCCGATGCTCGTCGCGGATCGCCGCCTTCGCTGCGGTGTAGGTGTAGTGGACCGCGTAGATCGCCACGGTGGAGGTCTCCTTGGGTTCGATTGTCGTGTGTGAATTGTGTTGGGATGTCAGGGGTTCGGGGTTTGTGCGTCCGGGGTGCCGTCGAGCGAGACCAGCATCCGGGTGTTGCCCAGCGTATTCGGCTTCACGTAACTGAGGTCGAGGAATTCCGCGACACCGGTGTCATACGACCGGCACATCTCCTCGAAGACCTCGCGCGTCACCGGGGTGCCCTCGATCTCGCGAAACCCGTGGCGGCCGAAGAACTCGGTCTCGAAGGTCAGCACGAACACCCGCGACAGCTGCAGTTCGCGGGCGACGTCGAGCAGCCGCGCGACCAGGCGGTGGCCGATCCCGCGTCCGCCGCAGGTCTTGTCCACCGCGACGGTACGGATCTCACCGAGATCGGCCCACAGCACATGCAATGCGCCGCAGCCGACGACCGAGTCGTCGAGTTCGCACACCCAGAACTCCTGCACCGCCTCGTACAGCGTGACGAGGTTCTTCTCCAGCAGGATCTTGCCCGCGTACTGGTCGACGAGGGCCTTGATCCGGGGAACGTCGGAGGTACGGGCACGTCGGATGGTCACCTCGCCGGTCGTGCGGCGCGTGTCATTCGATGAGGCGAACTCCACCCCGTCCTCGCTGTGCATGCGGCCATCTTGCCCCGAGGGATGTCGGCGCGTCCTACTAGGCTCGGTTCCGCTTCGTTCACACGTAGAGGAGTCGGGGAGTGCGACGATACGAGTTCACCGGGGGAAGCTCGGAGAAGTTCTGGGAGATCGAGCAGGCCGGTACCACGGTGACCGTGCGCTACGGTCGGCTCGGCACCGCCGGCCGCGCGAGTCGATGCATCGTCGTGCGGGCGTCGTCGTTTACGACGAGAACACCATCGTCGTGTACGACGAGAACACCATTGTCGTGACCGACGAGAACGCCATTGTCCTCTCGGCGAGATGGCAGAAACTCGTGCACCCGGATCGGACCCGGGACCCGCGCAGGCGGCAACGGATCAATGCCGCAGCCGCCGACCGCTGCCGCGACCTGATCACGCGCAGTGATGAATTCATCTACGGCAGCATCATCGACGGGGGAGATCCGGAGATCGTCGACGCGGCCCACACGGGCACCTCCGCGTTGGGACACGCCGCCGTCGCGTTCGCCCTCCACGAGAATTACCGCGGACCGAAGGGTATGACGGTGCGAGAACACCACGCCGCCATCGACGGATTGCCCGACCTCTGGATGCAGACCGGAGGACTCGCGTTCGCCGGCGAGGTCGCCGCGCACATGGTCGGGCTCGGCATCGACCGGGATTGGCGCACCACCGGTCTTCGGATCCGGCGCGCCGGGCCGTCGGATCGGTGGTACCGATCCACTTCGGCGGTGGAACGACTTCGCCGATTCGCCGCCGGCGCCTCCGATCGCGCGTATGGCGAACTCGTGCGCGCTCTGGGGCCGCTCAGAGACGACCATCCCGATCGGCGGCTGTTGACCGATTACCTCGCCATGGCCGAAACGGCTTGGATCGACGAGGATTTCGCGACACTCGTGAACGTGGGCAGGGATGCGGGACTGTCCGACCTCGGTCTCACCCTGGTGCGTAACACCACGGACTTCGTGCAGGCCACCTCGCCGATGGAGTCGTTTCTTGCCGTCGGTACCACCTACCTCGTCACCGCGTTGCGGGCATGTGACCCGGACATCGACGAGCACCTCATCGGATGGCTCGACGTCGACGATCGCCTGCAGTGGTTCTTCGCCCGGGACGCATTGGCATGCGTCGGCAGCGACCGGGCATACGAGGCACTCCTGGACCGCGCGGACTCGGTGGCGTTCGAGCGGGCCCTAGCCGATGCCACCCAACGATTCCCCCGTCGCGCGATGCGGCTGCGCGCGCAACGAACGGCCCGACACCACGCGCCCGAGCCCGATCGGCTTCCAGATGACGGCACCGGATCGGGCGCGGGAACCGAAACGCCTTCCGGTGGGCCCGTATCCGACGACGCCCTCATCGGCGAACTGGAATCGGCCATGGTGTGTGGACAGGTCTGGGACGCGCCGGGGTTCACACGGCGATTCCTCGGCCGTCGCGCCGGTTCCCAGATCACTCGGGTGGTATTCGCGGCGCGCGATCGATCATCTGAATCCGTTGTATCCGAACACTTTCGGATCACCGAGGACGGGACTGCGGTCGACGCGGACGGTCGAGTCGTCGACTTCGACACCGACACGGTGATCGGTGTGGCGCACCCGATGAGAATGGGTGAGCCGGTGGTGCGACGGTGGCGCCACGTCATCGACGACCTCGGACCATCGCAGCCCTTCGAACAACTCCGGCGCTCGGTCTACCACGTCCGCGCGGACACCGCCCTCGGCACTCAGATCGACGCGGTCGCCGGAATGGTCCTGCGAGCGACGACGGGCACCGGTCTCGTCTCGCGCGGCTGGTCCCCGCACCACGAGGACCCGGGTGCTGAGCGTGCCACCCAACTGCGGCGAGCGTTTCCCGGATCGACATGGTCGATCACGGTGCGAATCCGTCCCGGAGTGCCGCGCGGCGCGGGCGCCCGCGAGGACGGCATCGGCCGGCAGACGCTGGGCGCGGCCACCCTCGTCGATGCGGCGGGGGCGCGCGTCGCGCCGGCGGGCCTCGATCCGGTGTTGTTCTCGGAGATCCTCCGCGAGCTCGACTGGTTGGCGTCGTGAACCGAGAGCGGGTGGAGGCGATCGTGGGTGTACGGCCGTCCACGGGTCCGCCGACCGGATGACGGGACGGAGTCGATACTCTGTTGATCGTGCGAATGACTGACACCCGCCCGATGGCGACGTGCCTCGATCGGCGCGTGCCGGCGGTGCCCGTCATCGCTGCCGCAGGTGTGTGCCCGTGACCGATCGGATGCGACGAGCGGTCAACGAGCGGGGATTGGCCGATGTCGGACGCGGACCCGATCACATCACCGATCCGGTGGATCCGGTGCCGGTGGTCAACATCGCCAACGCGTTGACGGTCTTCCGCATCGTCCTGGTCCCGGTCTTCGTGATCGTCCTGTTCGTCGACGGTGGCCACGACACGGCCTGGCGTATCGCCGCCGCCGTCGTGTTCGGTATCGCCGCGATCACCGACCACATCGACGGCAGGCTGGCGCGGAACCGGGGACTGGTCACCGACTTCGGCAAGCTCGCCGACCCCATCGCCGACAAGGCGTTGATCGGGGCCGCGCTGATCAGCCTGTCACTGCTGGGGGAGTTGTCGTGGTGGATCACCGCGATCATCCTGGTCCGTGAACTGGGGGTGACCGCCCTGCGGTTCTGGGTGCTGCGCCACGGGGTCATCCCGGCCAGTCGCGGCGGCAAACTCAAGACCCTCCTCCAGGCCATCGGAATCGGTCTGCTGCTGTTGCCACTGTCGGGCGCATGGCATCTGGGTGCCGTCGTCATCATGTGGGTGGCCGTCGCGATCACGGTGGCCACCGGGGTCGATTACGTGTGGCAGGCGGTCCGGTTGCGCTCCCGGAGTACCGCGGGCAATCGTCGAGGGCCCTCTGCGTCGCGCAACCGGACGCCGATCACCGACTCGGGTGGCGACGCGAGCTGATCGGTCGGGTGGGGTCGGCATCTGTCCTCCGGTGATCTGTACAGGTGATCTGTACCGGTGATCTGTCCACCGGCGGTACGGCACGCGGGGCAGGTGTGCGGCAACCGGCGCGGAATTCGACTACTGTCGTCCACACACGTCGCCGGAAACGGCGGCGTGTGGCTTCGGGAACGGTATGCGCTCGGCAGACGTTGAGGTACCGGTCGGTCCGGTTCGATGTCCGGCCCGGCGAGTCCAGGCCGTGGTGCGCGAATCGACTCACATCGAGTCGGCGCGGACCGTATATGGACTCATCGCAGAGGAGGAGGGATACCCGATGGCAGTGCTCTTGCGGGAGGCGCTCGGCGACAGCCTGCGCCGTGTTCGCACTCAGCAGGGCCGGACGCTTCGTGAAGTGTCCACCGATGCGCGGGTGAGTCTCGGTTACCTCTCGGAGGTCGAGCGGGGACAGAAGGAAGCGTCGAGCGAATTGCTGGCCGCGATCTGCGACGCACTGGACGTGGAGATCGCCGATCTGCTGCTCGAGGTCGGGACGGCCATGCGGCCCGAATCCGCCAAGTCCACGTGTGCCGACCACGACGCCGCGATCACCCCGGCCGTCGTCATCCCTGCGCCCGAGGTGCATGCACGGGCCACCGCCCTGGCCGCCGCCTGACCGCGCGGGTCGACATCCGCATTGCCACCCGTGGTCGATCGGCCGCGGTCGCGCGTCAGACTGCCGGTGACTGTCATCCGCCTGACTGTCATCCGCCGAAGACCGTGTGTCCGTGCCGCACCGGTGAGTGAGGCGCTAGATTGGGTGGAACCCTCACGACGAAATCCGTTCTGAATGGAGTTGACGAGAAGCATGGCGAACCCGTTCGTGAAGATGTGGCGATACCTGATGGCGCTCGGCAACGCGAAGATCGACGAGAATGCCGATCCCAAGGTGCAGATCCAGCAGGCGATCGAGGATGCCCAACGGCAGCATCAGGCCCTGTCGCAGCAGGCCGCATCGGTCATCGGCAACCAGCGCCAGCTGGAGATGAAGCTCAATCGGCAACTCGAGGACGTCGAGCGGCTGCAGGCCAACACCCGTCAGGCCCTGACGCTGGCCGATCAGGCCAACGCCGCCGGTGACGCCCAGAAGGCGCAGGAGTACACCAACGCCGCCGAGGCCTTCGCGGCGCAGCTGGTGACCGCCGAGCAGAGCGTCGAGGATCTGAAATCGCTGCACGATCAGTCGTTGCAGGCCGCACAGCAGGCCAAGCAGGCCGTCGAGCGCAACGCGATGATCCTGCAGCAGAAGCTCGCCGAGCGGTCGAAGCTGCTCAGCCAGCTCGAGCAGGCCAAGATGCAGGAGCAGGTGAGCGCCTCGCTCAACCAGATGAGCGAACTGTCGGTGCCCGGCAACACGCCCAGCCTCGATCAGGTGCGCGAGAAGATCGAACGCCGCTACGCCAACGCCCTCGGTTCGGCCGAGTTGGCGAAGAATTCGGTGCAGGGCCGGATGGCCGAGGTGGAGCAGGCCGGGGTGCAGATGGCCGGCCACGCGCGCCTGGAGCAGATCCGGGCCAGCATGTCGGGTGGTTCGCTGCCGGCCGGCGGAGCCGCCGCCCCCGCCGCGCAGCCGGCTCCCGGGCGGCTGTCCAAGCCCGAGCCCCCGCAGGCGGGCAGCTGACATCATCGTCGTTCTCACGACACAACCCGCGGCCACCGGTCGCGGGTTGTGTGCGTCTATCCGGGGATCGTCGGTGATCCGGTGAGGGTGGCGATCGTCGCCGGCCCCGATGCCGGGCACGCCTTTCCCGCCTTCGCTCTTGCCGAAAGGCTTGTTGCGGAAGGTATTTCGACGACGGTGTGGACCGGGACGTCGTGGTTCGCGTTGGCGGAATCGCGGGGGATCGACATCGCCGAACTGCCGGGACTCGCGGCCACCGACGACGATGACGACACCGACGCCGGCAGGAAGCTCAGTGTCCGGGCGGCGCGGATGGCGGTGGCGCTGGCGCCGGTGCTGGCGGTGCGCGGCGTCGATCTGGTGATCTCCGATGTGATCACCGTGGCCGGGCTGTGGGCCGCCGAACTGTGCGGTATCCCGGCCGTCGAACTGTCCCCGCATCCGCTGTATCTGCCGTCGCGGGGACTCCCGCCGGTGGGTGCCGGTCTCGAACCGGGAACCGGGGTGCTCGGGCACCTGCGGGACACCGCGCTGCGGGCGGCGAGCAACACCTCGGTGCGTGCCGGTCGTCGCCAGCGGGGTGCCGCGCGCCGGTCGATCGGCCTGCCGGCCGACCCGCCGACGTACCGACCACGGCTGATCGCCACCCTGCCGGCCCTCGAGGTGCCGCGGCCGGACTGGCCGGCCGACGCCCATCTGGTGGGCCCGTTGGTGTGGGAGCCGACCACCGAGATCATCGAACCCCCGGCCGGCGACGCACCACTGATCGTCATCGCGCCCTCGACCGCACAGATCGGTGCCGACATGGTGGGCGCGACGATGGATGCACTACGCGACAGGGCCGCGCATTCTCCTGTGCGCGTGGTGATCTCGGCGCTGAAACCACCGCCGGAGGAGGTCCTGGCCGCGGTTCCCGGATTGTCGGTGCGGGCCGGCCTCGGGCGCCAGGATCGGCTGCTCGAGCATGCCGACGCGGTGGTGTGCGGCGGCGGGCACGGGATGCTCGCGAAGTCACTGTCGGCGGGTGTGCCGGTGGTGACGGTGCCCGGCGGCGGCGATCAGTGGGAGTTGGCCGCGCGGGTGACCCGGCAGGGTGGTGGGCTCGTGGTGCGCCCGGTCGACGCCGAGGCGATCGGGCGGGCCGTCGGTGCGGTGCTCGATGATCCCGCGCATCGGGAGGCCGCGGCGCGTGCGGGCGCCTCGGCCGTCGACGTCGTCGACCCCGTGCGGGTCGTGCGAGCCGTTCATCGCAGGCACCTCGCCTCGCGCCAACCGACCGAAAGGGCCGACGAATGCGACTGACCGAGTTCACCGAGCGGATCACCGAACAGTTCGGCGCGATGTCGGCGGATTCGATCATGACCGACCATGTGCTCACCGAACTGGGCGGCCGGACCGGCGCCCAGGCGATCGAGGACGGAGTGGACCCGCGCGACGTCTGGGTGGCGATCTGCCGGGATTTCGACGTACCCAGACACGTGTGGTGAGGGTTGTGTGGTGAGAGTGCTGTACTGAGATTCCTGTGCTGATAGTGCTGTGGCGATGGTTCTGGGGCCGCTGAGGCGGCGGTGACGTGTGCCTGCGGTGATTTCCGGCGGCGCCCGCGTGTCACACTTGCCATCGAACACATGTTCTCCGAGAGTGGAGGGGTACGGAACCGAACCGGGGTGGCGAGCGTCAGAACTTTTTGTCGGACCCCATGAGTAGCGTGCGACGCGTCAGAAGTTCCGGCGGATATCCGTCGGAGACAGCCACCACCACCCACACGACAACCACAACCGCCGGAGCACTCCGGCGCACAACCGAGGAGACAAGTCCCATGGCACCAGCGGCCCCCGATCGTGACAAGGCACTCGATCTCGCCCTCGCGCAGATCGACAAGAACTTCGGCAAGGGCTCGGTCATGCGCCTTGGCGAAGAGACCCGTCAGCCCATCGAGGTGATCCCCACCGGTTCGATCGCACTCGACGTCGCTCTCGGGATCGGCGGGCTGCCACGTGGCCGCGTCGTCGAGATCTACGGCCCGGAATCCTCCGGTAAGACCACCGTCGCGTTGCATGCGGTGGCCAATGCGCAGGCGCAGGGCGGCATCGCCGCATTCATCGACGCCGAGCACGCACTCGATCCCGACTACGCCGCCAGGCTGGGCGTCGACACCGACGCGCTGCTGGTCTCCCAGCCCGACACCGGTGAGCAGGCGCTGGAGATCGCGGACATGCTGATCCGTTCCGGTGCGCTGGACATCCTGGTGATCGACTCGGTCGCCGCCCTGGTGCCCAAGGCCGAGATCGAGGGCGAGATGGGTGATTCGCATGTGGGTCTGCAGGCCCGGCTGATGAGCCAGGCGCTGCGCAAGATGACCTCGGCGCTGAGCAACTCCAACACCACCGCGATCTTCATCAACCAGCTGCGCGAGAAGATCGGTGTGATGTTCGGTTCCCCCGAGACCACCACTGGCGGAAAGGCACTGAAGTTCTATTCGTCGGTGCGACTGGACGTGCGCCGCATCGAGACCCTCAAGGACGGCACCGACGCCGTGGGCAACCGCACCCGCGTGAAGGTCGTCAAGAACAAGGTGGCACCGCCGTTCAAGCAGGCCGAGTTCGACATCCTCTACGGCAAGGGCATCAGCAAGGAGGGCTCGCTGATCGACATGGGTGTCGCCGAGGGATTCATCCGCAAGTCGGGTTCCTGGTTCACCTACGAGGGCGATCAGCTGGGTCAGGGCAAGGAGAACGCCCGCAAGTTCCTGCTCGAGAACGACGACATCCGCGACGAGATTGAGAAGAAGATCAAGGAGAAGCTCGGCATCGGCGCGGTCGTCGACGCCGACGACGTGGCCCCGGCTCCGGTCGAGTTCTGATCGGTCGGCGTGCGCGACACCACCACCGACCCCGAGGGACGCAAGCAACCCAGCGCCTGGGACGCCGCTCTGCGGCTCCTCGGGGTCCGCGCACGGTCACGTAGTGAGATGCGGGAACGCCTGTCCCGCCGGGGTTTCGAACCCGACGTCGTCGACGACGTGATGGATCGGCTGGATCGCGGCGGCCTGCTCGACGACGAGGATTTCGCCGCCGAGTGGGTGCGGTCCCGGCACGCCAACTCCGGACGGGGCCGCGTGGCGCTGCGTCATGAGCTGGTGGCCAAGGGCGTCGACGCGGACACCATCGAATCCGCACTGGCCGACATCGACCCGGACACCGAGCGGTCCGTCGCCACCGGACTCGTCGAGCGCAAGCTGACGGCGACGGTCCGCGAACAGGTCCGCGACGACCGCTCGGCACGGGACAAGCAGTTCCGCAGGTTGGTCGGGATGCTCGTGCGGCGTGGTTATCCGCAGACGTTGGCGATCGATGTCGTGGGGGAGTGTCTCGATGCGGCCGCCGCGGATGCACACCCCTGACGCGCCGGTCGCCCCGGAGACGCACTCCTGACACGTCGATGCCCTGACGATCTGCAGATCGTCAGGGCATCGACTCTCTCGGGCATCCACTCTGCAGGGCCGCGTGCCTGAGACTGCGTGCGGTCCGGCGGTCGGTTCCGGCCGCCGGGTCAGTGCTTGCCGAAGGTCGGCATGTTCTCCATCGCGGCACGGTCGGCCTCGTCGGGGTCGGGAGCCGCGGTCTTGCGTCGACCCTGCCGCAACGACTTCTCGATGAAGGTCGCCAACGACGACAGGCCGAAGTTGATGACGATCATCACGATGGCGACCACCACCAGCGCCGGGAGGTAGTTGCCGTAATACGACGCGGACTGCAGACCCGACCGCACCACCTCGACGTAACCGATGGCGTAGCCGAGCGCGGAATCCTTGAGCGCGATGACCATCTGCGAGATGAGTGCCGGCAACATGGCGGTGACCGCCTGCGGGAGCAGGATGATGCGCATGATCTGCGACTTGCGCAATCCCAACGCCTGAGCGGCCTCGGTCTGTCCCTTGGGCAGCGAATTGATCCCCGAACGCAGGATCTCGGCCATCACCGATCCGTTGTAGAGCGTCAGACCGGTGACGACCGCCGCGAACGCGAGCTGCGACGACGGGAAGATCGCATAGTCGGCGAACAGGTAGTACGAGAAGATCATCAGGATCAGCACCGGGATGGCGCGGAAGATCTCCACGAACAATCCGCTCAGGCTGCGCACCCACCAGTGGTCCGACAGTCGGCCGATTCCGAGAACCGAGCCCAGGATCATCGCGAAGATGATCGACAGGGCCGCAGCCTTCAGCGTCCCCCACAGTCCGGGGAGTATGTAGGTCGTCCAGGTGGTCCCGATGACGAAGGGATTCCACTTGTCGCCGGTGAGCTGGCCGTTGTTCGCCAGCACCACGATCACATAGGCGAGGATCGCCACGATGATCGCGACGAAGACGACGGCGATGATCGCGTTGCGGATCCGGGCCTTCGGGCCGGGAGCGTCGTAGAGGACAGTTGCGCCGCTCATCGTTTCACCGCCAGTCGATTCGCGAGGTAGCCGAAGACGGCTCCCTCCAGGAGGGTGATGATCATGAATCCGACCGCGGTGATCGCGAAGATCGCGATGATCTGATCGGAGTAGGTCTCCAGCTCTTCCTTCATCAGCAACGCGGCCTCACTGACGCCGATCACCGAGGCGATCGTGGTGTTCTTCGTCAAGGCGATCAGCACGCTGCCCAATGGTCCGATCACCGCGCGCATGGCCTGCGGCAACACGATGATCCCGAACACCTGCAGGAACGGAAGTCCCAGCGACCGTGCCGCCTCCGCCTGCCCGATCGGCACGGTGTTGAAACCCGAGCGCAGCGTCTCGCACACGAACGTCGACGTGTAGAGGATGAACGCCAGAACCGCGAGCCAGAAGTTGTTGTTCTTGACGAAGTTCTCGTTGTCCGGGGCCAGCGCCAGACCGAGGTTCTGGTAGAGCCCGATCGAGCAGAACAGGACGATCAACGTCAACGGCGTGTTGCGCACGATGTTGACGTAGGTGGCGCCGAACCACCGCATCACCGGCACCGGTGACACCCGCATCCCGGCCAGGACCACACCCAGGATCAATGAACCGAGGGCCGACCAGAACGTCAGTTGGATCGTCACCCAGAACGCGGGCCACAACTGTGGCCCCATGCTGGACCAGAGGTCACTCATGGTTCACCCCTCTCAGCTCATGCCCGCTGGGCACGGCACCGACGGTGCGTCGATGATGGTCTGGACGGCTTCGACACTCGGATCGGGCAGGAATTTGTACTTCGCCGGTTCGCGTTCGGCACGGGTGACCATCTCGTCGACGTACTCGTTGCCGATCGCGTCACGCAATGCGAGTTCCCACGCCGATTCGGTGCCGTTCGGGCCGGGCGCGAGCATCGCGTCGAGCGCCTGGTTCACCGCGACCACCGCGTCGGGGAACTGTTGGGCCATGCCGATGCCATACCGCTCGGTGGAGAACGGGGCGCCGGCGGTCTTGAGGACCTTCTTGCCGCTGCTGGTGACGCAGGCGTCGGCCGGGTAGGTCATCCCGACGATCTTGAACTCGTCCGGGAAGAAGTTCGCGTAGCCGGCGAGGATGACCTCGTCGGTGGTCAGCGCGTCGACCTTGGAGCGGCGCAACGCCTCCACACAGGAGGAATACGAGTCGTACTCCTGCAGCTGTACCGACGGCAACTGCGCCTTGACGTTTTGTGCCGACGTCGAGCCGGTCACCGAACACAGCTTCTTGCCCTTGTTCAGATCGGTCAGCGACGTGATCGAATCGTCGTCGTCGCGTACCAGCAGACCCTGGTAATTGATCAGATACGGCCCGGCGAAGTCGACCTTCTTGGCACGTGCGCCGGTGATCGAGTAGGTGGCGGCGATCATGTCGACCTCACCGTTGTTGATCAACGTCTCACGCTGCGCCGACGGTGTCTCGCGCCAGGTGATCTCGGGATGCGGCACGCCCAGGGAGTCGGCGATGTGGTTGACCACGTACGTCGACACCGACGGATCGAATCCGGTGACGGTCTTGTCGGGGTTGCGGATGCCCAGTCCGGGCTGGTCGAACTTGGTTCCCAGCACCACCTTGCCGGCGCGGATCGAATCCAGCAGGTTGCGGGGTTCGGTGCTGCCGCATGCGGTCAGCGTCGCGGCGAGGACGGCCGCGATCGTCGCGATCACGCCGAGCGCCAGCATCCGGGGCAGTCGGGTCCGGGGTGTTCGGCTATGAGGTTGTGTCGTCTGTCGTGTCGACGAAGGTGTCATGTCAGTGGCCCAGAATCTTGCCGAGGAAGTCCTTCGCCCGGTCGGATTGGGGATTGTCGAAGAAGGAATCCGGATCGGTGTCCTCGACGACGGCACCGTCGGCCATGAAGATCACCCGATCGGCCGCCTTGCGGGCGAAGCCCATCTCGTGGGTCACCACCAGCATGGTCATGCCCTCCTTGGCCAGCGAGACCATCACGTCGAGGACCTCGTTGACCATCTCGGGATCGAGCGCCGAGGTGGGCTCGTCGAAGAGCATGATCCGCGGTTCCATCGCCAGCGAACGGGCGATGGCGACGCGCTGTTGCTGCCCGCCGGAGAGCTGCGCGGGATACTTGTCCTTCTGGCTGGCGATGCCGACGCGGTCGAGGAGTTCCAGCGCGCGTTTGGTGGCGTCGGCCTTGCTCTGCTTGCGCACCTTGATCGGTGCGAGAGTGACGTTCTGCAGAATCGTCTTGTGCGCGAACAGGTTGAACGACTGGAAGACCATCCCGACGTCGGCGCGCAGGCGCGCCAGGTCCTTGCCCTCGGCCGGGAGTCGCTCGCCGGAGATGCGGATCTCACCGTCGTCGATGGGTTCGAGCCGGTTGATGGTGCGGCACAGGGTGGATTTACCCGAACCCGAGGGCCCGAGAACCACCACCACCTGTCCACGGGGGACCTCGAGGTTGATCTCCTTGAGGACGTGGAGTTCGCCGTAGTGCTTGTTGACGGCCGTCATCGAGATCATCGGAGGCGACTCGGATGCGGTAGACGGACCGGGTGCCTGGACGGGGGATTCGGTCATACGTGCCAAGCCTAATCACGGTCGGCGGTATCGGCGCGGCAAATGGGACATGCCCGGCGCGCCGCGAGCCGGCCGGCGCCGCGCGACCAGGCGATTTGCGCTCACACCGTACTCTGGATCCAGTGAGTATCGACCTGTCCGAGCCCGTGGCACCCACCCCGACATCGACCGCTGCGCCGTGGGCGCCGGCCGTCGCGGATGCCGATGCGGTGACCGCGCCCGTCGACACGTCCGTCGACGCGCTGGCCGATTCGCCTCGATATCAGGTCCGCACCTACGGCTGCCAGATGAATGTGCATGACTCGGAACGGATTTCGGGACTGCTCGAACAGGCCGGTTACGTGCGGGGCGCCGACGACGACGAGATCGACCTCGTCGTGTTCAACACGTGTGCGATCCGGGAGAACGCCGACAACAAGCTCTACGGCAACCTGTCGCACCTGGCGCCGGTGAAGGCGTCGCGGCCCGGGATGCAGATCGCGGTCGGCGGGTGTCTGGCGCAGAAGGACAAGGACACCGTGCTGCGGCGCGCGCCGTGGGTGGACGTGGTCTTCGGCACCCACAACATCGGCTCGTTGCCGGTGTTGCTGGACCGGGCCCGGCACAACGAGCAGGCGCAGGTCGAGATCCGGGATTCGCTCGAGGCCTTCCCGTCCACGCTGCCCGCCAAGCGGGAATCGGCCTATGCGGGCTGGGTGTCGGTGTCGGTCGGCTGCAACAACACGTGCACGTTCTGCATCGTGCCGTCGCTGCGCGGCAAAGAGGTCGACCGGCGACCCGGCGACGTCCTCGCCGAGGTGCAGACCCTGGTCGACGCCGGTGTGCTCGAGGTGACACTGCTCGGGCAGAACGTCAACGCCTACGGCATGTCGTTCGCCGATCCGGATCAGCCCCGCAACCGTGGTGCCTTCGCGGAGTTGCTGCGCGCCTGCGGCGACATCGACGGACTCGAGCGCGTCCGGTTCACCTCGCCGCACCCCGCCGAATTCACCGACGACGTGATCGAGGCGATGGCGCAGACCCCCAATGTCTGTCCGCAGCTGCACATGCCGTTGCAGTCGGGTTCGGATCGGATTCTCAAGGCGATGCGGCGCAGCTATCGGCGCACCAGGTTCCTGGGCATCCTCGACAAGGTCCGCGACGCCATGCCGCACGCGGCGATCACCACCGACATCATCGTCGGATTCCCCGGCGAGACCGAGGAGGATTTCGCGCAGACCCTCGAGGTCGTCGAGCAGGCACGCTTCTCGAGCGCGTTCACCTTCCAGTACTCACCGCGGCCGGGCACCCCGGCCGCCACGATGGACGATCAGGTGCCGCCCGAGGTGGTCAAGGACCGCTACCAGCGACTGATCGACCTGCAGGAACGGATCTGTCTGTCGGAGAATCGCGCCATCGTCGGACGCGACGTGGAGTTGCTGGTCGTCGCCGACGAGGGACGAAAGAGTGCCCATGCGCACCGGATGACCGGTCGTGCCCGGGACGGGCGACTGGTGCACTTCGCTCCCGGCGATCGGGGTGCGGCGATCCGCCCCGGTGACGTGGTGACCACGGTGGTGACCGACGCGGCGCCGCATCACCTGATCGCCGACGCAGGCATCGGTTCGCACCGACGGACGCGGGCCGGAGATGCCCACGAGCAGGCCCTGACGCCGACGACACCGCCGGTGGGAGTCGGCCTCGGAATGCCGGGGGTCGGTCCGAGCGCTCCGGTCGCCTCCGGTGGTGGCTGTGAGTCCGGTGCCTGCGGGGCTCCGGCCACCCGATGAGCGGCCAACAGGACCGGGATACACCGAAGATCGAGGAAGCAGTGAACGAGCAGGACGACAACGCCGGCCCAGAGCCCGAACCGTCAGCACGCCGCAATCCGGCGAAGCGTGATCCGATCGACGACGGCTTCGCCGGGTACGAGGACGATTTGCGCAAGGCCGAGCGCAAGGTGGCCGGCGAGATCGATCCGGGTGCCCGCGCCGTCGTCGTCGCCGTCGCCGTGTTGGTCGCGATGGTGTCGCTGGTGCTTCCGCACACCGGTGCGGCGAGCGGCATCGACGTGTTGACCGTGTCGCCGGACGCGGTCACCGAACGGGTGGCCATCACCTCGAAGGTGTTCGTCTGGCTGTTGCTGGTGTTCGGCATCGGGGCGTCGATGCTCGCGCTGCTCACGCGTCGCTGGATCATCGCCTGGATCGCCCTGTGCGGGTGCGCGGTCTCGTGCGTCGCCGGCATGCTGGCCTGGTGGACCCGCAACACGCCGGGCGTCGGCGGAGTGGAACCGCCGCACGGTGTCGGTATCGGCCTGATCCTCGGCTGGATCGCCGCGTTGGTCCTGACCTTCCACTGGGCGCGGGTGGTGTGGGCCCGCAGCACGTACCACCTCGCGCTGGAAGAGGAACGCCGCCGGGAGTCCGCCGCGCGGGAGGACGCCGCGCGTCGTCTCACCGGCCGCACCATCACCCGGCCGAGTGACATCCCGCGAGAAGACGGAACGCCGGGAACCTCGTAACCCGCCGCACGCTCAACGGGAAAGCCCGCCCACTCAACGGGAAAGTGCGCCCACTCAACGGGAAAGTGCGCCCACTCGACGGGAAAGTGCGCCCACTCGACGGGAAAGTGCGCCCACTCGACGGGAAAGTGCGCCCACTCGACGGGAAAGTGCGCCCACTCGACGGGAAAGTGCGCCCACTCGACGGGGGCGGGTCAGCGATCCTCGATGGCGCTCTGGGCCGCGGTCGCCCACTCGCGCCACTGCGCCGCCTGATCGCGCAGCTTCGCGGCGTCCTTGGCCTTGCCGCGTTCCTCGGCCTTGCGGGCCTGCTCCTCGTACTGCGCGGCGCGTTCGGCGAACTGCGCGGCGCGTGCCTGCGCCTCCGGGTCGGTGCGCTGCCACTGGGCGTCCTCGGCGTCGCGAATCCGCTTCTCGAGCGCGCGTGCGCGGCTTTCCAGCGAATGCATCTGCTCGCGGGGTACCTTGCCGATCTCGTCCCACTTGTCGCGGAACGCGCGGAACTCCTTGCGTGCGCCGTCGAGGTCGGCGGCCGGGTCGATGCTCTTCTCGGCCTGCGCGAGGAGATCGAGTTTGGCCTGTCCGTTGGCGCTGAACTCGGCGTCGCGTTCGGAGGCGACCGCATTGCGTGCGGCGAAGAAGACGTCCTGGGCGGCCTTGAACCGCTGCCACAGTGCCTCGTCGGCGTCCCGGGGAGCGCGTCCGGCGGCCTTCCACTCGGTCAGCAGGTCACGGAACTTTGCCGCGGTGGTGCCCCAGTCGGTGGAGCCGGACAGTTCCTCGGCCTGCGCGATCAACTCCTCCTTGCGCACCTTGGCGCCGGCGCGAACCCGGTCGAGTTCGGCGAAATGTGCGCCGCGCCGACGGTTGAACGCGTCGCGTGCCTTTGCGTACCGCTTCCACAGCACGTCGTCGGTCTTGCGGTCGATGCCCTTGATCGACTTCCACTCGTCGAGGATGGCGCGCAGCCGATCCCCGGACGACTTCCACTGGGTGGATTCGGCGCCGATGGTCTCCGCCTCCGCGGCCAACTCCTCCTTGCGGGCGATCGCGGCCGCGCGGGTGGCCTCTCGCTCCGCCTTGAGGGAGTCGGCGACCTCGTCGGCGGCCCCGACGATCACCGACAGGCGCTTCTCGAGGGCGTCGACGTCGCCGATGACCGCGGCGTCGGGTAGCGAGTCGAGCAGGTGACGGGCCGCGGTCTGTGCCTTGCGTGGATCCCCGGATCGCGCGGCCAGGCGTTCCTCGAGGATTTCCACCTCGGTGGCCAGATCGTCGAAGCGCCGGCTGAAGTGATTGAGACCGTCCTCGACGGAACCGGCCTGCCAGGAGCCGATCTGGCGTTCCCCGGATGCGGTGGTGAGCCAGACGACGCCGTCGGCGTCGATCCGACCGAATCGGTGCGGGTCGGTGTGCGGGACGTGGGTGGGTGTCACCACCGGGGTCACCGCGGACGCGGCGGGCGGGGTCGGGCGGGGCCGCGGTCCGGGCTTGGGCCCGGGTCGGGGTCCGGGCTTCGGGACGGGCGTGGAAGCCCCGCCGATATCGGTTGCGCCGATATCGGTTCCGGGACCGGGCTCGCCGGTGTTGTCTCCGGTGCCGTCTCCGTTGCTGTCGTGTTCTCCGCTCATGTGCAGATGCCCCTTCTGCGCTTCATGGTGCCGCGCGACACGGCTGCCAGGTCACTGATCCATCCCGGACGGACCACCGGCCGCCGGGCTGTTCCCCATTCAAGCAGCTCAGGCTCCGTCGCGTGCGCGCTGCGCAACAATGATCCGCGCGCGTCGCGTCGTCGATCTCCCCGGGGCACCGGCTTGCGGACCGGGCATTCGCCGGTGATCGGGTGGCGTGGACTAGCGTCGAGCAGGTGTTTGCCTGCGCGGTCTTCGTTCCGAGTGCACCTCTTCTCGTGCCCGAACTGACCGGACCGGATGCCGACGAGGCCGATGCGGTTCGCGACGCCACCCGGCACGCGTTCGCTGCCGCCGCACCGGCGGCCACCACCTGGGTGGCGATCGGAGCGGCCGATCGGCCGGGGTCATCCGACGGCGCCGGTCGTACCTGCGTCACCGATGTGCCCACCTCGGGAACGTTCGCGCGATTCGGGGTCGACGTCGGGGTGAGCCTCGATCCGTCCCGTGGTGCGCCCGCGGGTGCGCCGGCCCCGGCCGAGCCGATGCCACTGTCTGAGCCGATGCCACTGTCGATGCTGATCGCGGCCTGGTTGCGGGAACAGGCGGGCGTTGGCGCACTCACCCCGGTCGTCATCGATCCGGAGGCGAGCACCGCCGAGTGTGCCCGCATCGGCGGTGAGATCGCCGCGGCACTGGACTCGCGTGCCGAGCCGATCGGGTTGCTGGTGGTGGGCGACGGTGCCTTCGCGTTGACGCAGAAGTCGCCCGGCGGGGGCCTCCGGGAGGAATCGGTACGCCTGCAGCACCGGATCGAAGCGGCGATCGCTGCCGGCGACCTCGACGCCCTTGCGGCACTGGACCCGGACGAGTGTGCCGCCGAGGGTGTCGGCGGGCGCGTCGCCTGGCAGACGGCGGCCGCAGCGGTGCGCGCATCGGCCCGGACCGACGATCCCGCGGGAGCACCCGCCCTGACGGCGTCGGTGGAGTACGCCGATGCGCCGTTCGGCGTCGGATATGTGGTGGCCCGATGGGAGAGGTGACGTCGTCCGGGGTGGTCCCGGTTGCCGTGGTCGGCCCGACGGCGGTCGGCAAATCCGATCTGGCCCTGGATCTCGCCGAGGAACTCGGCGGAGAGATCGTCAACATCGACGCGATGCAGCAGTACCACGGGATGGACATCGGGACGGCCAAACTGCCGCCCGAAGAACGTCGAGGTATCACCCACCATCAGATCGACGTGCTCGACGTCACCGAGGTCGCGACGGTGGCCCGCTACCAGGCCGCGGCGTCGCAGGATGTCGAGACCCTGCTGGCGGCCGGGCGTACCCCGGTCATCGTCGGCGGTTCGATGCTCTACATCCAGGGACTGCTCGACGACTGGAAGTTCCCGGCCACCGACCCGGAGGTGCGGGCCCGCTACGAGGCACTCCTCGCCGAGATCGGCGTCGGCGCGTTGCACCGCAGACTCGCCGAGGTCGACCCGGCCGCGGCGGCATCGATCCTCGACACCGACGGCCGCCGGATCGTGCGCGCACTCGAGGTGGTCGAACTCACCGGTGAACCGTTCGCCGCGTCGGCGCCGCAGATCGGCGAACCGCGCTGGGCGACCCGGATCCTCGCGCTGGACCGCGACACCGCCGATCTCGACGACCGGATCCGGGCGCGGACCGCGGCGATGTTCGCCGGTGGCCTCGTCGACGAGGTGCGCGCCCTGGCCGACTGCGGTCTGCGGGAGGGACGCACCGCTCGGCGGGCCATCGGGTACGCCCAGGTCCTCGACGCGCTCGACGGCGACGGTGACCTCGACCGCGCCGAGGAACTGACCGTCATCGGGACACGCCGCTATGTGCGTCGCCAGCGCTCCTGGTTCCGTCGTGATCACCGCATCGTGTGGCTCGATGCGGCCGCCGACGACCTCACCGCTCGGGCTCTGGCTACCCTGGACCGGTGACGATCAGCACCGCCCCGAGTGGGGACGACCTCGCCTTTGTGAAGGGGCACGGCACCCAGAACGACTTCGTCATCCTGACCGACCCGGCCGCCGAACTCGATCTCGCCGACGATCTCGTCGCCGCGCTGTGCGATCGGCAACGTGGCGTGGGTGCCGACGGCCTGCTGCGCGTGGCCCGCGCCGGCGCGCTGGTGGCTGCCGGGGTCCTGCCGGAGCTGCCCGCCGGGGTCACCCCGGATGACTGGTTCATGGACTACCGCAACGCCGACGGTTCGATCGCCGAGATGTGCGGCAACGGCGTGCGGGTGTTCGCGCACTACGTCCGCGCCACCGGACTGGCCGAACGTGACGAGTTCACGGTCGGGTCGCGGGCCGGTGCCCGCCCGGTGATCGTGCACGCCTTCGATCACGTGGACGCCGACGTGAGTGTGCAGATCGGGCCGGCGCGACTCGGGGTGGAGACCACCGCACGGATCGGCGACGACCTCTATGTCGGCACGGCGGTCGACGTCGGCAATCCGCACCTGGCGTGTGTGGTGCCCGGACTCGACGTCGCCGGTCTCGTCGCGGTCGACTTCGCCCAAGGCGTCACCTTCGACGCCGAGGTGTTCCCCGACGGCACGAATGTCGAGCTCCTGACGGTGCCCGAACCGACGGAGGCAGGTCTGCATGCCCACATGCGTGTCTTCGAACGCGGGGTGGGCGAAACGCGCAGCTGCGGGACCGGCCTGGTGGCCGCCGCCGCGTCCGGTCTGGCGCACCTGCATCACCAGACCGGTGAGATGACCATCGACGTGCCGGGCGGGCGGGTCCAGGTGCGCATCCTCGACGACGACGCATGGTTGCGAGGGCCGTCGCGGCTCGTCGCCGACGGCCGTCTCCGCGCCGGCTGGGCCCGCTGAGGGTGCACGTCGTCGGGGTGGGCGGCGAAATATTCGTGTGCACCGCGACGTTTCTCCATGCAACCATGGAAGGCGTATGAGCGAATCAACCCACATTTTCCCACCCGTCCCGGCCGATGACGTGAATCCGGAGCGTGACGTCCGCGAGAGCGACGTTCGCGACAGTGATCATCGCGAGACCGCCGCGTCCGATCCGACCCTGGGTGAACTGCAACTCTCCGATCGTGCCTCGCTGCAACGCGTGGCCGGACTGTCCACCGAACTCGCCGACGTCACCGAGGTCGAGTACCGGCAGCTGCGCCTCGAACGCGTGGTGCTCGTCGGAGTGTGGACCCACGGCACCGCGGCGCAGGCACGGGCGGCGATGACCGAGCTGGCGGCACTCGCCGAGACCGCCGGCTCGCAGGTCCTCGACGCCGTCATCCAACGCCGCAACGCCCCCGACCCCGGGACCTACATCGGCTCCGGCAAGGCCGACGAGCTGCGCGAGGTGGTGCTGGCCACCGGCGCCGACACGGTGATCTGCGACGGCGAACTGACCCCCGGTCAGCTGACCGCACTCGAGAAGGTCGTCAAGGTCAAGGTGATCGACCGGACCGCGCTGATCCTCGACATCTTCGCCCAGCACGCAACGTCGCGTGAGGGCAAGGCACAGGTGTCGCTGGCCCAGATGGAGTACATGCTCCCGCGCCTGCGTGGTTGGGGTGAGTCGATGTCCCGGCAGGCCGGTGGCCGCGCCGGCAGCAACGGCGGCGTGGGCCTGCGTGGTCCCGGTGAGACGAAGATCGAGACCGATCGGCGTCGCATCCGGGAACGAATGGCCAAGCTGCGCCGCGAGATTCGCGACATGAAGAAGGCCCGGCTGACCAAACGGGCGGCGCGGCAACGCAGTTCCGTCCCCAAGCTGACGGTCGCCGGTTACACCAATGCCGGTAAGTCCAGTCTCGTCAACGCGATGACGGGTTCGGGTGTGCTGGTGCAGGACGCACTGTTCGCGACCCTCGATCCCACCACGCGTCGCGCCACGCTCGACGACGGACGCGAGGTGGTGTTCACCGACACCGTCGGTTTCGTCCGCCATCTGCCGACGCAACTGGTGGAGGCCTTCCGCTCGACCCTCGAGGAGGTCGTCGACGCGGACCTGGTGCTGCACGTGGTCGACGGTGCCGACGAGTTCCCCGCCGAACAGATCGCCGCGGTCCGTCAGGTGATCAACGAGGTGGTGGCCGACGAGGACGTCGCCGCACCGCCGGAGTTGTTGGTGATCAACAAGATCGACTCGATCGACGCGACGCGGATGGCCGAACTCCGGGCGATGGCACCGGATGCGGTGTTCGTCTCGGCGCGCACCGGCGAGGGATTGCCGGAATTGTTCGACCGGGTCCGGGAGTTCGTCGGACGCACCGACGTCGAGCTGACCCTCGCCGTCCCGTTCACCCGTGGTGAGGTGCTCTCCCGCATCCACCGCGAGGGTGAGGTGCTCTCCACCGAACACGACGAGCACGGATCGATTGTGCGAGTACGGGTTCCGCCGGCCATGGCCGGTGAGCTCGCCGACCTGGTGTTGGCGACGGCGCACTGAGCCGCCGATCCGGCTCCACCGGGCACGACCAGACGAGACGGCCGGTCACCCGCACGGGTGACCGGCCGTCTCGTTGTCCGAGATCGTCGGGGATGGCGCCTACTCGGCGTCGAGATCCTTGGCGACGAGTTGGGCGATGTGCTCGAGTGCGCCCGCGTCGTCGGAGGACACGATGACATTCGTGCCCTTCTCGGCGCCGAGGGTCATGATCATCAGGGCCGAACCGGCGTCGACCGGTTCGCCGCCCTCGACGGCGAGGGTGATCGGGACGCCGGCATCGGCGGCGGCCTCGGCGATGATGGTCGCGGGTCGGGCGTGCAGTCCGACGGCGGAGCCGACGGTGACAGTGGTGCTGGGCATGGTGACTACTCCTTTGGAGGGTGACGGCTTCAACGGCAGGTGATGGTGAGGTGATTGTGCCCCGTGATCACCGTGGCGGGCGGGATTTCGCCGACGCCCGCCGCGGTGATCCGCCTCGTCAGGCGGCGACGGCCTCGCGCTCCACGGCGGCGACCTCGTCGTGGCCGTGGCCGCGTCCCCACTGCTTGGCGGCGATGACGCAGACCGCCGAGAGGACGGTGCCCGCGGCCAAGGCGACCAGGAAGAGCAGCCAGTGGTTCATCGTGAAGAACACGAAGATGCCGCCGTGCGGGGCGCGCTGGGTGACGCCGAAGGCCATGATCAGCGCGCCGGACAGCGCACCGCCGGCCATCATCGAGGGGATGACGCGGAACGGATCGGTGGCCGCGAACGGGATGGCGCCCTCGGAGATGAACGATGCACCGAGCAGCCAGGCGGCCTTGCCGTTCTCGCGTTCGGGTTCTGTGAACAGGCCCGGGCGCAGGACGGTGGCCAGTGCCAGGGCGAGCGGCGGGACCATTCCGGCGCACATGACCGCGGCCATGATCTCCAACTGTGCGGTTCCGGCGATGGCCAGACCGGCGGTGGCGAAGAGGTACGCCGCCTTGTTGACCGGG
Source organism: Gordonia sp. VNK1 (assembly GCF_040049135.1). NCBI lineage: Bacteria > Bacillati > Actinomycetota > Actinomycetes > Mycobacteriales > Gordoniaceae > Gordonia > Gordonia sp. VNK1. Next base: position 49,939 of record NZ_JBDZDJ010000003.1, on the reverse strand, counting down.
CCGCCGAGGTCGAAGCACATCATCAGGCCCAGGACGATGCCGAGTGCGATCTTCGAACCGCCGGACATGCTGTTGAGGCCGTTGGTCATCTCGGTGGTCACCCAGGCGAGGGGCTTGCCGAGCAACATGTAGAGCACGACGCCGATGAACAAGCTGCCCAGCAGCGGGATGATCACGACCGGCATCAGACCACGTGCCCACTGCGGCAACGGGAGTCGGGAGATCCACAGGCAGACGACGCCGGCGATCAGACCGCCGACCAGGCCGCCGATGAAGCTCGCACCGACCGCCACGGACACCAGTCCGGCCACGAATCCGGGTGCGATGCCGGGTCGGTCGGCGATGGCGAACGATATGTAACCGGCCAGGACGGGCACCAGCATGCTCATGGCGAGTCCGCCGATCGCGAACAACACCGCGCCGATGTACTGTCCGAGTCCGCCGGCGGGCAGATCCCACAGGCTGTTGTGCAACGCGATGAACTGTCCGTCGTTGAGGGCGCCGGTCTCGTCGAGGGTCTTGTTGGCGATCTGGTATCCGCCGAGGAACGGCAGGAACGCCAGGGCGATGAGCAGGCCGCCGGCGGCGACGAACGGGATCATGTAGCTGACGCCGGTCATCAGCGCCTGCTGGGTGCGCTTGCCCAGGCCGAGGGTCTCTCCGCCGGCGGCGTCGGCCGGGGCGTCGTTGCCGTCACCGTCGCGGACCACCGCGGCCTTGGGATTGCGGGCGGCGGCCATGGCCTCGGCGATCATCGTGTCGGGCTCGTTGATGGCGCGTTTGACGCCCGAGGCGATCACCGGCTTGCCGTGGAATCGGCTCTTGCCCTTGACTCCCACGTCGGTGGCGAAGATGACCGCGTCGGCGCCGGCGATGACGTCCGGGGTGAACGGTGTCGTTCCCGACGAACCCTGCGGTTCGACGTGGAAGTCGACCCCGGCGCGTTCGGCGGCGTACTTGAGGGCATCGGCGGCCATGTAGGTGTGCGCGATCCCGGTGGGGCAGGCGGTGATCGCCACGATCGAGAGCTTCTTCTCGGCGGTGGCGGGGGCGGCGACGGCCGCGGTGGTCGCTGCGGCGGCGGCGGGTGCGGCGGCCTTGGTGGTCGAGACGGTGGTCTTCTCGGTGGCGGCGGCCGTGTCGGGCTTCTTCGCCGGCGGATTGATCGCCTCGTCGACCAGGGTGACGACCTCGTCGTCGGTCTTCGCCGCCCGCAGGGAGGCCACGAAGTCGGGGCGGACCAGCGCGCGGGCGAGCGAGCTGAGCAGTTTCATGTGTTCGGCGGCGCCGCCTTCGGGCGCGGCGATGAGGAACACCAGGTCGGCGGGGCCGTCCGGCGCGCCGAAATCGACCTTCTTGGACAGCCGTGCCATGCCGAGGCTGGCCTCGGTGACCGAGGCCGCCCGGGCGTGGGGGATGGCGATGCCGCCCGGTAGGCCGGTGGCCGACTTGGCCTCGCGGGCCAGGGCGCCTCGTGCGAGGTCGGCGGCGTCGCTGGTGCGTCCGGCGGCGGCGAGGTTCTCGGCGAGGTGGTTGATCACCGCCGACGGGTCGTCGCCCGCGTCGATGTCGAGGTTCACCGTCGCTGCGGTGATGATCTGCTCGGACATGAATCTTCCTTTACTGCTAGGTGTTTCGGGAGTGTCGGATGTGGGTGGGGGAGATCGGGGAGGTCGGGGAGGTCGGGGTCATGTGGCGGGGGCGGCTCCGGCGAGGTCGGTGATCGCGACATGATCGGGGTCGAGGTGATCGGGTCGGGGTGGTTGGGTGCCGGCCAGTGCGGCGGCGGCGGCCCCGTAGGCGACGGCGCTGCGGAGACGCTCCGGTTCGCCGGCGCCGCGCGCCTCGGCGATGAGGTAGCCGGCCAGCGAGGAATCGCCGGCACCGACGGTGCTGCGCGGGACGATCGGGGGAGGCGTGGCGAACCAGCTGCCCGAGGTGGTGGTCAGCACGGCGCCCGCGGCGCCCAGGGTCGTCAGCACCGCGCCGCCGGTGTGCCCGGCGAGTTCGGCCGAGGCCGCGATGATCGGATCCAGGTCGCCGGCGGCGGCGGCCCGGCGCAGCACCGTCGGGTCGGCGCCGCAGACCTCGGCGAGTTCGGTCTCGTTGGGCTTGATCAGGTCGACGCGGCCGGTGACCGCGGCGCGCAGGGGTTCCCCGGAGGTGTCGATGGCGACCCGGCAACCACGCGCGATGAGCTGATCGGCCAGCTCCCGATACCAGGAGTCCTCGACTCCGGGGGGAAGCGATCCGCACAACGCCACCCAGCCGGCGCCGGCGGCGTGCGCCAGCACCAGATCGGTCAGGGCGGCGCGGCGGCGATCGTCGAGCGGTTGGCCGGAGGCGTTGATCTTGGTGGTGGTGCCGTCGGCCTCGGCGATGGTGATGTTGGAGCGGACCTCGCCGTCGACGGCGACGGTCTCGTGGCGCAGACCGACGGCGTCGAGTGCGCTCAGCAGTGGGTCGCCGGCGCGGGCGGGCAGGACGGCGATGGTGTCGATGCCCGCCTCGGCGACGACGCGGGAGACGTTGACGCCCTTGCCGCCCGGTTCGGCGCGCACGGCCACCGCGCGTTGCACCTCACCGCGCTCGAGCGGCGCGGCGATCTCCAACGTGCGATCCAGGCTTGGATTGGCTGTGACGGTGAGGATCATGCGATCACGACCTCGATGCCGCGGGCCGAGAGGGCGGCGGCGTAGGAGGGATCGACACCGGCGTCGGTGATGAGGACGTCGACATCGTCGAGCGAGGCGAAGGACGAGAAGTCCTCGCGGTTCATCTTGGAGGAGTCCGCCAGGACGACGACGCGCTGGGCCGAGGCCACCAGTGCCGCCTTGACGGCCGCCTCCTCGGGGTCGGGGGTCGACAAGCCCATGTCCTCGCTGATGCCGTTGGTCCCGATGAACGCCACGGAGGTGCGGAAGGTGGCAAGGCGGGCCACGGTCTCGGCGCCCACCGCGGCCTGGGTGAGGCCGCGCACACGCCCGCCGACGAGATGCAGGGTGGCGTTCGGGTGACTCGCCAGCACCGTCGCGATCGGCAGGCTGCTGGTCACCATGTGCAGGCGGCGATCTGCCGGGATGGCGACGGCCGCCTGATAGGTGGTCGTCCCGGCGTCGAGGGACACCGACCCGCCGTCGGCCGGAAGGAAGGCGATCGCGGCCCGCCCGATGGCGGCCTTCTGGATGGTGTGGCTGGTCTCGCGCTCGGAGATGTCCTGCTCGTCGATGAGCTGCACCAGTTCGGGACGGACGGCGCCGCCATGGACACGCTGCAGGTGTCCGGAGCGCTCCAGGGTTGCCAGGTCGCGACGCACTGTCTCGCTGGTGACATCGAATCGCTCGGCGAGCGAGCTGACCGATGCGCGGCCATGCGAGCGAACCAGTTCGGCGATCGCCTGCTGTCTTTCTTCGGCGTACACGTTGCTCCGATCGGAGAGGACGGATGACGGGATGTCTGTGTCCATGTGGGTTTGGGCAAAACTTGATGTGGTTTTGGGTGGAACTCAATGTTGATATATCTGTGTTTACGCCTGTTTGTGTTGACAAGTCAAGGATTTCTTGTAACTTCGATCACAAGAGATGTTCGGCGGGCAGATTTTTCACAGATCGGGCCGCCGGGAGAGCGATCTCGCGACAGCACAGACCAGATCGGCCGACGACGGCCGAAACGAACCTCGAACGAAGGGCAGCGCAGTGAACGATCAGCAGGCTCAGGAACTGCGTGGGACCCCCGTGGTCGGCGGGAAGGCCTACGGGCCGGTGGTTCGCCCCGGCGAGCGCGTCGCCCCGGTGCATGACACCGCGACGATCCCGGAGGACGCGCGGGAGGCGGAGCAGTCCCGCTTCGTCGACGCGGCCGGGCTGGTGGCCGCCCGGCTGCGCGAACGTGCCTCACATGCCTCCGGTGCGGCCGCCGAGGTTCTCATCGCCACCGCCGGCCTCGCCGAGGACCGCGGCTGGATCGGTGCGGCGGGCAAGCTGATCTCCTCCGGGTCGTCGGCCGCATCGGCCGCGACCGCGGCGACCGACCAGTTCGCCGCGCTCTTCACCAAACTCGGCGGTCTGATGGCCGAACGCGTCACCGATCTCAACGATGTCCGCGATCGGGTCGTGGCCGAGTTGCTCGGACAACCCGAACCGGGTGTGCCGGTGCCCACCGAGCCGTCGGTGCTCTGCGCCGACGATCTGGCGCCGGCCGACACCGCCGGCCTCGATCCCAAACTGGTCACCGCGCTGGTGACGCGACTCGGCGGGCCGACCAGTCACACCGCGATCATCGCCCGGCAGCTGGGCATCCCGTGCATCGTCGCGGTCGCCGACCTCGACGAGGTACCCGCCGGAACCCTGGTGCTCGTCGACGGCACCGCCGGAACCGTTGTGCTGGAACCGGATCCGGAGCAGGCGCAGGCGGCCGTCGACGAGAGCCGGCGCGAGGCGGAACTCGTCGCGGGCTGGTCGGGGCCGGGGCACACCGCCGACGGTCACGAGGCGGCCATCCTGGCCAACGTCGCCGACGGTGTCTCCGCGCGCGCCGCCACCGCCTATCCGGTCGAGGGAGTGGGCCTGTTCCGGACCGAACTGGCCTTCCTCGACAGCGCCGAGGCACCCACGGTGGCCGAGCAGACCGAGCTCTACCGCGAGGTGCTCGAGGCGTTCGGGGGCAAGAAGGTCGTCGTGCGGACGCTCGACGCGGGTTCGGACAAGCCGTTGAAATTCGTCGACCACGGCACCGAGGCCAACCCCGCTCTGGGGGTCCGGGGTAATCGGATCACCGCTCGGCATCCGGAGATCCGCGCCGGGCAACTCGACGCCATCGCGGCGGCCGCCCGGGAGACCGGCAGCACTCCATGGGTGATGGCACCGATGATCGCCTCGGCCGACGAGGCCGCGGAGTTCGCGGCACAGGTCCGCGGGCGTGGTCTGGTCGCCGGGGTGATGGTCGAGATCCCGTCCGCCGCGATCCTCGCGTCGTCGATCCTCGCCGAGGTCGACTTCGTGTCGATCGGAACCAACGATCTGACGCAGTACACGATGGCCGCCGACCGCATGTCGGCCGATCTGGCCGAACTCACCGATCCGTGGCAGCCCGCGGTGCTCGCGCTCATCTCGATGGTGGCCGAGGCCGGGAAACGTACGGGTAAACCGGTCGGCGTCTGCGGTGAGGCCGCCGCCGACCCGCTGCTGGCCTGCGTACTCGTCGGACTCGGCGTCACCTCGCTGTCGAGTGCTCCGGCGGCGTCGGCGGCGGTCGGTGCCAAACTCGGCGGCGTCACACTCGATGCGTGCCGTGCCGCGGCGAGTGCTGCCCTCGCGACCGCCTCCCCGGCGGCCGCACGTGAGGCCGCCACCGCGGCGCTCGCCGGCTGAATTTCGGCGAGCGCCGCACCGGGCGGGCCCGGAGCCGGATCAGATCCGGCGCATCACCGTGACGACCTTGCCCAGGATGGCGGCGTCGTCGCCGGGGATGGGTTCGAAATGCTCGTTGTGCGGCATCAGCCACACGTGACCGTCCTTGCGCTTGAAGGTCTTCACGGTCGCCTCGCCGTCGATCATCGCGGCGACGATGTCACCGTTGTCGGCCACGTTCTGCTGCCGGACGACGACCCAGTCGCCGTCACAGATCGCGGCGTCGATCATCGACTCGCCGACCACCTTCAGCAGGAACAGTGAACCCTCGCCGACGAGTTCACGCGGCAGCGGGAAGACGTCCTCGACGGCCTCCTCGGCGAGGATCGGTCCACCGGCCGCGATGCGCCCGAGAACCGGGACGAAGGTCGGGGCGGGCAGATTCGACGCGACCGCGGTGTCGTCCGGTGGGGTGTGCTCGCCGTCCTGCACGTTGACCGCGCGTGGGCGGTTGTGGTCGCGCTTGAGCAGTCCCTTGCGTTCCAGTGTCCGCAGCTGATGGGCGACCGACGACGTCGAGGCCAGCCCGACGGCGTCGCCGATCTCGCGGATGCTCGGCGGATAGCCGCGCTCGCGCACCGACTTGCGGATCACATCGAGCACGCCCCGCTGACGCGGCGTGAGCGAGGCCTCCGCGGCCGCCGCGTCGAACGGGACCTCCGGCTCGTCGGCGGCGGCCGATCCGCGGCCGCGCTTGGTCGACGACGTCGACGTCGTCGAACGTCGGTTCTTCTCACTCATCGGGTGTTCGATCCTTTCGGTCGGAAACTCTGTTGTGGTCGGACGGTGTTGTCGGTGGTCCGGTGCGGTCGGTTGTCCCGTGCAGTCGGTGGTCCGGTGCGGCCGGGGTTTGTCCGCGGGTCTGCGCTGCTGGTCAACGGCCAGGTTAGTCCAGGTCACCGACAACTTCAAACATTTGTTCGACGTGTTGCGAGAAATTGTCGGAGGTGCGTGATAGAACTTCGAACATCAGTTCCTCGAACGAGTGATCGAGATCGGAGACTCTCATGCAGAACACCTTGGTTCGCAGTGAAACCGCAGGTCAGGCGCGTCGGGCGACGGTTCGGCGCACCCCGTCCGGTGCCCGTTTCGGTGCCGCTCCCGATGCCCGGGGTGCGGCGCGAGACGATGTCACGCCCCGGCGCGGCGCGATCGTGCATGCCGGACGGCCGGTGCCGGCTCGCCGCGCCACCCCGGCGGCGCGGCACCGGCACCTCCACCGCCCGGCCGACAATCGTCCGGTCGACCGGCCCCGGGTCGCGATCCCCAGGCGCCCGGCCGGGACGCCGTGCGCCGCGCCCGCGTCGCAGTCCCGTCGGGCGGGCCGTCGCGGTGCCGCGGTGGCCCTGCTGACCGGGGTGGCGCTGGCGATGCTGGTGTGGCTGATCGGTGTCGCCGGCAGCGATTACCAGGAATCCACCGCCCCCACGCCGGTGGCCACGCAGGTGGTGCACGTCCGGGCGGGGGAGTCGCTGAACTCCGTCGCCGCGCGCGTCGCGCCCGAGATGCCGCGGCAGGCGGTCATCGACGAGATCGTCGAGCTCAACGACATGGGTGGCAGCGCCCTGCGTGTCGGTCAGGCGCTGCTGACGCCCGCATATCGCTGAGCGGTGAGGCGCTATTCTCGATGCATGCGCTGCCCGTTCTGCAGGAATGATGACACCAAGGTCATCGACTCCCGAGTCGCCGACGAGGGACAGGCGATCCGTCGTCGCCGTTCGTGCAGCGCCTGTGGCCGACGATTCTCCACCGTGGAGACCGCCGTGCTGGCGGTGGTTAAGCGCAACGGCGTCACCGAACCGTTCAGTCGGGAGAAGGTGATGCGCGGGGTGCGCCGCGCCTGCCAGGGACGGCACGTCCACGAGGACGATCTGGCCCAGTTGGCGCAGCAGGTCGAAGAGACGGTGCGCGCCTCGGGCGTCGCGGAGATCCCCAGCAACGAGGTCGGTCTCGCCATTCTCAAACCGTTGCGTGACCTCGACGAGGTCGCCTATCTCCGGTTCGCGTCGGTGTACCGGTCGTTCGATTCCCTCGAGGACTTCCAACGCGAGATCGACGATCTGCAGGGCAATCTCACGCGGCGCAACGGCACGGATGCGCCCGATGCCCTCTCAGCCGAGTCGATCCAGGGTTCGTAGCGCACGCTTCTCCGAGATCGGATATCGGGTGCCCAGCCGCTGGGCGAACAGACCCACCCGCAGTTCCTCGACCATCCAATGCGCCTGTTCGTTGACGAGATCGCGACGGGCCTCGGGTACCTCGGCGAGTCGCTGATTCCACCGCCCGGTGACCCGGTCGAGCGTGCCCATGGCCGCCCGGTCCCGGTCCGCCGATCCCGGAAGGTGTTCCAGCCGTTCGCGTGCGGCCGCCAGATATCTCGGGAGTTCGGCCAGGTGCTCACGCGGGGTGGCCAGCACGAAGCCGTCGAAGATCAGGTTGGCCAGTTGCTCGGCGACGTCGTCGGCGGCGACCTGACCGGAATGCTCATCGATCGCCTGACGCAGCGGCGCGACCATCCGGAGTGCGTTGACGGCCGAGGCGAGATACTCCGGTGCGGCCGAACGTACGCGCGGACCGAGTGCGGCGGCCAGCGCATCGAACTGCTGCGGTGACCGCACCCGGGCCGCCGCGTCGACGTCGACGAGGTCCCGGATGGCCCGCCTGGTGCAGTCGGCGAAGAACTCGCTGGAATCCCGGTAGGGGTTCTGGCTCAACGCGAGTCGCCCGGCGGGGTCGAGGCCCGACGATGCCTTCGACGAGAGCCCGGTGATGGTGTGGTCGAGCAGCGCGATGACACCGACGACCCGCATCCGGTTGGCCTCGTCCTCGGTGGCGGCGGTGGCCCGCGCGACGCCCACGGATCGGCCGGGATCCCCGACGGCACGCAACGTGGGATGGCGGGTGATGTGTTGGCCCGCGACGTCGGCGGTCTCGGTGGCCGCCAGGGTGCCGAGCCCGTCGGCGGTCCAGGTGGTGTACACCGCGGCCGGGGGTGTCGGTCGACGGTCCGCTCCGTCGGCGGTGAGATCTGTGAACGACTTGCTGCGCCTGCGGATCTCGCCCGAATCGTCGATGACGGCGAAGGTGATCCGCAGGTGGGCGGGCAGGCGGTCGACGGCGAAGTCCGCCGGTGTCACGGTGTGCCGGGTGATCGTCGACAACTCGCGGGCCAGCCCACGGACCAGTGGTTCGGAGCGCGGCGTCAGCCGGGACAGGGCCAGATCGGCGAAGCGCTGTGCCGGGGCCATTGTCTTGCGAAGCTGTTTGGGCAGGGTCTTGACGAGTTCGGTGGCCAGTTCCGATCGCATTCCCGGTACCAGCCAATCGAATCCGGCGTTGCGGACGTGGGGGAGCAGGGCCTGCGGAATGACGACGGTGACCCCGTCGTCGGGTGCGCCCGGCTCGAATCGGTAGCGCAGTTCCAGGCGGGTGTCGCCCTGCTGCCATGCCCCCGGATAGTCGGTGTCGGCGACGGCGACGTCGGCGGCCACATCGGCGGGGGTCAGATCCAGCAGGGTCGGGTCGGTGCGCCGCGCCGACTTCCACCACGTGTCGAAATGCCGCGCCGAGGTCACCTCGGCGGGGATGCGCTTGTCGTAGAACTCGTAGAGCTGCTCCTCGGAGATCACCACGTCGCGACGCCGGGCGCGGTGCTCGACGTCGGCGGCCTCGGTCAGCAACTGCCGATTCTGTTCGAAGAAACGATGATTCGTCCGCCAGTCGCCCTCGACGAGGGCATGGCGGATGAACAGGTCGCGCGACACCTCGGGGTCGATCGGGCCGTAGTTGACGCGTCGGCGCGCCACCAGCGTCACGCCGTAGAGGGTGACGCGCTCATAGGCCATCGCGGCGCCGCGCGTGGAGGACCAGTGCGGTTCGCTGTGGGTGCGTTTCACCAGATCGCCGGCGAGCTTCTCCGCCCACAACGGGTCGACCCCGGCCACCGTGTGCGCGAACAGCCGGGACGTCTCGATGATCTCGGCGGCCATCAGGAAGGCCGGCGGTTTCCTGGACACCGACGACCCGGGGAAGATCATCAGCGTGGTGTTGCGGGCACCGGTGTACTCGCGGCCCTCGGCGGCCCGGACCGCGATGTTGCCGAGCAGGCCGGCGAGGATGGCGCGATGGATCGCGTCGGCATTCGGTTCGGTCTCGGGGATCTGCCAGTCGAGGTCGATGACGATTCCGCGCAACTGGCGGTGCAGGTCCTGCCATTCGCGGATGCGCAGGTAGTGCAGGAACTCGCGTTCGCAGGTGCGTCGGAACTGATTGGCCGACAACTCCTTACGTTTCTCCTGCACATATCGCCACAGCTGCGTATAGCTCAGGAAGTCCGAACCGGGGACGGCGAAACGCCGATGACTGGTGTCGGCGGCCTCCCGGTGTTCGGCCGGGCGTTCCCGGACGTCGGGAATCGACAGGGCGGCCGCGATCACCAGCACGTGGTCGAGGCAGCCCTCGTCGCGGGCGGCCACCAGCATCCGGGCGATCCGCGGATCGACCGGGATGCGGGCCATCGTGGCGCCGACCTTCGTCAGGCGCACCTCGCCCTTGTCGCGGCCGCCGGCGTCCGGTCCGCTGCCGCGTCCGGAGCCCTTGCCCGGCACCGTGATCGCTCCCAGTTCCGACAGCACGCCGACGCCGTCGCGGACCGCCCGGGAATCCGGCGGCTGCACGAAGGGGAAGTCCTCGATGTCGCCGAGACGCAGGGACGTCATCTGCAGGATGACCGACGCGAGATTGGTGCGCAGGATCTCCGGGTCGGTGAAGGCGGGCCGCGCATCGAAGTCGGATTCGGAGTACAGCCGGATGCAGATACCCGGGGCCACACGTCCACATCGACCGGCGCGCTGGCGGGCACTGGCCTGCGACACCGGTTCCACCGGCAGCCGCAGGACCTTGGTGCGGGTGGAGTAGCGGGAGATCCGCGCGGTGCCCGAGTCGATCACGTACCGGATTCCGGGAACGGTCAGCGACGTCTCGGCGACGTTGGTGGACAACACGATTCGTCGTCCGTCCGACGGCGTGAACACGCGCTGCTGATCGGCGATGGACAGCCGGGCGAACAGCGGGACGACCTCGGCGCCCGCGGCGATGCGGCGCGACAACGACGCCGCCGCCTCCCGGATGTCGCGTTCGGTGGGCAGGAACACCAGGATGTCGCCGCGACCGGCGGTGCCCCACAGTTCGTCGATGGCGGCGTCGACGCCCTGGAACAGATCGAGGTCGGCGTGCTCGCCGCCACCGCGTTCGTCGCCGGCATCCGGGTCCTCACGCAGGGTCAGTGGCCGGTAACGCACCTCGACGGGATAGGTCCGACCCGACACCTCGATCACCGGCACCGGTGTGCCGGAGTCGGTGGTGAAATGCCGGGCGAATCGGCCCGGTTCGATGGTGGCCGAGGTGATGATCACCTTCAGATCGGGACGGCGCGGCAGCAGCCGTCGCAGGTACCCGAGGATGAAGTCGATGTTCAGCGACCGCTCGTGGGCCTCGTCGACGATGATCGTGTCGTAGTGGCGCAGCATCGGGTCGGTGGAGATCTCCCGGAGCAGGATGCCGTCGGTCATCACCTTGACGAGCGTGTCGGCGCCGGAGCGATCGGAGAAGCGCACCGAGTAGCCGATGGCCTCACCGATCCGTGTTCCGGTCTCCTCGGCGATCCGCCGGGCCACCGAACTCGCCGCGATGCGGCGGGGCTGGGTGTGGCCGATCGCGCCACGCACACCGCGGCCGAGTTCGAGGCAGATCTTCGGTAGCTGGGTGGTCTTGCCCGACCCGGTCTCACCGGCGATCACCACCACCTGATGCTCGGAGATTGCCGCAGCGATCTCGTCGCGGGCCGCCGAGACCGGCAGATCCTCGGGGAATTCCAGGACGGGGACGGCGGCGCGGCGGGCGGCGACCCGTCGTTCGGCACCGGCGAGGGATTTCTCCAGTCCGGCGAGTCGGTCCGCGGAGGGTTGCGGCCCGAGCTTGTCGAGGCGCCGCCGAAGCGCATGGGCATCGGCGATGCCGACGGCACGAATCCGCTCGAGGAGATCGCGGCGATCCGGTGGTGTCATGATCCCTCCAGGATATGGGCTGCCGCCGGGGTGCGATCCGGCCCCCGATCACCGGGTCGGCACACCCGCCCGGCATCATGGAGGTCATGGCTGGTTCGTTGTGGCATGGGTTCGCCGACATGGGTGCGGTGACCGCGAAGGGTCCGTTCGTCGTCGCCCGAGGTGAGGGCGCCCGCATCTGGGACGTCGACGGCAACGAGTACCTCGATGCCACCGCCGGGCTGTGGTTCACCAACGTCGGCCACGGACGCACCGAGATCGCCGACGCGGTGGCCGCACAGCTCGGGCGGCTCGCGCATTACTCCGGCTTCGGTGATCTGACCGCCGACGTCACCGATGCCCTCGCCGACCGGCTGGCGCAGATCGCGCCGGTGCCCGGTAGCAAGATCTTTTTCACCTCCGGTGGTAGTGACTCGGTGGACACCGCGGCCAAACTGGCACGCCGGTACTGGAACGAGGTCGGTAAGCCGGAGAAGACCCTGCTCGTCGGGCGCACCAAGGCCTACCACGGCATGCACGTCGCCGGAACGTCGTTGGCCGGCATCCCGGTCAATCACGACGGCTACGGTCAGCTCATGCCCGACGCCGAGTCGGTGGACTGGGATGACGCGAAAAGCCTTCTGGGACTGATCGAACGGGTCGGTGCCGACAAGGTGGCCGCCTTCTTCTGCGAACCGATCATCGGGGCCGGCGGCGTGTACCTGCCGCCGGCGGGATACCTCACCGAGGTCCGTCAGATCTGCCGGGACCACGACATCCTGTTCGTGGCCGACGAGGTGGTCACCGGCTTCGGCCGCATCGGCGGCGGCAGTTGGTTCGCCTCATCGCGTTTCGACCTTCAACCCGACATGATGACCACCGCGAAGGGACTCACCTCCGGGTATGTGCCGATGGGTGCGGTGTTCATCGCACCGCGCGTCGCCGAGCCGTTCTTCGCCGGCGGTGTCTGGTGGCGGCACGGCTACACCTACGGCGGTCACGCCGGTGCGGCGGCCGCGGCCATGGCCAACCTCGACATCATCGAGCGCGAGGGTCTGATCGGCGAGGCGGCACGCCTCGAAGGTGATCTGGCCACTCATTTCGCCCCGCTTGCCGAACTCGACGCGGTCACCGAGGTGCGCACCGGGCTCGGCGCGGTGACGGCGGTGCAGCTCACCGACGCACCGACCGCGATGGCCGCGGTCGGTACGCTGCGCCGGCACGGCGTCAGTGGCCGGGCCGCAGGCCAAGGGGCACTGCAGATCTCGCCGTCGTTCGTGATGACCACCGAGCAGGTGGCCGACATGGCCGAACGGTTCCGGGCCGCACTGACCGACTGAGCGCGCCCGTCACCCGATTCCCGCCGGCACGACGACAACCGGCACGGCGACAACCGGCACGACGACAACCGGCACGACGACAACCGGCACGACGACGACGGCCCGGTCACCTCACGGTGACCGGGCCGTTCGTCATGACCGGATGATCAGGCGTTCGCCAGCACCTCGGTGGTCGAGATGGCCTGGGCCACACCGGAGACGGTGGCGGCAACCTTGACGGCCTCCCAGACCTGCTCCTTGGTCAGTCCGGCGTCGCGGACGACCTTGGCGTGGGCCGCGGTGCAGTCGTGGCAGCCGTTGATGGTCGAGACGGCCAGGCTCCACAGCTCGAAGTCGGCTTTGTCGACCCCCGGGTTGCCGATGATGTTCATCCGCAGACCCATCCGCACCTGGGCGTAGTCGTCGCCGAGGAAGCTCTTGGCCCGGTAGGCGACGTTGTTCATGCCCATGATCGAGGCGGCGCCGAGGGCGGCGTTGTAGGCCTCGGCCGACAGTGTGTCACCGGCCTCCTCGGCGATCTCGGTGAGCACCTTGGCATTTCGGCTCGCGGCGGCGGCGGCGAGGAAGGTTCCCCACAACTGCTGCTCGTTCAGCTCGGTGGTGCGCGCCAGTGACGACAGGTTGAGCTTGAGGTCCTTGGCGTACTCGGGAAGGGCTTCCTTCAGATTGTCGATGCTCATCTCAGTCCTTCTCAGACGCTCGCGGTCAGCAGTTCGCCGGCGTCGATCGTCGGATCGCCCTTGCGCCAGTTGCAGGCGCACAGTTCGTCGGACTGCAGGGCGTCGAGGACACGCAGCACCTCGTCGACGTTGCGGCCGACCGAGCCCGCGGTGACCGACACGAACTGGATCTCGTTGTTCGGGTCGACGATGAAGGTGGCGCGATCGGCCACCCCGTCGGCGTTGAGAACGCCTGCGGCCGAGACGAGTTCGCGCTTGAGGTCGCTGAGCATCGGGAAGGGGAGGGTCTTGAGGTCCTCGTGCTGGGCACGCCACTGGAAGTGGACGAACTCGTTGTCCACCGAGGCGCCGAGAACCTGGGCGTCGCGATCGGCGAACTCCTCGTTCAGCTTTCCGAACGCGGCGATCTCGGTCGGGCACACGAAGGTGAAGTCCTTGGGCCAGAAGAAGATGATCCGCCACTTGCCGGGATGGTCATCGCTGGAGATCTGGGTGAAGTAGTCGTCGGGTTGCTGGGCGTCGACCTTCGACAGGTCGCCTCCGATGACAGCGGTCAGGTTGTAGGCGGGGAACTGGTCCCCGATTGTCAGCAGAGCCATGGCGTGTGACGCTCCCTTTCGTCTCGCGTGACAGCGTCGTCGGCGCATGCGACGACGACGTGTCGTAGTGGTTACCCCTCAATTCTGCGCCGAAACCGCCGAAAGTGAAACGTGATGATTAGCACTATACTGATAGGTATGGCTGATAAAACTTATCAACCCTCGCTGGCCGGCCTGAGGGCCTTCGTGGCGTTGGCACGGACACATCACTTCGGTTCTGCCGCAGCAGAACTCGGAGTCAGTCAGCCATCGCTGTCGCAGGCGCTGGCGGGTCTGGAGAACGGGTTGGGGCGCAAACTCATCGAACGCACCACGCGGCGTGTCTTCTTGACACCGGAGGGGCGCACGTTGCTCGACCGGGCGATCGCGGTGACCGATGCGGCAGACGAGTTCCTGGCCGCCGCGGCGGGTGCCGACGACCCGTTGGTGGGCACCCTTCGGCTCGGGCTGATTCCGACCGTCGCCCCCTACATCCTGCCCACCGTGCTGCGCGGATTGCCGGAACAACTGCCGGACCTCGGGCTGCGGGTGGTGGAGGATCAGACCGCGCGGCTGCTCGCCGCGCTGCGCGACGGCTCACTGGACGTGGCGATCCTCGCGTTGCCCGCCGACGCGCCCGGCATCGCCGAGATCCCGATGTACGACGAGGATTTCGTCCTCGCCCTGCCGTCCGGGCACCCGCTGGCCGGCCGCAAGCGCGTCGACCCGAGCACCCTGGCCGAACTCCCGCTGCTGCTGCTCGACGAGGGGCATTGCCTGCGTGATCAGGCCCTCGAGGTGTGCCGGCTCGCCGGGGTATCGCCCGACCTCGGACAGACCCGTGCGGCATCGCTTGCGACCGCGGTGCAGTGTGTCGAGGGCGGGCTCGGCGTCACTCTGATCCCGGACACGGCGGTCGAATCCGAAACCGCCGGAGGAGAATTGGCGACCGCACGATTCAGCGTGCCGCGACCGGGGCGGCGCGTCGGGCTGGTCTACCGCGAGTCCTCGGGGCGCGACGAGGCCTATCGTCGGCTCGCCGGGGTCATTGCCGACCTGATCGGTGCGGGTGGCTCGGTGCGCGTCGTCGCGAGCGGCGTCCCGGTCTGAGCGAGGTGCGCGTAAACGACCGTGCCGCGTCTCATCGCCCGGTGACCGCGGCGAGTTCCTCCCACTCGTCGAGCAGGCTGGAATCGACCTCGCGGACCATGGCACCCACCCGATCGGTGATGTCCTCGATCTCGTCGGTGGCAACCGCCAACGGAAGGCCTTGTCGCAGAACGCGATAGCAGTCGGAGAGATACCGCAGCACGATGCCCTCGCTGCGGGCGAGTCCGTAGGCCGAGATCAACTCGGTGAAGGTCATCGCCCGTTCGAGCATCTCCCGCAGCACGGATTTGGGTTTCGGCGGAAACCCGGACACCCACGGATGCCCGCGACGGTAGACGTCGAAGGCATAGGCGATCTCCTCGGCCAGCGGACGGGGCCAGGTGATCTCCTCGAGGCGCGCCATCCGTTCCTCGTACTCGACGCCGTCGGCCTTCATCTCCGCGATCGCCGCATCCCGCGCCACCTTGCGCTGCGCCAGCAGCACCGGGCGCGGATCCTCCAGCGTGCATTCGAGAACGGAGACCACATCGAGGGCATACGTCGACGATTGCGGGTCGAGGAGTTCGAAGGCGGCGAGCGCGAACGCCGACAGGGGATTGGTGAGGGCGAAGTTCTCCGGCATGTCGACGCTGAGCGAGACATGTCGGCCCTCGTCGTCGGGTTCGTCGAGTTGCACCACGATGCCGGCGTTGCGCAGGTCCCGGTACAGCGCGATGGTGTGCCGGATGTGACGCAACTGCCGATCCCGCGGCTCGTGATTGCCCTCCAACAGATGTCGCGTCGCGGCGAAGCAGTCACCCGGCCGGCCGAGCACCTCGAGCAGCATCGCGGTGGTCATCTGGAAATGCGAGCGCAGCGGCTCGTCGGGCGCCTGCGCCAACTGCAGGAAGGTCTTCTCACCCCACGACACGAACCCCTCGGGCGGTTTCTTGCGGACGATCTTGCGCAGCTTCTTCGGATCGTCGCCCGCCTTGGCGACCGCGCGTGCGTTGTCGACGTCGTGTTCGGGTGCCTGGGCGACGACGTAGCCGATGGTGTCGAAGCCCGCGCGCCCGGCGCGCCCGGCGATCTGATGGAACTCGCGGGCCCGCAGCCGTCGCACCCGGGTGCCGTCGTACTTGCTCAGCCCGGCGAACAGCACGGTGCGGATGGGCACGTTGATCCCCACGCCGAGGGTGTCGGTGCCGGCGACCACCTTGAGCAGACCACGCTGGGCGAGACGTTCCACCAGCCGGCGGTACCGCGGCAGCATCCCGGCGTGATGCACGCCGATCCCGGCGCGCAGCAGTTTCGAGAGGGTGTTGCCGAATCCGGTGGCGAACCGGAAGTCGCCGATCGCCTCGGCGATCACCGCCTTCTCGGCCTTGTCGCAGATCCGGGCCGACAAGAGCGCCTGAGCCCGCTCCACGGCGGCGGCCTGGGTGAAGTGCACGACGTAGATCGGGGCCCGGCCGCGGTCGATGAGATCCTCGATCGTCTCGTGGATCGGGGTCATCGCGTAGTCGTACTCCAGCGGGACCGGCCGCTGCGTGCCGGTGATCGCGGCGGTGTCACGGCCGGTGCGCTCACGCAGGTCGTCGACGAAGAAGCCGACGTCGCCCAGCGTGGCCGACATCAGCAGGAACTGGGTGTGCGGCAACTCGATCAGCGGCACCTGCCAGGCCCAGCCGCGGTCACGCTCACCGTAGAAGTGGAACTCGTCGGCGACGAGCACGCCGATGTCGCTGTCGGCGCCGTCCCGCAACGCCAGATTGGCGACGATCTCGGCCGTCGCGCAGATGATCGGGGCGTCGGCGTTCACGGCGGCGTCGCCGGTGAGCAAACCCACCGACTCGGCGCCGAACTGCTCGCACAGATCGAAGAACTTCTCGCTGACCAGCGCCTTGATCGGCGCCGTGTAGAACGCCCGGCGTCCCTGACAGCGGGCGAAATACACCGCGCCGGAGGCGACCAACGACTTGCCCGAGCCGGTCGGCGTGGCCAGGATGACGTTGCTGCCGGCGAGCAACTCCAGCAGCGATTCCTCCTGGTGGGGATAGAACTCGATCCCACGGTCGGACCACCACCGGGTGAAGTGTTCGAGGGCGGCGTCCTCGTCGGCGGTCGGGGTGAGTGGGATGGTCGCCGAGCTCAGATCGGGAATGATCGACCGCCCGGGTCGCCGTCGGAGTCCTCACCGGCGTCATCGGTGCCGGCGCCGAACCCCGGCTGCTCGTCGGAGCCGTCCGGCGCGTGCAGATCGGCCAGGAACCGCTCGAGCTCTGCACCCAGCTCATCACCGCTGGGCAGGGATTCCTCGGTGGCCAACAGCGAGGCGCGTTCGGTCTGTGCCTGCGCGAACGCGTCGTACTGCTGCTCGAGCGCGGTCACGACGGACTCGATCTCGGTGTTCCCCGAGACCTCGTTGTCGACCTGCTCGCGTACCTTCTCGGCGGCCGAATCCAGTGCTGCGACCGGCAATTCGAGCCCGGTGAGCGACGACACCGTCTGCAGCAACCGGGCCGCGGCGGCGGGATAGTCGGTCTGCGACAGGTAGTGCGGCACGTGCACCGACAGCCCCGTCGCGCGTCGGCCGGCCTGGCCGAGGCGCAGTTCCAGCAACATCGAGGCGCTCGCCGGAAGTTTCATCGCCGAACCCCACCGGGGCAGATCGCCGAGCAGGTCGGGATCGCTGCCATGCGCGGTGAGCGACGGCGGCCGGGTGTGCGGCACGGCCATCGGAATGGCGTTGAGACCGATCACATCGGTCACACCGAAATGGTCGGCGAGCCTGCGCACCGCCTCGACGAACTTCTCCCAGCGCAGATCGGGCTCGGATCCCGACAGCAGCAGGAACGGGCGGTCCTCGGCGTCGCGGATCGCGTGCAACGTCAGCGTCGGCATGGCCACATCGGTGAAGGTCTCACCGCTGAAGTCGATGGTGGGGCGACGCGAGCGATAGTCGATCAGCTCGTCGGTGTCGAAGGTGGCGACCAGATCGGAGCCGAACGCATCGCGCAGATGCGTCGCGGCCAGCGCGACGGCGTGGCCGGCGTCGGCGAAACCGTCCAGCGCGTGGATCAGGACCGGGCCGGTCTCGGCGCCGTCCCGTTGGACGGCGGGCGTGGGGAAGGCGAGCTCGTACAGGGGCCGGTCGTCGGCGGAGTGCTCGTCCATGTCGTCCCTCCTGTCGTTCTCGTGCCGGTCGTTGTTGTGCCGGTCGTTGTCGGTGCCGGTGGTTCTCGTGCGTGAGACTCTCGTGTCGCCGCGATCAATTCTCGTGCACCGAATGTCCATTGTCGCGTATCGGCGCTGTTCGGGGCGAATCCCGTGGTCATTCCGCGGTGGCGGTGCGCGTGCCACCGAGGGTCGTCGCCGCCGGTGAACTCTCCATCCGGTGACCCCTCCAGAAGTACAACCGCGACGCGTCGCGGTAATTCCCGGTTCGGGGCTCGGTGACCGGTTGTCCCCCGGCCGAGGGACCCCGGAGTGTCGGTGGGCCCCGTGGCCCACGAAGGTGGCACAGTGGGGCGTTGTGCGGCTGAGCAGAAGGATCGGCACGACGCGTCGGCGTCGGCCAACGGGTGACGTCGGTCGCTCGATGTCTCTGCGCACACTCACCCTGGTGGCGTGCATGGTGATGCTTCCCGTGGCCGCCGGCTGCACGGTGACCGGGCATTCGGTGGCCGACTCGGGTGACCTGTCGTCGTCATCGGTGCAGGCCGACGACTTCCCGGTTCCGGGGGCGACCCGCGTACCCACTCCGGCGGTGCCGTTCGCCGTGGCGGGCCTCGCCGGAACGGACCCGGCGATCGCGAGTCCATCCGACTGCATTCCGCCGCGCGTCGACGCCACCGGCGCGGTGGTGTGGCAGGTGATCGTCGACGGCGGTGCCTCCTCCTACACGAGTGCGGTGACCCATGCCGACGAGTCGGTCGCCGCGGACGTGGCCCGGGCCGAGCGCTGCCCCCAGACATTCTCCGGTGACGCCGCAGCCGGCACCCGGATCACGACGACCGTGCTGCCCGCACCGCCCGGCCCGACCGGCGTCGACACCGCGGCGATCCGACGCATCACCGGAAGCGGCGACGACGAGCATCGGGTGGTCACCAGCAGTCTCACGCTGATCGGTCAGCGCGACGGGGTGCGGGTGTACGCGCAGTACCGCAACCCGGGCGAGGACGCCATCCCCGCCGACGCCGCGGCCGGCCTCGACTCGTTGTTCACCAAGGCACTGGCCGCCGCATTCGGGTGACCACCCGCGGCACGGCGACGGGTACCGCGTCGGCCTGTGGATGGCGGGACATCGGGGGATAACCCGTCGTCCCGGCGGTCGCCCCGGCCGGAAGTGGCCGCCACCCGGCGAACCATGTGGCGCATGACATGCACACACCCCCGCCGTCTCAAGGCCCGCTCGCTTCTCAGTGCCGTTCCCGCGCTCCTCGGCTTCATCCCCGAATCCTCGGTGATCCTCGTCGTGCTGCGCCCTCCCAACCACGTGGGAGTGGCGATGCGCTACGACCTCTCCCTGACCGAGTCCGGTGCTCCCGACGACGATCTGCTCGATGTTCTCGACCGGCTCGGCACCATCATCGAACGGCAGGGCGGCGGCGGTCCGGTCGTCGGGGTGATCGCCGATCGCCGATTCCACCCCGATGATCGGCGCTACCGTCAGGTGATGGCGGTCGCCAACCGCTTCCTGGCCGCGGTCGGCGGCATCGCCCAGGGATTCGTCGTCACCGACTTCGAGGAACACGCGCCCTGGCATCTCATCTGGGATCCGCGAGGCGACGGGCCGACCGGCGCGACCCTGAGAACCGCGTCGGCGACCGGCACCCTGACCGACCCACGCACGTCGCCGACCGCGATCGCGTCGGCGGTCGAGACAGGTCGCCGGATCCTGGCGCGCCGTTCGGACATGGCCGCGATGCTCACGCCGCTGCCGCATTGCACGTCTGCGTCATGTGAGCGCAGCGAATCCCCGGCGACCGCGCCGATGGCCGTGGTGCCGCCCGGCGTCGCCGACCCCGACGAATGTGCGGCACTGCTCACGGATCTGCTGACCGCGATGGCCGAACCACCCGACCTCGGTTGTGCCGGCGTGGCCCGACTGGAACGGGCGATCCTGACGCTCGACGTCCGGGACGCCGCACTGGCATGCGCGGTGACCGATCTGCGGGCCGGCGCCGAGTACCTCTGGCGCGAGCTGGCGCGGCGGCTGATCGGCACGGGCCGGGCGAGCGCGGCCACGCTGCTCGCCCATCTGCATTACGTCGCCGGTGAGGGTGGATACGCCGGGGTGGCATTGGACTGTGCTCTCACCGCCGACCCGGACTGGGCGTTGGCCCGACTGCTCGATCGCGCGCTCCGCGGTGGCCTGGAGCCTGCCGTACTGCGGGAAACGATCGATGACAGCTACGCGCAGGCAGCCGAGTGGGGGATGGACCTGCCGCGCATGACGTTGCGTCAGGTCGGTTGACGTCGGTGGGTGTGGCCCTGCAGCCCTACACCTTCTCGACGAAGATTGAATGGGCCATCTCGGCCGACAGCACCATACCGTCGTGTCCCGGGGTGTCGATCTCCACCTTGTGTGGTGTGCAGGTGACCGTCACGCGGGCGTTGGGGACCACGCCCGCCTCGCGGAGGTCGGAGATCAGTTCCCGGTCGGACTGGGCGTGTTCGGCGACGCGTCGCACGATGACGGCGACGGCGTCGCCCTGCGGCAGGTCCGACAGACGGGTGGCCGCATCCTTGACCGGCGGGGCCTCGGCGCCGAGTGCCTCGAGGCCGGGGATCGGGTTGCCGTAGGGGGAGGTCGTCGGATTGTCGAGCACGGTGAGCAGGTGGCGTTCCACGTTCTCGCTCATCACATGCTCCCAGCGGCAGGCCTCGTCGTGCACCTGATCCCAGGGCATCCCGATCACGTCGACGAGCAGACGCTCGGCGAGCCGATGCTTGCGCATCACGGCGACGGCGAGTCCTCGTCCCTTGTCGGTGAGTTCCAGATGGCGGTCGCCGGCCACCCGCAGCAGCCCGTCGCGTTCCATCCGTGCGACGGTCTGGGACACCGTGGGTCCGCTCTGATCCAAGCGTTCGGCGATGCGTGCGCGCAGCGGCACGATGCCTTCTTCCTCGAGGTCGTAGATCGTCCGCAAGTACATCTCAGTGGTGTCAACCAGATCGTTCACTCTGCGTAGTCCCTTCGTCCCCTCAAGGGTACCTTGACCAGCACCGGAATCGAGGCTGCCGGCCGCGCCCGGTCAACGTGCCCCTCGGCCACGCCGTCGGACGCCCGTTGTCACTACCTCACAGTGGAAGTGGGGGATATGGCCTAGCCTGAGTGGCGTGGCAAGACAGTGGAGTCCGCGATGACCGCCGCGGTGATCTGGAGTGAGGACTTTCTGTCCTACCGATGGGCGCACACGCATCCGATGAATCCGGTCCGGCTCGCGTTGACGATGACGTTGGCCAACAGTTTCGGAGTCCTCGACGACGTCGACCTCGCGCCGCCCCTGCAGATCGACGACGACCAGCTCGCCGTGGTGCACACCCGCGACTACATCGACGCGGTGCGAGCGGTCGGGTCCGGCACGGCATCGCTGTCGGGGCCGTTACTGGAGCGTCTCTTCGGCCTCGGGGACGCCGACAATCCGGTGTTCGACGGCATGCACGAGGCGGCTCGTCTCCTCGTCGGCGGCACCCTCGCCGCCGCCCAGGCGGTGGCCTCGGGATCGGTACGGCGCGCGGTCAACATCGGCGGCGGCATGCACCACGCGATGAAGTCGCGGGCCGCCGGGTTCTGCATCTACAACGACTGCGCCGTCGCGATCCGGTGGCTGCTCGACAACGGCTTCGACCGCATCGCCTACATCGACATCGACGCCCATCACGGCGACGGTGTCCAGGCCGAGTTCGTCGCCGATCCGCGGGTGATGACGATCTCCCTGCATCAGCATCCGGCGACGCTGTGGCCGGGTACCGGCTGGCCCACCGAGATCGGCGACGACGACGCGCACGGCACCGCGGTCAACCTCCCGTTCATGCCCGGAACGCAGGATCGCTTGTGGCTGCGTGGTTTTCACGCGGTGGTGCCGTCGATGATCGCGGAGTTCCGGCCGCAGATCCTGATCAGTCAGTGTGGCGCCGACAGCCATCGCGCCGATCCCCTCACCGACCTCGCCCTCACCGTCGACGGACAGCGGGCGGCGATGATCGCGATGCGGGAACTCGCCGAACGGTACTGCGAGGGACGGTGGATCGCCGTCGGCGGCGGCGGATACGGCGTGGTCAACGTCGTGCCGCGCAGCTGGACACATCTGCTCGGCGTGGTCCTCGACCGCGACATCGCCGTCGACCGGGTGATCGACGAGTCGTGGCGGTCCTCGGCCGAGCAGATCGCCGGACGCATCTACGAGGAGTACGCGGCACAACCGGTCGGCGTGATGGGTGACGACGGTGATGTCGCCTATGTGCCGTGGGACGGCGACACCGGACAGTCGCCGCCACCGGGAATCGACGAGTCGGCACTGCGCCAGACCGACCGAGCCATCATGGCGACCCGCAAGGCCGTCTTCCCGCTGCACGGACTCGATCCGGAGGACCCGCGTGACTGATCAGCGACCCGACACCGCGACCACCGACACCGCGAACTCGGATCCGGCCCCGGCCGACCAGCACACGTCCGACCAGCACACGTCCGGCGGCTGGGACTACCCACGGCACTGGATCGCCGACGTGCTCGCCTCCGACGGTGGCGTCGTGCATCTGCGCCCGATCGTTCCCGGTGACGCCGACCGCGTGGTCCGCTTCCACGCCGGGTTGAGTGAACGCACGCGGTACATGCGGTACTTCGGTCCGACGCCGACCCTGCCACCGCGCGAGGTGGTCCGGATGACCACCGTCGACCACAAGACGCGCGTGGCGATCGTCGCGGTCCTCGGCGGCGAGATCATCGCGATCGGCATCTACGAGGGCCTCGCCGCCGACGGGAAACCGGAGTCGGCCGAGGTCGCATTCGTCGTCGCCGACGAACACCAGGGCCGCGGACTGGGCCCGATCCTGCTCGAGCACCTCGCCGGGGCGGCCGCCGAGAACGGATTCACCCGGTTCGAGGCCGAGGTGCTCAGCGAGAACCCGAACATGGTGGCGGTGTTCCGCGACGCCGGATACCAGATCACCCGGGCCTTCGACGGTGCCACCGTCCATGTGGAGTTCCTCATCGATCCCACCGAGGCCCTGATGTCGGTGCGCAACGCGCGGGAACGGGCGTCGGAGGCCCGCAGCGTCGCCAACCTCCTGCGGCCGGCGTCGGTCGCCGTGATCGGCGCGTCGGCCGACCCGAAAAAGGTGGGTAATGCGTTGCTCGACAACATCATCGCCGGTGGCTTCACCGGTCCGGTGTTCCCGGTCAACGGCCCCGCTCATCGCGGCGGGGACGCCGACGCCGAATCCCAGCCCGGCGCCGCCGCACACGGGGCCGGTCCCGGACACCACGGTCCCGGACATCCCGGTCTCGGCCATCACGGCCACGGCAATCCCCGACGGCCGGTCCGTGAACGTCCACCGTCGGTGCGCGGCATCCGCGCCTACGAGTCGGTGCGCGACATCCCGGATCCGGTGGATCTGGCCGTGGTCGCCGTGCCGGCCGCGGTGGTCGACACCGTCCTCGACGACTGCCTGGTGAAGGGTGTGCGCACCCTGGTCATCGTGTCGTCCGGATTCGGCGAGAGCGGGGAGGCCGGGCTGGAGAGTGAACGACGACTCGTCGAGCAGGTCCGCGAACACGGCATGCGCCTGGTCGGTCCCAACGCGCTCGGCGTCGCCAACAACGACCCGGAGATCGCGCTGAATGCGACTCTGGCGCCCCGCATCCCGGCCGCCGGGCGGGTCGGGTTCTTCTGCCAGTCCGGTGCCCTGGGCATCGCGATCCTCGACACCGCCGCGCGTCGGCAGATCGGACTGTCGACCTTCGTCTCGGCCGGCAACCGCGCCGACGTCTCCGGTAACGATCTGCTGCAGTACTGGGATTCCGACACCGCCACCGACGTGGTGCTGTTGTACCTGGAGAGCTTCGGCAACCCGCGGAAGTTCTCCCGGATCGCGCAACGGGTGTCGCGGACCAAGCCGATCGTCGCGGTGAAGTCGGGCAAGGGCGCGATGACCGCGGTCCGCGCCGCACGCTCGGCCGGGGCCCGGCTCGACGACCGCATCGCGCAGATGGTCCTCGAACAGGCGGGGGTCATCCAGGTCGACACCATCCCCGAACTCTTCGACTGCGCAACGATATTCGCCTACCAGCCGCTGCCCCGAGGTCCGCGCACCCAGGTCATCGGCAATTCGTCGGTCATCGCGAGTCTGGCCGCCGACACCGCCCGCACCGGCGGACTCGAGGTCATCGGCACCGTGGACCTGGGGGCCGGCGCGTCGGAGGAGGAATTCGAGTCGGCGGTCGCGGCGGCGATGGTCGACGACGGGGTCGACGCCGTCATCGTGGTGTTCGTACCGCCGGTGGCCGTCGACGCCGATTGGCATGCACGTGCGCTCATGGCCGCGGCGAACACGCCGGGCGGCGTTCCGAAACCGATCGTCACGACCTTCCTCGCGGTCGAGGGCATCCCGCCCGGACTGATGCGACCGGGGCCGCACGGGTTGCCGGAGCGTGGATCCATCCCGTCCTACGGCAGCCCCGAGCGGGCCGCGGCGGCGCTGGCGAACGCGTGGCAGTACGCGCGCTGGCGCAGCGCCCCCGAACCCACCTTCGCGCGACCGGCGGGTACCGATGCCGAGGCCGCCCGGATGTTCGTCCGTGAGCACATGGACGGGCTCACCGACGGACAGTCCGGCGAAGGGGGCCGCGACCTCACCGAGGTCGAGGCGGCCACCCTGCTCGGCTGGTACGGCATCGACGTGGTGGAGTTCCGCGAGGTCCGCACCATGCACGAGGCCAGTGCCGCGGCCCGTGAACTCGGCTTCCCGGTCGCGGTCAAGGCCACGTCACCGGGATGGCGCGGCCGGCTCGACCGGGAGGGCGCACGCCTGGACCTGCCCGACCCGACATCGGTGGTGACCGCGTTCGCCGAATTGATCGCGCTCACCGGCGATCCGGTGCTGCACGTCCAGAAGATGGCCCCGAAGGGGGTCGGGACCGTCGTCACCATGCGCGACGACCCGTCGTTCGGGCCGCTCATCTCGTTCGGGCTGTCCGGCAGCACCTTCGACCTCCTCGGCGACCGCGCCTACCGGGCGGTGCCGCTGTCGGATCGCGATGCCGCCGACCTCGTGGCGGCACCACGATCGGCACCCCTGCTCGACGGCTACCGCGGAGAACAGCCGATCGACAAGGAAGCACTCATCGACCTGCTGCTGCGCATCTCCACCCTCGTCGACGACATTCCGGAGATCCGTGAGGTGGTGTGCGACCCGATCCTGGTCTCACCCGACGCCGTCGCGGCACTGAGCGCCCGGATCCGGATCGGCCCGGTGCCCTCCAGGAAGGACGCCGGGCCGAGACGGTTGAGTTAGTCGATCAGCTGGCGTAGGCGCGCAGACGCTCGGCGCGGTCGCCCTGACGCAGCTTGCCCATCACCTCGCGTTCGATCTGACGCACCCGCTCGCGGGAGAGTCCGAACATCCGGCCGATCTGATCGAGCGTGCGGGGCTGCCCGTCGTCGAGTCCGTAGCGCATCCGGATCACCTGCTGCTCGCGCTCGTCGAGTGTCGCGAGCACGGCCCGCACGTCGGAGTGCAGCAGTCCGGCGATGACGGCGTTCTCGGCCGAGGTCGCCTCGGCGTCCTCGATGAAGTCGCCGAGCGGTGCCTCCTCGTCACTGCCGACCGGCATGTCCAGGCTCACCGGGTCACGGCTGTGATCGAGCAGGTCGGCGATCTTCTCCGCCGGGATGCCCGACTCGGTGGCCAACTCGTCGTCGGTGGCCTCGCGTCCGAGCTGCTGATGCAGTTCACGCTTGATCCGGGCGATCTTGTTGACCTGCTCCACGAGGTGGACGGGCAGCCGGATGGTGCGGCTCTGATCGGCCATGCCGCGGGTGATGGCCTGCCGGATCCACCAGGTGGCGTAGGTCGAGAACTTGAAGCCCTTGGCGTAGTCGAACTTCTCCATCGCACGGATCAGCCCGAGGTTGCCCTCCTGGATGAGGTCGAGCAACGGCATACCGCGTCCGGTGTAGCGCTTGGCCAGCGACACCACCAGGCGCAGGTTGGCCTCGAGCAGATGCGAGCGGGCCATCTCACCCTCACGGATGATCGTGTTCAGATCGCGCTTCTTCGCGGCCGACAACCGCTTCTTGGTCGCCAACACGTGCTTGGCGTACAGGCCGGCCTCGATCTGCTTGGCGAGTTCGACCTCCTGCTCGGCGTTGAGCAGTGCGGTGCGACCGATCCCGTTCAGATAGACACGAACGAGATCGGCGGCGGGTGACTGAGCGTCGAGATCCTGCTCGGTCATGGCGGGTCGTGTGGAGGTGCTGGGCGCGTCGGTGAGATCAGTGGACGACGTGGTGGAGCGAGCAACGGTGGAGCGTGACATTCCGGCCTCCTGACTTAGGTGCATACAACGGGTCCAACGCGGATGGGTGGACGAAAGTTCCCCGGACGCGCTGGGGCCCCCGCCGTCACGAGTACGGTGAGCTGCGCAAACGCGACAGTGGCCGCCGGAGCTGCTGAGAAGTTGCTGAGATGGTGAAGTCCCGGAACACGATCACGCACCCCGCGCGAGCGTTCCGGTGACGTGCTCGGGACGACGAGGCCCGGCTTTCGTACGGGCCCGTCAGTTCTCGTGCGGCCCGTCAGGTGTCGTGCGGCCCGTCGACGGTCGTCGAGTCGATGCTGCGGCCCGAGGGGCCCAGCGCCGGTGGTCCCACCACGTGATGATCGGGTCCGTACTTGTACTGCGGAACCTCGCCGCGTTTGCGGGGCGGCCGATCGTTGGCGATCAGCACCGCGACCCAGGGCAGCGGAATCGACGCCGCGATGATCGCCAGGGCCCACCAGCCCGAACCCGTCGACGAGTACACGATGCCCGCGATGATCAGCGCCGGGACGCGGAAGGCCATCAGCGTGAGATATTTGCGCACCCGGGCACGATGTTGCTCGTCGTACGGCGTGGGTGCGCCGGTGATCAGGAAGGCGTCGGCGTTCCGGCGATCTCCCGTGGATCGCTGTGCCGCGTCGTTCTGATCACCCATGAATCCACTGTCCCACTTTCGTCGACCGCGCGCACCGTCGGGTTCGGCGGAAATGTCGGGATCGGGTCGCTGCCCGCGCGCTGGTGACCCGGGCCGGTCGTGGCGCACAGTCCTCGGGCCGCTCGCTGGTGGCGCGGCCCAAACGTGGCGCACAATGGAGCCCATGCCCACCGAAACCATTGAGCGTCCCGATCTCGACGAGCGGATCGACACCGACACCCGCACTGACGAGCGGCCCGACGCCGACGCCACCGACCACGGCGACGACGATCGCCCCAAGTTCTTCCACTACGTCAAGAAGGACAAGATCGCCGAGAGTGCCGTCATGGGCAATCATGTCGTCGCGTTGTGCGGGGAGACCTTCCCGGTGACGCGTTCGGCCAAGCCCGGCTCACCGGTCTGCCCGAAGTGCAAGAAGATCTACAACCGGATGCGGAAGAGCTGAGTGCCGGCGCCGCCAGGCGGCGTCACCCGTCGTCGGACCGATTGCGCCGGATCGGTCCGCTCGACAGCCGGTCCGGCAACGTCCTGAGTTGCTCGGTGACCTCCGCGGTCTGACTGTGCACCCACTTGCGGACGTGCGTGGTGACGGCCGGTTTGGCTGGCCACAGCGACTGCACCGCCGCATTGAACTCGGCACCGATCACGATGGCGAACCCCAGGAAGAACGTGAACAGCAGAAAAGCGATCGGGGTCGCGAGCGCGCCGTAGCTGTAACCGGCGCGGGTGATGGCGGCGAGGTAGAGACGCAGGAAGTAGCTCGCCACCCAGAACGCGATGCCCGCGACGACGGCGCCGCCGACCAGTCGATGCCACGGCAGCGGGTTCGGAAGCGCCAGGTGATACAGCGTGGTCAGCACCAGCAACAGCAGCAGCGCGACGAACGGGAAGTAGCCGATGTTGATCGCCGAGGTCACCAGCGGATCCCAGGACTCGGGAACGATGTCGCGCAGGTAGTTGGGGCCCAACGCCACCAACGGCAGCAGCGGCACCGCGACGGTCAGGAACGCCAGGTAGAGCAGCAGTGCGAAGATGCGTTGCCACACCGGGTTCCGGACCTCGTGCTGGTCGTGGGCACGCACGATGGAGGCGACGAAACACGACACCGCCGACGACCCGGCCCACAGTGACAGCACGAAACCGATCGACACCACGCCCACCCGGCCGCGGCCCAGGACGTTGTCGACGGTCGGCTTGATCAGGTCGTCGACGACATTCGGGGAGAAGGTGCGTTCGGCGAAGGACAGGATGCGTTCGTAGATGACGTCGACGGTGTCCGGGCCGAACCACCCGGCCACGTAGCCGACGCTGCCGAGCAGCCCGAGCAGCAGCGGAGGCAACGAGAGCGCCTGCCAGAACGCCGCCTGCGCCGCCCAACCGACGATGCCGTCATCCCAGGCCTTGACGATGGTGCGCCAGACGAGTGTCGGGATGTTGCGGAGCACGGGCGTGCGGGGCTGCGGTGGAGTGTCGGCCGGGTCGTCCTGACCGGTGCGCGGATCCGATCCGGCGGTGTCACGTTCCTGCGACAGCGTCCGATGGTGTGCGTCCGGCGCGTCGAGTTCCACCGACACCGGCGCCGGGTTGCGTCGCGCAGCGGACAACGGTGTCGTCGGGGTCTCACCGCGCGGTGGATGCGGCGTCACGAGCCGGGCGGGACCGATCACATCGGTGTCGGCCGCCGCGCCCGCGGGTGCCGGGCGTGGCGCCGGACCGCCGGCCGTGACATCGGGCCGCCGTCGCCGGGGTGCCCCCGGCGACGCGGTGTCGTCGGGGGTCATCGGTGCGGGATTGCGGCGTCGGGTGCTGATGTGTCCAGCATCCCCGATCGGGCCCGGCGATGGGGGACCACCCCGCGCGCGACACGCGGGGCGAGGTGTGGCCGACACGCCGCACCGGCGGAAGGGCCGCGGATCTCACAGGAGTGTCGGCGGGTGCAGGGCCCGAGGGGCTCGGTAGAGTTGTCGCGTCCGCGCGGTGCGTCACCGCTTGCGCCCCATCGCGATCCCTGTCCCCAGCCCGTGTTTCCCCGTCCAACCCGTGTTTCCCTGTCCTGCACTGCCGACCTTCGGAGCCAGCACCCTTGACCTCTGCCGAAAACGTTGTCGTCCCCACGGTTTCGGGGCCGCCGCTGCGGGCCTGGCAGCGCCGGGCCCTGACGCGGTACCTGGCGCAGGGCCCGAAGGATTTTCTGGCCGTGGCCACGCCCGGCGCGGGCAAGACCACATTCGGTCTGCGTGTCGCCCGCGAGTTGCTCGACGATCGGACCATCGAGCAGATCACCGTGGTGACACCGACCGAACACCTCAAGCACCAGTGGGCGCAGGCGGCTGCGCGGGTGGGGATCGCGCTCGATTCCCGGTTCAGCAACTCGGCCGGTCAGACGAGCACCGACTTCGACGGTGTGGCGGTGACCTACGCGCAGGTGGCCGCACACCCGACCCGGCACCGGGTGCGGACCGAGAACCGCCGCACGCTGGTCATCCTCGACGAGATCCATCACGGTGGTGACGCGAAGTCGTGGGGTGAGGCCATCCGGGAGGCCTTCGACGATGCCGAACGCCGGCTCGCGCTCACCGGAACCCCGTTCCGGTCGGATGACTCACCGATCCCGTTCGTCACCTACGAACCCGAACCGGGTGGCGGCCAGCGGTCACGTGCCGACCACAGCTATGGCTACTCCGATGCCCTCGCCGACGGCGTCGTCCGGCCGGTGGTGTTCCTGGCGTACTCGGGTCAGGCGAGTTGGCGCACCAACGCCGGTGAGGAGTTCACCGCGCGTCTCGGGGAGCCGCTGTCGGCCGAACACACCGCGCGGGCCTGGCGAACCGCACTCGATCCACACGGCGACTGGATTCCCGCGGTGCTGCAGGCCGCGCATACGCGCCTCGGGCAGATCCGAGCCGCCGGGATGCCCGACGCCGGCGGCCTGGTGATCGCGACGGATCAGACCGTGGCCCGCGACTACGCCGAACTGATCGAGTCGATCACCGGGCGGGCACCCACGCTGGTGCTCTCCGATGACCCGAAGGCATCGTCGCGGATCGCGGAGTTCGCCGCGTCCGACGACCAGTGGATGGTCGCGGTCCGGATGGTGTCCGAGGGCGTGGACGTGCCGCGGCTCGCGGTCGGCGTGTACGCGACGAGTTCGTCGACGCCGCTGTTCTTCGCCCAGGCGATCGGACGGTTCGTGCGGTCGCGTCGGCCGGGGGAGACCGCGAGTGTCTTCCTGCCGTCGGTGCCGGTCCTGCTCACCCTGGCCAGCGAGATGGAGGCGCAGCGGGACCACGTCCTGGGCAAGCCGCATCGCGAGAGCGACGGCCTCGACGACGCGCTGCTCATCGATGCCAACAAGCAGAAGGACGAGCCGGGGGAGGACGAGCGCGGATTCCAGTCGCTGCACGCCGACGCCGAACTCGATCAGGTGATCTTCGACGGTTCGTCGTTCGGTACCGCGACCTTCTCGGGAAGCGAGGAGGAATCCGACTATCTCGGGTTGCCGGGTCTGCTCGACGCCGATCAGGTGCGTGCGCTGCTGCGCAAACGCCAGGAGACCCAGGTGGAGCAGCGCACCGCGGCGGCGTCGGCGCCGGCCGCCGAGGCACCACAGCGGGCGACGGGTGAGAATCTGGCGGCACTGCGCAAGGAACTCAACACGCTGGTCGCCATGCATCACCATCGGACGGGCAAACCGCACGGCGTCGTGCACAGTGAACTGCGTGCCAAGCTCGGCGGACCGCCCACGGCGATGGCGTCGGGCGATCAGCTGCGTGAACGTATTCAGGCGCTGCGGGAGTGGCGCTGACGCGCTGCGGGAGTGGCGCTGACCTTCGGCCGGTGGCTTCCGGGCCGTGGTGACGAAACGACCCGGTGACGAAACGACCCGGTGACGAAACGACCCGGTGACGAAACGACCCGGCTCCGGTGGCGTCTGCCACCGGACCCGGGTCGTGGGTCCCTCGGTGAGGAGATCGGGGCCGATCGATCGGTTGTGATCGGATCGGTTGGTCCGGCCGGTTCGGCCGGACACGGGTTCAGACGAGTTCGCCGGCCGATTCGTCGACGGTCGCCTGTAGTTCCACGAGACGTGCCTCGTGCTCATTGAAGTGATGCCGGCAGAAGAGGAGTTCGCCGCCCTTCGGGAGAACGGCACGCACCTTCGCTGCGGCGCCGCAGCGGTCACAACGGTCCGACGCGGTCAACGGCAGGGAGATCGGGGGTGTGGTCGCGATGTCTGGCATTGTTTCCTCCGTCCCGGTCCGGCACTCGCAGGTGCCATTCCTTCTTGAGCCGACACATCCGGGCGATGCATCAACCTCACTGTGTCAGACGTTGTGGGGTTGCGTATTGTTCCGCGCACCCGTCGGCGTGTGTCGTCACTCACCCGTAACACGCGTGCGCCGCCCGCAACACGAGATCAAGTCCCTGTTACCGGCGGCGCGACGTGGATCACATTCACCACGAGCGAAATGTGAAGGGAGGTCGGCGATCTCAGCTCGCCGCGACGGCCGGGGACGGCGTCTTGGTGGCCCGTTCGCGTTCCTCCCGCAGAGCGCTGATGGCGTCGGAGGACTCCAGGTCGCGGTCACGCAGGTATTCGCGCAGCGAGTAGGCGAACGCGGCGGCCCACGCCACGACGATGAAGGTATAGATGACCGTCTGCGCCGGACGCGGGACGTCGACGAGATCGGCGCGCAGCAGGGTGCGCGTATTGGTCAGGATGATCAGTCCACCGACCGACGCACCCAGCAGTCGCGGCGGCACATGCCGCACCAGCCACGCGGCCAGGGGTGCGGCCAGCACACCACCGACCAGGATGGCGCCCACCCAGGCGAAGTTGATGCCCTGTGATCCGAGGCTCACGAGGAATCCGAGGCTGGCCGCGACCGCGATGATGAACTCGCTGGTGTCGATCGATCCGATGACCTTGCGGGGTTCGAGACGCCCGCTGGCCAGGATCGCCGGGGTGCCGACCGGTCCCCAGCCGCCGCCACCAGTGGCGTCGACGAAACCGGCGACCAGGCCGAGTGGTGACAGGAATCGTTTGCGCAGCGGCTTGCCGAGGTGTTCGCGGGGAATGCCGGAGAAGGTGAAGCGCACCAGGATGTAGAGGCCCAACGCCAGCAGGATGGCGGCCATCACCGGCGCGGCCGCCTCGGTGGACAGGTGCGAGAGGACCGTGGCGCCGGCGAATGCGCCGATTGCGCCGGGGAGCGCGATTCGGCGGACGACCTTCCAGTCGACGTTGCCGAACCGCCAGTGGGAGACGCCGGAGACCAGGGTGGTGCCGATCTCGGCGAGGTGGACGGTGGCCGACGCCGCCGCGGGGTTGGTGCCGATCGCCAGCAGCAGGGTGGTCGTCGTGACGCCGTAGGCCATGCCGAGGCTGCCGTCGACGAGTTGGGCGGCGAAGCCCACGAGGCCGATGAGGACAAGAGTGCGCATCAGTGGATGTCTTTCGGTGGTGACGGTGAGGGTGAGAGCCAATCAGCGGTGGCGACGACAGATCGCGACCGACGGCGCAGGTGTGCGGGGGCGGCGGGTCGTGCCCGCGCTCAGGTCACCGACACAGCATGGATGCGACCCGTAACAGGTCGACGACGCGACTGCTGACCAGCACGGGGAGCCCTCGGACGTCGGAAAGCGGCATGCCGGACATCCTATGAGTGACCGGGTCGCGGTACCGCATCGGCGGCGGGGTCGCGATCAGCACGGGCGCAACCCTTGACACGGGTGCCGACAGGGGCCGTGAACGACCGACGCCCCGGCCATGCGGCCGGGGCGTCGATCTGATGATGCGGCGTTGTCAGTCCAGGTAGTCGCGCAGGACCTGCGACCGCGACGGGTGGCGCAGCTTCGACATCGTCTTCGACTCGATCTGCCGGATGCGTTCGCGCGTCACGCCATAGACCTGTCCGATCTCGTCGAGGGTGCGCGGCTGACCGTCGGTCAGACCGAAACGGAGTCGGACGACGCCGGCCTCACGTTCGGAGAGGGTTTCCAGCACGGACTGCAGCTGATCCTGCAGCAGCGTGAAGCTCACCGCGTCGACCGCGACGACCGCCTCGGAATCCTCGATGAAGTCACCGAGCTGCGAATCGCCCTCGTCGCCGATGGTCTGATCCAGCGAGATCGGTTCACGCGCGTACTGCTGGATCTCCAGCACCTTCTCCGGCGTGATGTCCATCTCCTTGGCGAGTTCCTCGGGGGTCGGCTCGCGGCCGAGGTCCTGGAGGAGTTCGCGCTGGATACGGCCGAGCTTGTTGATGACCTCGACCATGTGGACCGGGATGCGGATGGTGCGGGCCTGATCGGCCATGGCGCGGGTGATGGCCTGGCGGATCCACCAGGTGGCGTACGTCGAGAACTTGTAGCCCTTGGTGTAGTCGAACTTCTCGACCGCACGGATCAGGCCCAGGTTGCCCTCCTGGATGAGGTCCAGGAACGCCATGCCGCGGCCGGTGTAACGCTTGGCCAGCGAGACGACGAGACGCAGGTTCGCCTCGAGGAGGTGATTCTTCGCCCGGTTGCCGTCGCGCGAGATCCAGTTGAGGTCACGCTTGGCGGCGGTGGACACCTTCTCGCCGGATGCCAGCATGCGCCGCAACCGCTCGGTGGCGAACAGGCCGGCCTCGATGCGCTTGGCGAGTTCGACCTCCTCCTCGGCGTTGAGCAGTGCGACCTTGCCGATCTGCTTGAGGTAGGCACGCACCGAGTCGGCCGATGCGGTCAGTTCCGCGTCCTTGCGGGCCTGTCGCAGGGCCTCGGATTCCTCTTCGTCCCAGACGAAGTCGCCGGACTTGGCCTCCTTGGCCTCCTCCTTGGGCTTGGCCGCGGTGGCCTTGGCGGTACCGGTACCGGTACCGGTGGCGGCGGCCGGTGCCGGTGCGTCGGTCTTGGCCGCGTCGTCGTCGGACTCGGCATCGTCCTCGTCGTCGTCCGAGTCGTCCTCGGACTCGTCGTCGGCGTCCTCGTCGATCTCGACGTCATCGATCTCGACGTCGTCGAGTTCGGTGTCGGGGACGTCGATGTCGTCGATCGAGGTGGGCTCGTCGTCGGAATCCTCGGCGGCATCGGCGGTGCCCGTGGCCACGGCCTTGGCGGCGGTCTTCTTCGCAGCCTTGCGGGCCGGGGCCTTCTTTGCTGCGGTCTTGCGGGCGGTTGCTTTCTTGGCCGCCTTCTTGGCGACCTTCTTCGCGGGTGCCTTGTCAGCCGCGGGGGCGGTTGACGTCGGATCCTCGACCTCGGCGTCGTTCTGGCGGGTCTGGGTGGCTGCCACGTACAACCTTTCGGATACGAATCGTGTCTATCGTTTGCGGCAGCGGTGAGCCGTCGCTGATCAGGGCTTGATCCGGCGTGAGATCGCCGGTGCGGACCATTGTAACGACACCCCCCGGCCGAATGTGACAAAGGCCTGGTCAGGATGGCTGTGTCAAGGTCACGGTCAGGCGCGGAGACCTTGGTTGACGGCCATCGCGGCCCCGACGATGCCCGCGGTGTTGAGCAGGGTGGCCGGCACCACCGGGGTGGAGTTGGTCAGCAACGGAATCCACTTGTCGGACTTGCGGCTGATCCCGCCGCCGGCGATGAAGAGTTTGGGCCAGAACAGTGCCTCGTACTCCTTGAGGACGATCGACACCTTCTCGGTCCACTTCTCATACGACCAGCCCTTCTCCTCCTTGATGCGCGAGGATGCCTGGTGCTCGGCCTCCTTCTTGCCGACGATGAGGTGCCCGAGTTCGGTGTTGGGCACCAGGGTTCCGTTGATGAGGATGGCCGAACCGATCCCGGTACCGAAGGTCAAGAGCATCACCACGCCGCTGACACCCTTCCCGGCGCCGCAGGCGTCCTCGGCCATCCCGGCGGCGTCGGCGTCGTTGAGCACCGACACCTGCCGTCCGCCCATCATCTCGCTGAAGAGTGCGTACACGTCGGTCCCGATCCAGGCGGGATCGATGTTGGCGGCGGTCCGCATCACCCCGTCGGTGATCACGCCCGGCAGGGTGATGCCGACCGGTCCGGCCCAGTCGAAGTGGGCCACCACCTCGGCGACGCCCCCGGCGACCGCATTGGGCGTCGCGGGCTTGGGGGTGAGGACCTTGAACCGCTCACCGACCAGCGCACCCGTGTCGAGGTCGACGATCCCGCCCTTGATGCCCGACCCGCCGACATCGACGCCGAAGCCCAGATTCGTTGCGGTGGTGGGGGAGTCGGGCACTGCGGAGTCGGTCATGGCGAGTCCTCTCAGGCGATGGTCGGGTGCCGGCCGACGATCGGTCTCGCCGCGGCGTCTTCAGGCTATCGACACCGCGCGCAGGTCGCAGGGGTGTGCGGAGAACTCTCGTCGACGGCGCGGGGACCGACTTGCCCGATCGCACCGTCGGCCGGCGGGTGTGCTCACATGGAACGGTGGAGCACGCAGACAGGCAGGGTGTCGTCGACCATCGGTCCGGGAGTTCGGACGTGTCCGAGGCGGGTGGGGGTGCGGCCGATATCGACCCGGCGTCGTTGGGTGCGGTGGCGGTTGAGGTGGCGCACGAGGCCGCCGCACACGTGCGCACCCGGCGGCCGGAACTGTTCGGCGGCCCGGGACCCGGCGCGGCCGAGGACGGCGTCGACGATGCGGTGTCGACCAAATCGACGCCCACCGATCCGGTCACCGTGGCCGACACCGAGACCGAGGCACTGATCCGCGCGATGCTGCATCGGCTGCGGCCCGGTGACCACGTCCTCGGGGAGGAGGCCGGCGGCAGCGTCGCCGTGCCGACCGGGGTGCGCTGGGTCGTCGACCCGATCGACGGGACGGTCAACTTCATGTACGGCATCCCGGCGTATGCGGTGTCGGTGGCCGCGCAGATCGACGGGCGCTCGGTGGCGGGTGCGGTGGTCGACGTCGCACGGCGGGTCACCTACTCGGCGACGCTGGGCGGCGGTGCCGTCATGACCGTCGACGGAGTGCGAACCCCGTTGCGATGCAACGCCATCGACGAGGTGGGCCTGGCGTTGGTGGCCACCGGTTTCGGGTACGACGCCCGCCGGCGGCGCGCGCAGGGGGCGCTGGTGGCGCAGTTGCTGCCCAAGGTGCGGGACCTGCGCCGGATCGGGGCCGCCGCACTCGATCTGTGCATGGTCGCCAGCGGTGCCGTCGACGCGCACATCGAACACGGCCTGAGTCCCTGGGATTGGGCGGCGGGTGGGCTCATCGCCGCCGAGGCGGGCGCGAGAGTGCTGTTGCCGCCACCGGATTCACGCTCGGACGACGGTCATCCCACGATCGCGGTGGCACCGGGGATCGCCGAGAGCTTCATCGCACTCCTCGACTCGGTCGATGCCCGGCGGGCGCTGCCCGCCCAGGCATGACCTGAGGCCGGACCCGGCGCCGGTCGTCTGGAGGCCGCTCAGCAGCGCTGGGAGTGCACGGCGCTGACCAGACCCGGGTCGACGCCGCTCTGCGGGTTCTTCGGATCCGCCGACCGCAGCGCCTCCAGTGCCGCCTGCGCATCCTGGGACTGCTCCTGGGCCTCGTAGTACTCGCCGAGCGCGACATCGACGTCGGTGCCGCGACGTCCGTCGTTGACGAGTTGGGCGCACGGGATCGCGAGCCACACCGCCGCCGCGGCCGCCTGTCCGGCCGGGCCGAAGCGGATCTGCGCGACACAGTTGAGATCGTGGTTGGGGTAGAGCGGATCGTCGCCGTAGGCGGAGTCGCTGGCCGGGGTGAAACCCTGAGCCGTCAGATCGCCCGACGCCGAGCGCGCCGCGCCGCGCTGCGTGGACGCGTTGAGCACCCGCACCTGGAACGTCGACAGCGCCGCCGGAGTGACCTTGAGCATGTCGTCGCGATCGACGACGGTGGAGGTCGGCTGTGCGGCGGAGGTCGGCGCCGGGGCCGCGTCGGCCGGTGCGGAGTCGGACGCGGAGGCACTCGCCGGGGTCGGAACGTTGCAGTCGGTGGGCGTCGCGTCGGCCTCCGAGCCCGCCAGCGCCACCGACCAGGCGATGACTCCCAGGACGGCGAGCACGGCCAACACGATGAGAATGGGCCAGCTTCGGCGTCGGCGATACGGTCGCCCGTTGTGATCGGTGGGGTAACCGGTCGTAATCTGCGAGACCACCGTGGACTGCGCTCCTTCATCGCCAGCGGATTTGGGCCCACTGTAGAGGGTCGGTCCGTCGCCGGATCGGAGGCGGCGCCGACCAGAGATGGCGCGTGACATTTTTCGGGCCCACCGGGTGGCGGAGGGGAGCGGGCGGCGTCAAGCGGCGATCGAGCCCGAGGAGAGCCGCGGTGACCGGCGTGATTGACTCTGTGCGGTGTCTCCACTATGCTTCGGGCGCCCGCTCTCCCGAGCCCGAGGCGAGCAGGCATCAAAACGTGAGCAACTTCACAACGATCCGGTGGTCGATGGGTAACGAATCGCCCCGGTCATGACGTTGTAGGTACGCCGGCAAGACAATCCCGGCATGTACGGCACCCAGGGTTCATGACGGTCACAAGCCGAGGACTGCGTGGTGCGCTCCTCCAACCAGGTAAGGCACACAATGGCTACTGATTATGACGCGCCACGACGCACGGAGAGCGAAGACCTGAACGAGGATTCGCTCGAGGAACTCAAGGCGCGGCGCAGCGAGGCACAGGCCGCGGCCGTCGACGTCGACGAGACAGACACCGCGGAGTCGTTCGAACTCCCCGGGGCGGACCTGTCCGGTGAGGAACTGTCGGTGCGGGTCATCCCGAAGCAGGCCGACGAGTTCACTTGTAGCAGCTGTTTTCTCGTTTATCACCGCAGTCGACTCGCCCGTGAGAACGGCTCGTCGATGATCTGCGTCGACTGCGCCTGAGGTCGTCGGGCCGCTGCCCGGCGAACGGCGGGCCGGGTCGCCGGTGACCTCTACGAGGTCGCTGCGGCGTCCGGCACTCCGAGCGCTTCCAGCAACTCGCCGGGCCGACGGGTCGACACCAGCCAGTACGGGGTCGGGTCGTCAGGGTCGTCGAGAACCAACAGCACCATCGTCTTGACCCAGGCGTGGTGCACCAGGAATGCGGCCGGGTCGAGCTGGCGTCCCAGGGCCGCACTCTTGGCCGAGGCGCTGATCGTCGCGCCTCGAGCGATCACCGAACGCGGCAGGCGCGCCTTGCCCGCCTGCAGTTCGCCATCGGCCGTCACCCGGATGCGTGTGCGACCCATCGACCAGAGCGCCAACGCGCACACGATCGCGGTACCCACGTATCCGAGATATCCCCATCCCGAACGGTGTGCCGAGAGCTCGATCTCGTGCCCGACCACGCCGGTCACCACAGCCGCGGCCAGCCACCACCACCACGGGACCCTCAGTCGTTCGTCGAAACGTGTGTCGCCCCCGGTGGCCCGATCGCCTGCGGAGCCACCGGCC
Organism: Gordonia sp. VNK1; assembly: GCF_040049135.1. Lineage (NCBI taxonomy): Bacteria > Bacillati > Actinomycetota > Actinomycetes > Mycobacteriales > Gordoniaceae > Gordonia > Gordonia sp. VNK1. The sequence continues at coordinate 11,203 of NZ_JBDZDJ010000003.1, read as the reverse complement.
GACCCGACGGCATTGCCTGCGGTCTGGGCGTCGGGATGGGACTCGCTGGGTTCGGGATCACTCACAGGGCCAGCGTAGTCTGCCAGCGTGACATCAGATCTCACCCCTGGTCCGAGCGACTCGCTGCCACCGGTACGGGTCCGCCGCCTCGATCCCGATCTTCCGCTGCCGGCCCGGGCCCACCCGGGCGACGCCGGCGTCGACCTCTGTTCCACCATCGACCTCGAACTTCCCGCCGGCCGTCGCCAACTCGTCGGCACAGGGATCGCCATCGCACTGCCGGTGGGCACGGTGGGCCTGATCCATCCCCGATCCGGGTTGGCGGCGCGCGCCGGGCTGTCGATCGTGAACACGCCCGGCACCATCGACGCCGGCTACCGCGGTGAGATCAAGGTCTGCCTGATCAACCTCGATCCGAGCGAGCCGATCCACATCGCACGCGGTGACCGCATCGCCCAACTCGTCATCCAGCGTGTCGAGCTCCCGTCGTTCGTGGAGGTCGACGAACTCGACGAGACCAGCCGCGGCGCCGGTGGATACGGGTCCAGCGGTGGCCACGCCGCACTGTCCGGCCCCGAGTCCTGACGAAGCGCACCGCGCGACATCTCCGACCGGCGTCGACCGTTCCCGCTGACCTCCGACGTCGCGGTCGGCCCGTCGATTACCCTGCACACGGGAAGGTCGGCACACCGTGGTTCGCGGTGAGGGCAGGAGATGAGACAGAAGATGGCAGCGGACGACGAACTGCGGGTCGGGCAGGCGCGTGGACCCTACGACATCGACGAATTGGCCACGCCGGCCGAGGAATTGGCGAACTCTCATCTGGATCTGGGCTCGGTGCTGGTCCCCGTGGTCGAGGGGGGACAGGTGACCGTGGAGATGTCCCCGGATCATCAGCCGGAGGCGGTGTACCTCGTCACCCCGCACGGCCGGATCAGCGTGACGGCCTTCGCGGCACCACGATCACCGGGCCTGTGGCGTGAGGTCGTGCGCGAACTCGCGGCGTCCCTGCGCGACGAAGGTGCCACCGTGAGCGTCGAGGACGCGCACTGGGGTCGTGAGGTCCTCGCGGAGGTCCCCGGTGGCGCCCACCGCTTCATCGGTGTCGACGGTCCCCGATGGATGGTCCGGTGCGTGGCCAGCGGTCCGGACGAGTCACGGGACCAGCTGAGCCAATTGGCCCGGGCGGTGCTGGCCGAGTCCGTGGTCCGGCGCGGCAAGGACCCGCACCCGCCCCGGGAGATGCTCCCGATCGTGTTGCCGCCTGTCCTCGCCGAGCAGGTCGCCGCCGCACAGCAACAGATGGTGCAGCAGCAGATGGGCGGTGCCGTGCCGCCCGGAGCGCCCGGCACCGAGGCGTCAGCGGTACCCGCCCCGGCTCAACCCGAGGAGGTCGCCGAGACCCGCGTCGACGACGACGTGGATGGCGATCTCGATGAGCACATCGACGTCGAACGCATCCCGGGCGGTGCGCTCGAACAGATCGAACAGGCCACCCTCGTGCGTGAGGCCGACGCGGCCGCCGAGGTGATCGAGGAGGAGCCCGAGGAGATCCCGCCGTCGTCGGGTTCGGCGATGCAGCGTTTCCGGCGTCGCCGTTCCAAGAGCTGAGCCGTTGGTCGAGCTGAGCCGGTCCGGGAGCTGAGCCGTTCGGTGAGCTGAACCGGGCCCGGGCGGCGTTCACCGCACGAGTTCACCCCACGCCCGCGCGCAGGAGCGCCCCAGAACGGACGGATCCTGTCCCCACTCGTGCAGACCCACGTGCACGAGGTGCGCCTCGGGTGCCGCGGCACACCACTGTTCAGCGACCTCGAGCGGATGCAGCGGGTCATCGGCTGCCGCGGTGATCGCCAGGGGCACGGCGAGGTGTGCGATGTCGTCGACCGTCGGGGCCCGATACCGCGCGGCCTGCTCCAACTGGCCGACCAGACCCGGGTACAGCGCTCGCCAGCTGCGGGTGAGTTCGGCACCCAGCCACGCGGGACTGCTGCGGCGCATCGCGGCGATCGTCGCCTCCAGCCCATCGACGCGCAGCGCCCGTGCGGTCGCCGCGGCGCTCTGTACGGCGAGCGTGGAGTCGCCGACCCCGCTCCACGCCGGCAGGGCGGCCCACACCCCGGCGCACCGCTGCGCGCCGTCGGCCCCCAATGCCCAGTCGATCGCGATGGCGGCTCCGATCGAGATGCCGCCCACCAGAATCCGGCCGTACCTATCCGCCGATTCGTCCAGGCGCCGGCGGTGGCCCGCGACAAGATCCTCCTCGGGTTGCAGGGCGATCAGTTCCACACCCATCCGCGCGGCGGCCGCACCGAATGCCCGCCGGACGAAGTCGGCGTCCGAACCCGTTCCGGGCATCACGACGAGCGCCGACACCGCGGTGTGAGACCGGCCATTCGTGCTGGTCACGGCGTGTATGTCATTCGCGGGCATGCCACGATCATGCCGTGCGTTGTACGTGTCGTGAGCTTGGGTCTACGCTGAGGCCAAGCACCCACGTCGGGGCGTCGAGTACTACTCAAGGCCCGGCCCACAAGGCACCACGACCCCGACTGGGCGAAGGCACATCGTCTTGGAGGTTGCGATGCCGACAGCCGGATATCTCAAGCGGCTGACGAAGCGGTTGACCGAGGATCTCGGCAACGCCGATGCGCAGCAGATCGCTGCCGAATCCGAAGCGACCGGCGCTCAGCGCGCCGTCGAGTGTTGCCGCGGTGACGAGGTCACCATGCACGGTGAACTTCGATCGGTGGAGACGTGTTCGCGCACCGCCAAGAGCGGGGTCAAGGCGGAGTTCTTCGATGGATCCGACGTCGTGATGCTGAAATGGCTGGGACGCAACCGGATCCCGGGAATCGAACCGGGCCGGAAGTTGACCGTACGGGGTCGCCTGGGCGAGCACGACGGCACCAAGGTGATCTACAACCCGTACTACGAGCTCTACGGCGACGAGGACTGACGGAGCGCACCATTAAGGCGGCCCACTGCGGCCGCCTTTCTGCTGCCCGACGAGCAGTGCCCGGCTCGACGTGCGGGCGCCACCGTGGCCGCCGAGCGGCAGTGTGCCCCCCGGATCTGGCGGCTACTCGATCCGCATCGCGGCGTGCAGCGCGGGTTCGGCCTCGGCCGGTGCGATGAACACCAGTTCGTCGCCGCCCTCGAGCGGGTCGTCGCGTTCGGGCACGATCACCCGGCCGCCGCGCAGGATCGCCACGAGCGCAGCATCTCTGGGCAACTGGAGCTTGTGAACGGGGCGGCCGGCGAGCGGCGTGTTCGCCGGCAGCGTGAGTTCGACCAGGTTGGCCTGTCCCTGGCGGAATGTCATCAGGCGCACCAGATCTCCGACGGAGACCGCCTCCTCGACGAGCGAGGCGAGCAGCCGCGGCGTCGACACCGCGACATCGACGCCCCACTCCTCGCCGAAAAGCCACTCATTGCGGGGGTCGTTGACCCGGGCGACCACCCGATTGACGGCGAATTCCGTCTTCGCGAGCAGACTCACCACCAGGTTGGCCTTGTCGTCGCCGGTCGCGGCGATCATCACGTCGAAGGACTGCAGATTCGCCGACTCGAGATTCGACAGCTCACAGGCGTCGGCGAGTAGCCATTGCGCGCCGGGGACGGCGTCGGTGTCGATGTGATCGGACTTGCGCTCGAACAAGGTGACCTCGTGCGAGTTGACGAGCAGCTCGCGGGCAATCGATCGCCCGACGGCGCCGGCACCGGCGATGGCGACTCTCATGACGTTCTCCTGTCGAAGACGGTGGTGACGGCGGCGGATGGGCCGCCCATCAAGATCAATGGCCGTTGTTGGTGGTCAGTCGTCGGCCAGCGGAGCCGCCACCAGGGCGCGTGTCTCCGGCAACCGGTCGAGCAGCACCGCGGCGAACACCACATCGCTTTGCTGCAGAACGGTCTTCGCCTCCGGCAGCACCGGCGTACCGACGCGGTTGAGGAAGGCGATCCGGGCGCCGGTGCGCTCCTGGAACTTGATCGAACTCGTCCCGATCCACGACTCGTGGATGTCGAGTTGCGCGATCGCCAACGTCCCCGACGGGTCACGCCACTCGGTGGTGGTCGAGGTCTCACCGAGCGCCGAGACGAAACGTTCGGTGGTCCACGGCACCGTCGCCACCGTCGGGATACCGAGGCGTTCGTAGACCGCCGCGCGTTTGGCGTCGTAGATGCGGGCCACCACGCGTTCGATGTCGAAGGTCTCGCGTGCCACGCGCGCGGAGATGATGTTGGAGTTGTCGCCGGAGGAGACGGCGGCGAAGGCGTCGGCTTTCTCGATCCCGGCGCGGATCAGCACGTCCCGATCGAATCCGACACCGACGATGCGGTCGCCGGTGAAGGCATCGCCGAGGCGGGCGAAGGCCGATGCGTCACGATCGATCACCGCGACCTCGTGCCCACGCTTCTGCATGGCCATCGCCAGCGCCGATCCGACTCGTCCGCAGCCCATGATGACTACTCGCACAGCGGTCCTTTCACGGTGCACCCTTTCCGGCGATCACATGCCTGTGGGGTTCGCCCACGACTCGGCGGCGCAGGGATTCATCGACGCCACCAACGACCGCGTCGTCCCATGCAGAGATGAACCTACCCGTACTGCCCGGCCGATGATGCGGGTCCTGGTGGCCTTCGGGTATCGCAGGTTCTAGTGTTGCCTGGTGTCCACCGTGTCAAAGGTGTCCGTCGCGACGAAACGCCTGCTTCTGGGACGTCCATTTCGCAGCGACAGTCTCGGCCACACCCTGCTGCCCAAGCGCATAGCGCTACCGGTGTTCGCGTCGGACGCGATGTCATCGGTCGCCTACGCGCCGCAGGAGATCTTCCTGGTCCTCTCGGTCGCCGGATTGTCGGCCCTGGCGTACACACCGTGGGTGGCGATCGCGGTCGCGATCGTGATGGCGGTCGTCGTTGCCAGCTATCGCCAGAACGTGCACGCCTATCCCTCCGGTGGCGGTGACTACGAGGTGGCCACCGTCAATCTCGGTCCCACCGCGGGCCTGACGGTCGGCAGCGCGCTGCTGGTCGACTACGTCCTCACCGTCGCGGTGTCGATCTCGTCGGCGGCGGAGAACATCGGTGCGGCGATACCCTTCGTGCACGAGCACCGAGTCTGGTTCTGTGTCGCGGCGATCATCGTGCTGGCGGCGGTGAATCTGCGCGGCCTCAAGGAGTCCGGGTCGGTGCTGGCCATCCCGACCTACGCCTTCATCTTCGGTGTGCTGGGCATGCTCATCTGGGGATTCCTGGAGATCTTCGTCCTGGGACGCGACGTGCAGGCCGAGACCGCGCACTTCGAGATCAGGGCCGAGAACAATCACCTGATGGGTATCGCGTTCGTGTTCCTGATCGCGCGTGCGTTTTCGTCCGGATGCGCGGCGCTGACCGGTGTGGAGGCGATCAGCAACGGCGTTCCGGCCTTCCAGAAACCCAAGTCGCGCAACGCCGCGACGACACTGCTCCTTCTCGGCAGCATCGCGATCGTGCTGCTGCTGGGCATCGTCTTCCTGGCCGAGCGGATCGGCGCGAAATACGTGATGAATCCGGACACCGACCTGATCGGTGCGCCCCCCGGCTACCAGCAGGAAGCCATGATCGCCCAGTTGGCGCACGCTGTCTTCGAGGGTTTCCCGATCGGGTTCTATTTCGTCGCGACCGTGACCGCCCTGATCCTGATGCTGGCGGCCAACACCGCATTCAACGGTTTTCCGGTGCTCGGGTCGGTGCTCGCCCAGGATCGTTATCTGCCGCGTCAGATGCACACCCGCGGCGACCGGCTGGCCTTCAGCAACGGCATCGTGTTCCTCGCCGTCGCGGCGATGGCCTTCGTGATCGCCTTCGGTGGTGAGGTGACCGCGCTCATCCAGCTCTACATCGTCGGCGTGTTCGTGTCGTTCACCCTGAGCCAGACGGGCATGGTGCGGCACTGGACGCGGTTGTTGCGTACCGAAACCGACCCGAGTGCGCGTCGGCGGATGATGCAATCCCGGGTGATCAACGCCGTGGGTCTGATCATGACGGCGACGGTGCTGGTGGTCGTGCTGATCACCAAGTTCACCGCCGGCGCCTGGATCGCGATCCTGGCGATGGTCATCCTGTTCGTCATCATGAAACTGATCCACCACCACTACGCCTCGGTCCAGCGCGAGCTCGAACGTGCCGTCGACGAGGACGAGCAGGTGTTGCCGAGCCGGACCCACTCGGTGGTGTTGGTCTCCACGCTGCACCTGGCCACCAAGCGGGCCCTGCTGTACGCCCGCGCCACCCGCCCCGACGTGCTCGAGGCGATCACCGTCAACGTCGACGATCGCGACACTCGCCGGTTGGTGTCGGAGTGGGAGGCCAGCGACATCCGGGTGCCGCTCAAGGTGATTGCGTCGCCCTATCGTGAGATCACCCGCCCGGTGATCGAGTACGTCCGTCGCGTCCGACGAGAGTCGCCCCGCGATGTCATCACCGTGTTCATCCCGGAGTATGTGGTGGGGCATTGGTGGGAGCAGATCCTGCACAACCAGTCGGCGCTGCGGTTGAAGACACGCCTGCTGTTCGAGCCCGGGGTGATGGTGACGTCGGTGCCCTGGCAGCTCAGTTCGTCCGATCGTCGCAAGGCGGATCTGTCCTACAACGCCCCCGGTGACACCCGGCGTGCCCTGGGTGGCCCCGACTCGTGAGTGCGCCCGAGCTGCTGACGTTGGCTGTGCAGCGGCCCGCGAACGGCGGCACCGCCATCGCCCACGCACCCGACGGCCGGGTCGTGTTCGTCCGGGGCGCGATTCCCGGTGAGACCGTGACCGCGTCGATCATCGGAGAGAAGCCCGGGTTTCTCTCCGCGGAGGTCTGCGACGTTCTCGATCCGTCGCCCTATCGCATCGAAAATCGTTGTCCGGCAGCGGTTCACGGAGCAGGTTGTTGCGACTTCGCGTTTGTCGCGGCGGCCCACGCGCGAACTCTGAAGTCGCAGGTGCTGCGTGACGTCCTGATCCGGGTGGGCGGCTTCACGCCGGATGCCCTCGACGTTCTCGAGGATGCGGCTGCGGCGGTTCGCGCACTCGACGACGCCGAGGTGGGTTGGCGGATTCGCACCCGACTGACCGTCGACGCCGACGGCCGGGCGGGGGTGCACGAACGAGGGGCCGCGGGAATCGTCGTCGGACACCCATGCGCGCAACCCGATCCGACGATGATCGTCGGCGTCGACGCCGGATACACACCGGGCGCCGAGCTCGCCATCGTGCTCGACGACGACGGTCACCGTCACATCACCGAACTGGCACCACCGAGTCCCGGAGGCGGTTCGGGTTCGAGTGGTCGGCGTCGGGCAACGCAGCGTCGGGGCACGGACCGGCGGGGTGCGCACCGCCGGTCGGCGCAACGACGTCGACGTGGGCGTGAGGGTGCTCGTGCACTGACCGTGCTCGAGGGGGAGGCGACCGCGGTACACCGGGTGGGGGACCGCGCCTGGCAGATCCCGGTGACCGGATTCTGGCAGGGGCACCGCGCAGCACCCTCGGTGTATGCCGCGACGGTCACCGAGTTCGTCCGGCGGTATCTCGAGTATGTCGGCGTCGGGTCGGGGGAGCCGGTGACGTGCTGGGATCTGTACGGCGGTGCGGGTGTGTTCGCGGCTGCTCTCCTCGACGACGTCGGTGCCGGTCGGGTGGACATCGTCGACTCCGACGGCGGCGCACTCGCGGCCGCCGGGGTGACCTTCGGTGACGATCCGCGGGTGCGGAGCCATCGTGGCGAGGTGGCGGAGATCATCGGCGACCTTCCCGCACCGGATGTGGTGGTTCTCGACCCGCCGCGGACGGGCGCCGGGGCACGGGTGATCGACGGCATCGTCGCCGCGGGTCCACGGGTGGTGCACGTCGGTTGCGACGTCGGCCGGTTCGCGCGGGATCTGCGCCTGTGGACCGACCGGGGATATCGGGTGCGAGGCATTGCGGGGTTCGACGCATTCCCTCTCACGCACCATCTGGAGGCCATCGCAGTACTGGTGCGGTCGACCTCACCCGTCTGAGGGTTTGTCGCCGTCGGGTTGACGCCGGGACATCCGTAGACTGACACAGATGACTCTCGTCGCCTCCCGGCGTCGAGGGACGAATCCCCGGGGCGAACCGGTGGGTTCGTGGTCGGGGGCCTGGAGCCCTGGGGTATCCACCGGTGAAGCCCGCCGGTGTCGCGCCGACCCGCCGACCGTGGACGACGACATGATGGAGGAATGATGGGCCAACTCGAGCACATCAATTCACCGGCGGATCTGCGTGCGCTCTCACCCGAGGACGTCACCGCGTTGGCGAGTGAGATCCGCGATTTCCTCGTCGAGAAGGTGTCGGCCGTCGGCGGGCACCTCGGACCGAATCTGGGTGTCGTCGAGCTGACCCTGGCGCTGCATCGTGTCTTCCATTCGCCGATCGATCCGGTGATCTTCGACACAGGCCATCAGTGCTATGTGCACAAGATCGTGACCGGCCGGCGTGACGGGTTCGATTCGTTGCGGCAGAAGGGCGGACTCACCGGGTATCAGGATCGTGCCGAGAGCCCGCACGACTGGGTCGAATCCTCACACGCCTCGGCGGCGTTGTCGTACGCCGACGGCCTCGCGAAGTCGTTCGCGCTCACCGGGCAGGACGAGCGGACCGTGGTCGCCGTCGTCGGTGACGGTGCGCTCACCGGCGGTATGTGCTGGGAGGCCATCAACAACATCGCCGGTGCCGATCGGCCGGTGGTGATCGTGGTGAACGACAACGGGCGGTCGTATGCACCGACGATCGGCGGACTCGCCAAACACCTGTCCGGACTGCGGCTGCAGCCGGGGTACGAGCGCGTGCTCGACGAGGGACGCAAGGTGGTGCAGAAGTTGCCGGTCGTCGGCGACCCGGCGTACGCGTTGCTGCACGGGATGAAGAGCGGCTTGAAGGATCTGCTTGCGCCACAGGCGATGTTCACCGACCTCGGCCTCAAGTACGTGGGACCGGTGAACGGTCACGACGTGGAGGCACTCGAGTCGGCGTTCCGCCAGGCGAAGGCATTCGGCGGGCCGGTGATCGTACACACGGTGACCCGCAAGGGCATGGGGTATGCGCACGCGGAGAATCACGTCGCCGATCAGATGCACTCCACCGGAGTCATCGATCCCGCCACCGGCCGTGCCAAGACCGTGTCGCCGCAGGATTGGACGTCGGTGTTCTCGGCTGCGCTGATCGAGGCCGGCGCCGCACGGGACGATGTGGTGGCGATCACCGCCGCTATGCCCGGCCCGACCGGACTCGCACCCTTCGGCGAGCGGTACCCGGATCGGATGTTCGACGTGGGGATCGCGGAACAGCATGCGGTGACCTCGGCGGCCGGGTTGGCGCTGGGCGGTCTGCACCCGGTGGTCGCGATCTATTCGACTTTCCTCAATCGTGCCTTCGATCAGTTGTTGATGGATGTCGCGCTGCTGAAACTCCCGGTGACGCTGGTACTCGACCGGGCCGGGATCACCGGCCCCGACGGTCCGAGCCATCACGGAATGTGGGATCTGTCGCTGCTGGGTCTGGTGCCGGGCATCCGCGTTGCCGCGCCCCGTGATGCGGTGCGGCTGCGGGAGGAGTTCGCCGAGGCATTGGACGTCGGTGACGGACCCAGTGCGCTGCGATTCTCCAAGGGCGCTGTGCCGGAGGACATTCGGGCGATCGAGCGTCTGGATGACGGGGTTGACGTGCTGCGACGTGGCACCTCGCCGACCGAGCCGATCGGCGGTGACGTTCTCATCGTGGCGGTCGGCGCCTTCTGCGCGTTGGCTCTGGATACCGCGGAGCGACTGCGGAGTCAGGGCATCGAGGCCACCGTCGTCGATCCTCGATGGGTGTTGCCGGTCCCGCCATCGGTGGTCGATCTCGCCGGACGTCACCGACTCGTGGTCACACTGGAGGACAGCGGTGTGCACGGAGGCGTCGGGTCGGCGGTGGCCGCCGCACTGTCGAATGCGGATGTGACTGCGCCGGTTCAGATCCGGGGGATTCCTCAGCAATTCATCACTCACGCTTCCCGCGGTGAGATCTTGTCGGAGCTCGGTCTGACCGCGCAGGATCTGGCGCGGTCCATCACCGCCACGGTCTCCGGAATGCAGGTGACCCCCGGACTCGACCGTGCTGCGCTCGACGACCCCGAACTCGATGTGGCGCATGACGACTCGACGTCGGGCGAGTTGGAGTCCCCCGAGCCCGACTGACGCGTCCGAGCTTGTCCGCCGGGCCGAGCTTGTCGAGGTCCAGTCCCGGTGGTCGAGCCGGGCGGAGCGCTAGCCGCCGCGTTGAGCTCCGTCGAAACGAAGCCCGTGTCGAGGCCTCGTAAGACGAGGCTGGAACTCCCCACGGCCACAATGTTTCTGCGGCGGTGCGGCCCGGCCAGTACCGGCGGACGGGCTGCTTCAGGAGGTGTCGAGCCGGTAGTGGAGCCGGGCGGCCAGAACACGCTCGATTCGGCTGTTGCGTGGGTTCATGCCGATGGCGGCGAGTTCCTCGAGCTCACGTTCCCGGTCGGCGCCGCTGGTACGGATGCCGCCATCACGGATGCGGCGCTCGCGGGGCTGTCCTTCGGTGGTCGTGTCGCGGACGCGGATTCGGGTGCGTGAGGCACGATCGAGCCCGGCAGCGGTGGCTGGGTCGTCGGGATCGTCGGTGATCGGAACACCGTCTCCGTCGAAGACGACCAGGTCGATCTCCCTGGTGTCGGTGACACCAGGTTCGTCGGGGTGCTCGTCGCCTGCGGCGTCGGGCTTGTCTCGCTGGTCGGGTGGTCGGGGTTCGACGGGATCGGGTTGGGCTGCGCCTGAATCGTATTCGTCGATGGCTGGGTCGGGTTGGTCAGGGACGCCCGACCCGTGGTCGTAGTTCTGGTCGACGCTGTCTGCGAGGTCGAGGCTGTCGTCGATGCTCGAGGAGTCGGCAGCCGGAGCCTGATGGTCACTCGGAACACTACGGTCGGACGGGGTTTCGGCCTCGACGGTTGCCGGGGCTTCGGCCTCGTGGTCCTTGTTGCTGTCAGCGTGGGGATCGGTCGGTTCGTCGATCTGGGTATCGACCGGCTCGGCGTCACCCTCCGCGTCAGCGGCGGCGGCTTCGATGTCATCAGTTTCGGCATCGACCGCTTCGGCGTCAACCACGTCGGTGTCTGCGGGTTCGGTTGCGCCGGAACCACTACCGGTATC